>CACZNS010000307.1 GCA_902782575.1 uncultured Lachnospiraceae bacterium
CCTGAGCCTTATCCTTGGATGTATAGAAGCCTGTGCACTCCAGCACGACGTCTACGCCAAGATCGCCCCACGGAAGGTTCTTTGCGTCGGACTCTTTGTAGATCGTGATCTTCTTGCCGTCAACCGTGATGGAATCATCGCCGGATGTCACTTTGTCGCAGAGCTCATAGCGTCCCTGTGTCGAATCATACTTCAGCAGGTGAGCCAGCATCTCGGGAGATGTAAGGTCGTTGATGGCAACGATCTCAAATCCCTCTGCGCCGAACATCTGACGGAAAGCCAGACGACCAATACGTCCGAAACCATTAATTGCAACTTTTACTGCCATTTTGAATTCCTCCTAAAAAAATTGAAAATGTAAACGAAACGCTTCTTTCGTGTCACAAAGCGGCTTTCGCGGATATGCCACTTGCCCGCAGTATCCGGTCAGCGTTTCTATCATACTTGATTTGCAGGAAGAATTCAAGTAGTATCTTTGTCATGATCAAAACAGATTTTCATCTTCACACAACCTTCTCCACCGACGGGATCTCCGATATGGAAAGCATGATCCGGGCCGCTGCCGGCATGGGCCTGCACACGGTCTGCTTCACCGAGCACAACGACTTCGGTGCGGTATTTCCGGAGGGGCCGGGTGCGTTCATCGTGGACACCCGGAGCTATCATGAAAAATATCTGGAGCTTTCCGAAAAGTACCGGGACCGGATCCGGGTGCTCTTCGGCGTGGAACTGGGCCTGCAGGATACGGATGAGGTCTTTGAGCACTTTGCCGGATATACGAAGGAGTTTCCCTTTGATTTCGTGATCGGCTCCTCCCATTTCGCGGGAGGGAAGGATCCCTACTACCCCGCGTACTGGGAGAGCTTTCAGGATACGGACGCGGCCTGCCGCTTTTATTTTGAAGCGGAGCTTTCCTGCGCGAGGCGGTTTACGGATTACGACGCCTACGGGCATCTGGACTACGCTCTCCGCTACAGGACCGACAGGTCCCATGTGTTTGAATATGAAAGATTCGCTGATGTGCTGGATGAACTGTTAAAAACCATCATTGAAGGGGGCAGGGTGATCGAGATCAATTCAAACGGCTTCCGTTCCGGCATGAACGGTCCGAACCCGGCCGTCCCGATCATCAGAAGATACCGTGAGCTGGGGGGGATGCCTCCCACCATCGGCTCGGACGCACACTGTACAAAGGATCTTGCCCGGGACTTTGAACCCGTCGCAGAGATCCTCAAAGAATGCGGCTACCGGAGCTATTCGGTCTTTGAGCGCAGGCAGCGCTCGGAGCTTCCGCTTTGATCCTGTAAACCATAAAGCCTGCCTTCCCTCCGCACTTCTCTCTTCAGGCTGCCTGCCTCATCCCGCCGGTGAGCTTCCTCCAGCCCTTCCCGATCTGCTTCAGCACAAACCCGACTCCTTCGGTAAGCACCACCGAGGCCAGGGAGGAGAATACAAACTCGCAGAGGATGAGAAAGATGCTCAATGCCATATTCTTTACTTCCCCGTCTCTCCAGTGCTCCATCAATGCGTAAAGGATCACATGATGGGTCAGGAAGATCCCGTAGGAATACCTGCTGAGGAAGCGGATCAGACGGGCAAAGAGCTTTGCGGGCAGATTGTGAAACCACCCTTCCCTGTATTTCCCCACCACGAAATCCGTAACCCAGGTCAGAAGGATGAACCAGAGGCTTCCCATGATGTTTGACGCAATGACCTCCTGCAGAGGGATCGGGACAATGGCAAGGATCAGGATCCCCGCAAGGCAGGCAGCCGCCACCGGAAGCTTTACGATCTGCTTCTTATATTCGATAAAGAGCATGCCGAGCCACATGCCGAAAAGGCAGGTCCATACGCACCGGCTGTCCGGCATGATGATGTGGCTGTTGTAGTATTTCACCAGCCAGATGAAAAGGTTCGTATTCTCCATGCTGGAGAGGAGGTGCCGGTAGATATTGAACACAAAGATCACCGTCAGAAGGATGGTGGTGACCCATCTCAGATGACGGAATAAAAACTGCAGCAGGGGATAGATCAGATATAAAATGATGATGGCCCCCAGGAACCATTCCCCGAGACAGTAGTAATTGAGCCCGTGGTGCATGAAATAGCCGTCCATCCCGATGGCCGTAAGCCACATGATCTTCCTCGGCCCGGCCCAGTACCAGGTGCCGAGCTTGCGGGAGTTGATCACATACATGATCAGCCATGCCACATAGAACATGGGGAAAAGCGTGATCCACCGCTTCCAGTAGAAATCAAGCAGTCCGTTCTTTCCGAACACGGTTTTCAAGCGGTCCTTCCAGTTATAATAGAGGGCCGCGCCGCTCAGCATGAAAAACATGGAAACAAAGGACCCTCCCCAGTTGCCGCTGGCATAGGTCATCAGTACCGGATGGGGACCTGCGATATTGTATTCCACATACACAAAGCCGCAGTGCACCATCACAACCACACAGGTGCATACCGCCCGGATCACATCAAATGAATACTGTCTCTCCTTCAAAGCATCTCCTCTGTATCTCTGTCACTGATTCCCGGCGATCACCCCGCCGCCGAAGATCACATCACCGTCATAAAACACCGCTGCCTGGCCGGGAGTGACCGCCCGCACCGGCGAATCGAAAACCGCCGTCAGCTCATCCTCCCCGCTCCGCTTCACCGTGCACCACTCGCCCGGATGGCGGTAGCGGATCCTGCCGAATAAATGCTTCTCGGCCCCCACCGGGAAATCCCCGGCATCGGTTGACATAAAGTTGATCCCGTTACAGACAAGCTCTCTTCCGTATACGTCCCCGTCCTCTCCGATCACCACCTCATTGGTGCCGGGTCGGATCTCCGTCACAAATACATGATGCCCCATGGCAAGCCCAAGCCCTCTGCGCTGGCCGATGGTATAATGGGTGATCCCCCTGTGTCTGCCGAGGATCTCTCCGTCCTTTGTCACGAAATTGCCCGGAGGAGGGACCCTGCCCGCTGCCTCCCGGTCCAGGAAGCCCGCGTAATCATTATCCTCGATAAAGCAGATCTCCTCGGAGTCCGGCTTATCCGATACGGGAAGCCCCGCCTCCCTTGCGATCTCCCGGATCTCTGCCTTTTCATAATCTCCCGCCGGCATCAGCGTCGCCTTCAGCTGCTCCTGGGTCAGATTGTACAGCGCATAGGTCTGATCCTTTGCCTCTGTCACGGATCTCCGGATGGAATACCTTCCGTTTTCAAGCCTTTCGACCCTGGCGTAATGCCCGGTGGCGATATAGTCCGCGCCCCGGGCAAGGGCCCACTGAAGCAGCGTCTCCCATTTCACGTACCGGTTGCAGGCGATGCAGGGGTTCGGCGTCCTGCCCCGCAGATACTCCTCCGTGAAATAATCCACCACCTTTTCCTGAAAGATCTCCTTGAAGTTCACCACCTCATGGGGGATCCCGATCACCCCGCACACCTTCTCCGCATCCTCCACGGCGCTTAAGGAGCAGCACCCGTCCATGCGCGAGAGCTCATACAGCGGCTGGTTCAGCCAGATCTGCATGGTCACACCTATCACCCTGTAGCCCTGCCTGTGCAGCAGATATGCCGCCACAGAGGAGTCCACTCCTCCGGACATCCCGACCACTACCGTCTTTTCCGCCATTCCTCTCCCTCAAAAGCGCGCGTTGACAGATCCTTTATCAGTATAGCATGCAGGCGGTACGAGTTGCAAAAATCTTTTCATTCCTTTATACTCACCCTGTATTTTTCGTGCTGCGGCATAAGCGGAGCGGGACAGACAGCGCAGTCTCGGCGCGGCGGCGTAACCGTAACCGTAAGCGGAGCTGCGGCACGGCACATTTCTTACAGAACAGGAGCGTATCAGAGAATGGGAATGAAGTACATTATGCAGCTGCCGACGCCGGATGCGATCAAGGAAGAATTTCCTATGCCGGCGGATTGTGTGGCGGTAAAAAAGGAAAGGGACAGGCAGATCACGGATATCCTTACGGGTAAGGACAACCGCTTCCTGCTGATCATCGGTCCCTGCTCGGCGGATCATGAGGATCCGGTCTGCGAGTATGTAAGCCGCCTGGCCAGGGTGCAGGAGAAGGTCAGGGAGCGGATCCTGATCGTCCCCCGGATCTATACCAACAAGCCCCGGACCACGGGGGAGGGGTATAAGGGCATCGTCCATCAGCCGGATCCGGAGGGTAAGCCGGACTTTTACAAGGGCATCATCGCCATGCGCAAGATGCACATCCGGGCTATCCGGGAATCCGGACTGACAGCCGCGGATGAGATGCTCTACCCGGACAACTGGGGATATGTGGAGGACATCCTCTCCTATGTCGCCATCGGTGCAAGGTCCGTGGAGGACCAGCAGCACAGGATCGTGGTCTCCGGCTTCGACGTGGCCTCCGGCATGAAGAACCCCACCTCGGGGGATCTTTCCGTCATGCTGAACTCCATCGTGGCGGCCCAGGATCCGCACATCTTCACCTACAGGGGACATGAGGTGCAGACAGACGGCAACCCTCTGGCCCACGCGATCCTCAGGGGGTCGGTGAATAAGCACGGCAATCCGATCCCAAACTATCATTATGAGGATCTGGAGCTGCTCTTTCAGAAATACTACGAACGGGAACTGAAGAATCCGGCCTGTGTGGTGGATACAAATCACGCGAACTCCGGCAAGAAGTACGCCGAGCAGGTCCGGATCGCAAAGGAGGTGCTTCATTCCAGGAAGCATAACAAGGACATCCGCTCCCTTGTAAAGGGGCTGATGATCGAAAGCTATCTCGAGCCCGGCAATCAGAAGATCAGCGATCATATGGTCTACGGCAGATCCATCACCGATCCCTGTCTGGGCTGGAATGCCTCCGAAAAGCTCATGTACGAGCTTGCGGAGCTGGTATAACGGTTCTTAAATACCTGGACCAATTGCTTGCCTGCTTATCCCGATAGCACGCATCTGAAAGCCTCGACGGTCTCCAC
>CACZNS010000308.1 GCA_902782575.1 uncultured Lachnospiraceae bacterium
ATTCCTGCAGACGGGCTGCGGGAGCACTCAGGATATCAAAATGCCCTACGACTCTGATACGACTAAAAGCGCTTACCGCTTTGAATTTAATGATGCCAATAATACGGCTGCTTCTTTTGCGTCCGGTCTCTGCATCCCGGAGGGGGATTCCCCGTCGGAAAATGAGATCAGTACCGGCGCAGGTTCGTACGGATCGGCCGTTTTTTTTGATGTTAAAAACAGGAAAACACTTTATTGCAGAAATGCGTACCGGCAGCTTTATCCCGCAAGCCTTACCAAGGTCATGACAGCGCTTGTGGCGATGGAAAACTGCGATATGGACAAGATCCTGACCGCGGATGAGAGCTGTGTCATGACTGCAAACGATGTGCAGAAGGTGGGGCTTCAGGTGGGCGATACCATGACTTTGGACCAGGCCCTTCATATGCTTCTGATCTATTCCGCAAACGATGTGGCCAATCTGATCGCCGTAAACGTGGGCGGCTCCGTGGAGGGCTTCACCCAGCTGATGAACAATGAGGCAAAGCGGCTGGGCGCCACCAATACAAGCTTTATCAATCCTCACGGCCTGCAGGATGAAAACCACTATACAACGGCCTATGACATGTATCTGATCTTCAATGAGGCCATCAAATACGGGAAATTCATTGAGATCATCGGGATGCCGGAGTATTCCACCATGTATAAGTCCGGCGGAGGAGAGCAGGTGGAGTTTACCTGCACCTCCACGGACCGGTATCTCACCGGCAGGGCCACGGCTCCCACTCAGGCAACCGTCATCGGAGGCAAGACAGGAACCACGGCTGCCGCAGGGGCGAATCTGGTGCTTCTGGTCAAGGATTCCTCCGGAAACTCCTATATTTCCGTTGTGATGAAGGCGGATAATGCCGAGGTATGCTACGAGAAGACCAGCAGCATGATCGAATTGATGTCCTGAAACGGAAATGATTGTCTTTTGTACGGTATTTGGTTATAATAATAAAATAAAATATTAAGGAGGTACACGCCCATGATACAACTGATCATCGGTGAAAAAGGAAAAGGAAAGACCAAGATTCTGCTTGATAAGGTGAACGAGGCAGCGAAGAACGCAAAGGGGAATCTGGTATTCGTAGATAAAGATTCATCCCATATGTTCGAGCTGAAAAACACCATCCGTCTCGTTAATGTCAGCGAGTATAACGTTAAATCCGCAGAGGAGTTTACGGGCTTCGTCAGCGGGATCATTTCGGCGGATCATGATCTGGAGCAGCTTTTCCTGGACGGCTATCTGATCCTTGCATCCGTGGAGAGTCACAATGTGGCGGATTCTCTTAAGAAGATCGATGAAGTCAGTACCAAATTCAATGTCACCGTAACGATCAGTATTTCTCTGGAAAAGGACGCTCTGCCGGAAGATCTGCAGAGTAAGGTTATCGTAGCTCTTTGAAAGGGCGGCATCGTTTCAATGCCGGAATCGTAATCTTCGGCATCATCTTTATCTATATTCTTTTTATTTTATACGCTTATATGCATACGACCCATCTGACCGGCTACGAGGTCACGATGGGTTCGCTTGCTGTTAATTCCGCTTATCGCGGGATAGCGATCCGGGAAGAGATTCCCGTAAGCGTCAACACACCCGGATATATCAATTATTACGCAAAGGAAAATGAACATACCGCTTCCGGCGGCCTGGTCTACTCCATCGACGAAAGCGGAGTGCTGGCGGAGATGATCGAGGATTCCCGGGAGATCAACGCCGTTCTCTCAAATGACGATCTGCAGGAGCTCAGGGCGGAGATCTCCGGCTACCGCATGAATTACCATGATGATCAGTTCAAGGATATCTATGCGGTAAAGAGCAGCCTGGAGGGGACGATCCAGAAGCTGGCAAACCAGAGTGCCCTTGCCAATCTTCAGAGCATTTCCGGCAATACCTCCTCGGATCTGGTCAGCCTCGGCTATTCGCCCGACTCGGGGGTGGTGGTCTATAATATGGACGGATTTGAAAATCTGGTTCCCTCCGAGGTGAACCGGGAGATCCTGGAAGAGGCAGAGCATCCGAAGACCCAGCTCATTGACGGCAGGCTTGTTTCGCCCGGCGATACGGCCTTTAAGCTCATCACGGATGAAAACTGGTCGGTGGTGATCCCCATCGAGGAGGAGATCAGGGAAACCCTTGAGGGGGAATCCTATGTCAAGGTCCGGTTCCTGAAAAACGATTACGAATCCTGGGGAAAGATCCGGATGCTGGAAAACGAGGACGGAGAGTACTGCGAGCTTTCCTTTACCAATTCCATGATCACCTTTGCCTCCGACCGGTATGTGGACCTGGAGCTTCTGGTCGCGGAGGTGCAGGGGCTGAAGGTGCCGAATTCCGCCATCGTCAAGAGGGAGTTCTTCCTGGTGCCGGAGGAATATCAGGTGACCGGGGAAGGAGATGTGACCGGCTTTATCCGGCGTACTTATCTCGAGGACGGCAGCGAGTCCACGGAGTTTGTATCGGCGGATGCGTATAATAATGTAGACGGGATGCTTTATGTCGATATCGGCGTGATCCAGAGCGGAGATGTGCTGATCAAGCCGGATTCCAGCGAAAACTATACGGTCCGGGATCGGGATGTCCTGACGGGTGTCTATAATATGAACAAGGGCTACGCGGAATTTACCAATATCGTCATCATCACCTCGAATCAGGAGTATTCCATCGTAAGCTCCACCTCCCAGTATGACCTGCAGGTATATGACTACATCGTACTGGACGGCGACGGGGTCAGCGATGAGGATTTTGTGACGAATACGGATATCGGGATCAACATCGGCGGAGGAGCCAGTATATAGAGTCTTGATTTTCATCAGAAAATCAAGAATCGTACTCGACCGACGCCTGCCGAAGGCAGGGGGAGTCCCGCGGACGCGGGATTTATGCGGACAATTACCGATCTCGTCCGCATAAAGTCATAGGTCTTGATTTTCATCAGAAAATCAAGAATCGTACTCGACCGACGCCTGCCGGAGGCAGGGGGAGTCCCGCGGACGCGGGATTTATGCGGACAATTACCGATCTCGTCCGCATAAAGTCATAGGAAAACAGAAAGGGGCGACAAATGGGAAGCATTACCGACAATCTGAAGCAAGTGGAGCGGAATATCGCCGAGGCCTGCGCCAGGGCGGGGAGAAGCAGGGATGAGGTGACCCTGATCGCGGTCAGCAAGACCAAGCCGGTGGAGGATCTGAAGGAAGCCTACGATGCCGGGATCCGGGAATTCGGAGAAAATAAGGTTCAGGAGCTGGTGGATAAATACGAAAAGCTTCCGAAGGATATCCACTGGCATATGATCGGACATCTGCAGCGCAACAAGGTTAAATACATCGTGGATAAGGTCTGCCTGATCCACGGAGTGGACAGCTATGAGCTGGCGGAGGAGATCAATAAGCAGGCGGAGAAAAAGGGCGTTCCGAAGGTGGATATCCTGATCGAGATCAATATCGGAAATGAGGAGACCAAGTACGGGATCCGGAAAGAGGATACCTTTGAGCTTGTGGACAGGATAATACGTAAACTACCTTATGTAAATGTCCGAGGCTTGATGTGCATAGCACCATATGTTGAAGATCCCGAAGAAAACAGACAATATTTTGTTGAGATGGGAAAAATAATTGTTGACATAAAGAGTAAACTGAAGTATAGTAGTCATGTCGATGTTATGTCAATGGGAATGACCGGTGACTATCAGGTAGCAGTCGAAGAGGGAGCGACGATGGTCAGGGTCGGAACCGGAATCTTTGGGGAGAGAGATTATTCCATGTCATAACGTTAGGGGTAGTCTTTCCGAAAAAATTACCGCAGGAGGGTATATCTAAATGAGTTCGATGGGAGTTTTAGACAGATTTCTCAATACGATGCGTCTGACCGATGAAGATTATGAGGATGATTATGACGATGATGAGGAAATGGATGTAGCACCGAGGCGCCGTTCCTTAAGAGCTGCTGAGGATGACGAGGAAGAGTCCCGTCCGGTTCGTTCCAAGGTGACACCTATGCCGAGGACGAAGAGAACTGCTCTGAAGAATGACGGCATGCAGGTCTGCGTGATCAAGCCCGTATCCGTGGAAGACAGCAAGGCGATCGTGGATACTCTGCTTGATAACAGAACGGTCGTGATCAATCTGGAGGGGATCGACTGGAATGACGCGCAGAGAGTAATGGATTATACATCCGGTGCCAGCATGGCTCTGGATGGACATCTTCAGAAGATTTCCAAGAGTATCTATATCGTAACTCCGAGAACAGTCGATATTTCCGGTGATTTCCAGGATCTGCTGGGCTCCGTGGATGTATACGACGCCCGGAAATAAGTTTTCC
>CACZNS010000309.1 GCA_902782575.1 uncultured Lachnospiraceae bacterium
GGAGACCGTCGAGGCTTTCAGATGCGTGCTATCGGGATAAGCAGGCAAGCAATTGGTCCAGGTATTTAAGAACCGTTATACTAGATGATCTGTTTGAGCAATTTAAAGGAGAAAGGAGCGACATAGATAAGATATGAATATATTTCTGGTTTCGGATGAGGAGAGGGCTGCTGTTATGGATATGCTGCCCGAGGGTGTTGCGGAGGAAGAACCGGTACTGTTTTGCGCAACAGAGGAGGTCGAAGGGGAATTAAGAACCGTCGGGATCCTTTCTGCGACAATGGAGGGTAATTCCTGGTACATTACCCATATCGCGGTGGAAAAGGATATGCGAAGGAAGGGTATCGGGCGCGCTCTTGTGTCAGGGCTTGTTAATATGGCGAGAGGATCCCTTGCGGATGAGATCTGTCTCGAATACTGTCTGGATCCCAATGCGGATCCTGCGGCGGATGCGTTTTTTGATGCGCTTAAATTTACAGAGGTTCAAAGATCCAATATCTATTCCATCCCGGTTCTGTATGTCGAATCCAGACTTCAGAATCTGCTGGCAGATATTCCGGAAGGTAATTATAAATGCTTAAAAGATATTCCGGGAAGCCTCTGGGCGCAGCTGCGGCAGGATCTGACTGCTCTCGGGGAAGGCTATACCCCCTCTCCCAAGACACCTCTTAAAAATCAGATGCTCTATATTGACCCGGGAGACAGGAGGCGCTATGACGGTGAGATCAGCTCCGTGTTTCTTGCAAAAAACGGAAATGTGGGCGGATGTATCCTGATGTCTGAAAGAAAGCAGGGTATCTCTGTAGACTATGTCTGTACACTGTTAGATGACACATTAGAATACTCAGGCGCTCTTACAGGTATCTTCTGGTTATCGTATCAGAAAATACTTGAGAAATACGGAGATAACGTCAAACTATTTGCAAACACCCAGAATGTCATGTCAGAACGCCTGTTTCTGAAGTTTGCCGCCGGAAAAAAGGCGGTCTACGGGGTGTCGGTTGAGAGGGAAATGGCTCTGTGATCGGAAAGATTATCTGCTGTTTTTGCGGAGGGAACCGTAAAGCAGGAGGCATCGGGATTTCCGCGGAAAGATCATTGACAACCGGCCCTTTGGAAGCTATAGTTAACGAATAAAGTAATGGTTGCATCCTGTGCCGCAAACGCCGGCAGCAGGGATTTTGAGGCTCACGATACGGCAATTACAAAAACGATAACCATAAACTGATAAGCATTACGGACAAAGGCGTCCCGGAGGTACCGGGGTGCCTTTTTTTGGAGGAAAAACACAATGGCAAAGGTAAATGATAATTACTTAAAATTGCCCGGCAGTTATCTGTTTTCAACCATCGCAAGGAAGGTCAGGGAGTATACGGAGGCACATCCCGAAGCCCGGATCATCCGGCTGGGGATCGGGGATGTCACGCAGCCTCTGGCGGAGGAGATCGTGGATACGCTGCATAAAGCGGTGGATGAGATGGGAAGGGCGGAGACCTTTCGGGGCTATGCGCCGGATCTGGGGTATGATTTCTTAAGGAATGTGATCGCAAAAAAGGATTACGGGGAGCGGGGCTGCGACATTTCCGCGGATGAGATCTTTATCTCCGACGGTGCGAAATGCGACTGCGGTAATATCCAGGAGATCTTTTCTCTTGAAAACAGGATCGCGGTCTGTGATCCTGTGTATCCGGTGTATGTGGATTCCAACGTGATGGCGGGCCGGACGGGAGCATATGATCCGGAGAAGGAGCGCTTTGGAAATGTGATCTATCTGCCCTGCCTTGAGGCAAACGGCTTCCTGCCGGAGATCCCGGAGGAGGTTCCGGATCTGATCTATCTGTGCTTCCCGAACAATCCCACCGGGGCGGTGATGAAGCGGAGCGCTCTGCAGGAGTGGGTGGATTATGCGAATAAAAATCATTCGGTGATCCTCTTTGACGCGGCCTATGAAGCCTATATTACCGAGGAGGACGTACCCCACAGCATCTACGAGTGCGAGGGTGCGAGAACCTGCGCCATCGAATTCCGTTCCTTCTCCAAGACGGCGGGCTTTACGGGGCTGAGGCTCGGCTTCACCGTGATCCCGAAGGAGCTGGAAGCGGACGGCGTGAAGCTGCACGGTCTCTGGGCCAGACGCCACGGGACCAAATACAACGGAGCCCCCTATATCGTACAGAGAGCCGGAGAGGCGGTCTACTCCGACCGGGGCAGGGAGCAGATCAGGGAGCAGATCGCGTATTACAGGGGCAATGCCGAATGCATCTTAAAGGGCCTCAGGGCAGCGGGCTACAGCGTTTCCGGCGGGGTGAACGCGCCCTACATCTGGCTCAAAACGCCGGATCATATGACGAGCTGGGAATTCTTTGATCATCTTCTGGAAAAGGCGAATATCGTGGGCACTCCGGGCTCCGGCTTCGGACCGGGCGGAGAGCATTATTTCCGGCTGACCGCCTTCGGAAGCAGGGAGAACACCCTGGAGGCGGTGGAAAGATTTAAGAAACTGTAGGATCCCGGGGGCTTACAGGAAACGAATAAAGCAATTGTATTTTCCTGAACCGCAAACGCCAAAAACAAGTATAACGGTTCTTAAATATCTGGAACCAATGCTTGCCTGCTTATCCCGACAGCACGCATCTGAAAGCCTCGGCGGTCTCCAC
>CACZNS010000310.1 GCA_902782575.1 uncultured Lachnospiraceae bacterium
ACCCCGCTACGCCTACGTTTTCAGATACGCACTCTCGGGCAAGCATTCGTCGCATTAGTCCAGATATTTTGCGACCGTTATACCAGGTTACCTTCTCCACTATAACAGGAAAAGTATTGCTTTTCAATAAATTTTTATTGTTATTCGATATTTCCGATCCTGGACCTCTGCTGTCCCGCCACTGTTCTTTTCATAAATATTGTGATAGAATAAGGCCATTAAGTCATAGGAGATTGATATGGATGTTAAAGCATCTGATGCGGTGATCCTGATCCCGTCCCTGAATCCCGACGAGAAAATGATACGCCTTATTGGGGAGTTAAAAGAAGCCGGCTTTTCGCATATTGTTTGCGTAGATGACGGTTCCTCGCCGGAATACAGGCATTTCTTCAGGGAGGCTGGCGATACATACGGCTGCGATGTATTGCGGCACTGTATTAATATGGGAAAAGGAAGAGGGATCAAAACAGGCCTGAACCATATCAGAAACAATTATCCGGAAACACCGGGTGTGGTCACCGTAGACAGTGACGGGCAGCATTCCATCGAGGATACCCTGAAATGTGCCGAGGCTCTGCTGGCTCATCCGGACTCCCTGATCTTCGGATGCAGAAATTTCAAAGAAGCAGGCGTCCCACCGAAAAGCTATTACGGCAACACGATCACCAGAAGTGTCATGAAGGCTCTCTGCGGCATCTCCTTAAGCGATACCCAGACAGGTCTCCGGGCGATCCCGCAGCAGCTGATCCCGGATTTCGTAACCGTCAAAGGCGAACGGTACGAATATGAGATGCAGCAGATCCTCACCTGCAAGGAGTGTGAGATCCCGATCGTGGAGGTCCCGATCAAAACGATCTATATAGAGGAAAATAAAGGTTCTCATTTCAATCCTCTGCTGGACTCCGTACGGATCTACGCCCAATTCGGTAAATTTCTGTTTGCGTCGGTCTCTTCTTTTCTGGTTGATATTATTTTATTTTCGATCTTTATCGGCCTGCTGAAGAAGCGCCTCCCTGCAAATGACCTATATATCACGGTATCAACGGCACTGGCCCGTGTTCTCTCTGCAATATGGAATTTTATGATCAACCGGACACTGGTCTTCCGTTCGCATTCCCGCATCACGAAAAGTGCTTTTAAATACGCTGCTCTGGCTGTATGCCAGCTGGCGCTCAGCGCTTTGTTCGTTACACTTTTGCATCGGCTGACCGGATGGAATGAAACCTGCTGGAAGATCATTGTTGACTGTATCCTGTTCCTGATCAGCTTTCAGATCCAGCGGGAATTTATTTTTAAGAAGCATGACTGAAAAAGAAACAAACCAATAAAGCGGCTAAAATATCAGGAGGAAAAAATGGCACAGCAGAATAAAAACGGGGGTTTTGACAGATCCAATCTGATCCAGCAGCTTGCAAAAGAATACGGTATGACCGGCCGCAAGAAGTCAGAAGAAGGAACCCATTTCGATCACACAACGGGAACCCTGTTCATCGGGAGCAAGGTCTATAAACACAGTGATCTGACAGAAGCCAAGCAATTTATGGAAGAAAACAAAAAAAAGATGTCATTAAGAAATGATGCGGCAAGCGATTATTACGAGATCGGCGCCGCCGCGGTGGATTTCCTGATCAACGAAAGTCTCGGAAACAGCGGCAGGATTGTCCTGAAGAACGATAAGACCGATAATGAATAAATACTTCTGACACATTATCTTTCGGCATTGACATGACGATTTTACATTGCTATAATGCTAAATGCAGTTGCGGGAATAAGGAAGTATCTTGCATTTCAGCGACATGCAGCATCGGGGTGTGGCTCAGTTTGGCTAGAGCGCTACATTAGGGATGTAGAGGCCGCGTGTTCGAATCACGTCACTCCGATTAAAAAAAAGCACCCGAGGGTGCTTTTTTTATTCGGATTAACCGGGAGCAAATATACGGCCGATCACCACAGATCCGGAATGCATCGTATATGATCGCTTATGGCCGTTTCCTGGGGCGTCTGACCCCGCCCTGTTCACCCGGAGGCGTAATATTGGGATTTTCCTTATTTCCGGCGCCGGCTCCTCCGTATACTTTATTCAGTTTTTCATGCGAGAGCCTGACCGCACCTTCTGCTTCTTTCCGTTTCTGTTGTTCGTTATTCATAGTCTTCCTCCCGAAAAAATACAAGTTGTCCGTTTCAGATAGTCACTTTTTTCGTTTCCTATAATTCTTTATACGATCATCGCGCCCCTTGTGGCAAAAATTTTTGCATTTTCTCTCCAGCTCCGCTGTCCATTCGGATCACCAGTCCGAATCCCAATCCGAGCCCCCGGAATCCCAGGAGCCGCCGGAATCCCAGGACGAGCTGTTCCAGTCGCTGTCGGAATCCCAATCGGAGCTGTCATCCGAAGAGCCGCTGTCATACCAGTCTGTATCCTCAAAAGCTGTTCCCTCATGATCATCCGCTCTGTAGTCATTATCGGTATCATCATTTATGACCGAGTCGAGTTCCTCACTGTTTGAGGCATACGACCAGGAATCGGAGTCGGAATCATAGGAATACCAGGACGATCCCTGATAATAATAGTCGTTACCGTCATACGTATAATACCCTTTAGCCGGCGAACGGTCAAAGAGCAATACCACTCCCAGGGCTATGAATACATAGACCGTAGCAAAGATGGGGCTGGTAAACGGAAGGATCAGGATCGTCATGAAGATATCGGAGATACTGAGCTTTCCGTCCTTTTTTGTGTTTGCTCTTCCGCTTTTCCCCGCGCTTCTCCTCGCCGCTGCGTTTGCCTTCTGATCCGCCACCTCGGCTTTCAGTCTCTGATAAAGCTCATTAACGGCATATCCCTCGTCCTTGCCCTCATAGCGGACGACCCTCTCCCCGTTTGATTTATTCTTATAAACAACAAAATCCCCCGAAGGATTCTTATAGATGCCAAATGCCTTCGGTTCCTTAATATCTTTTCCGATAAAAAATCTCGTTATATTTTCGGGAGGAAGGTTGTGATCCCGATACCATTTCTGAAGGTCCTCAATGGTCTTCGGCTGATCGCCGGCCACCCTGTTTACCGTGGGCATGGGGCCTCCGCAGTTAGGGCATGTCTTCGCCCCCTCATCCACCATCTGCCCGCAATAATCGCATTTAACCCTCATCGGATCCTCCCTCCCATGTCGTGTCGTCAGATGAGATCGTCCATTCCATTCCCGGAATGAGAGTATCCTCTTTCGAGATCCGGATAAACTGCCTTACGGTGATCACCGTAATGATGATCTCATATATGACAAACAGGATAAAGAAAACCGTCTTATCCGTTCTCAGACAGAATGCATAAAATCCGTTCATGAACGTCGGGATCAACACTGCCAGCGCAAGATTCTTTTTTACATTTTCCGGATCCTTAAAGCCCTCCGCGCACCGGGCGCGGCTGTAAAAGTATCCCATGAACACCGCATAAAAAACATGGGCAGGCACCGAAAGGATCACCCGGAAAGCAGCTGCGTCTCCATTGCTTCTTAATATGTAGACGATGTTTTCGCAGACGGTAAAGCCGAGGGACACCGCTGCCGCGTATACCACACCGTCAAAGGTATAATTGAATTCCCTGTTCTTCCAGGTCAGCTTCTTTAATACAAGAAACTTTCCGGCCTCCTGTACAAGTCCCGTAATGATAAAACTGTCGATAAAGATAATGATCAGATGTTTGATCCCCTGATCAAAGCCCCGAAGCATCAGATCTCCGAGGAGACCCATCAGGACCGCGCTGATGACGGTGCACGCTCCGCAGATAAAAAGTCTGGCCAGAAGCCCTGCCGGTTCCTTTTCCGCCTTATCAAATTTCCATACAACTATAAAAAGAATGATTGCCGGAACTATGGCAAGCGCATACATAAAGGGATCCTCCTTTCATGTCCCGGTCCCGGGATCTGCCGTACAGTAAGCAGGCTTATCGGTTCTCCGGCCTGATAACTCAAGGCTTTTCGCCGTCCCGACCGCATTTATTCGTTACTATAACACACAAATCAGTGAATTGAAATCTTTTCATTTCGCACGGATCTCAGAACTCCGTTTCCTTCAGCTTAAAGAAGACCATGCATGCCGCAAGAGCCGTACCGGCATAGATTATCAGACCGGCCAGAAACAGCAGCGCCCCTTTCCCGGGAAGTCCCAGCATAATGTCCGCCACCGCCATGTCTCCGATATTACCGTAATAATACCGTTCAATATGATACGTCAGGATCAGTGTCGTATCCGTCATCACGGAAAATACCGCAGGGATAAGGACAAAGATCACTACCATGACAAACACCGCGGCCGGCAGGCTCCCGAAAAGGTATAACGGGATCGCCGATATGGTCACATATCCGAGGATCTGATACGCACCGTTAACGACAGAAAGATACAGAGTCCCCGCTTCATCCGGTGTTAAGTATGTACCGGAAGCCAGCCGGATCACGGTTAATATCACAATAAGGATACAGTGAAACAATATCGTCAGGATCAGAGTATCCAGAAACTTTGCAAGCACCACCTTCGTTTTTGTCAGTCCCCGGCCGATCGCAGTGATCATGGACATGGAGGCGAAATCATCTCCGTATATCCACAGAAAGATGCAAAGGCCGAAAAAGAACTCCGGAACGGGAAGTGTCAGACATACGGCATAGGTAAAGCTATCCCCCGCCCAGGCATAAACAAATCTGAATCCCAGAACGATCAGCGTAAAATATACGGCGGTCAGAGCAAACAGCACCCAGACTCCTTTTTTTCGCATGATACGTGCCAGGTCTGCCCTGATCATCCTTCTCATAGTGGAAGCTCCTTTCTGTTGAAAAACAGGACCGTAATCATTGTCGTACCGCATATATATATCAGCACCGAAGCTAAAAGCTGTCCCTCGGTTTTCCCGACCTCCATCGATGCATACGCTCCGGCTATCAGCCCGTAAAAGGAATAATCATATACGGCAACATGAGCGATCTGCTGGATCGCCTTAAGCAGTATCTCCAGGATCTGGATCAGAAAAAGGTCCGTAAGGATCCCAAGGACCATGCTCCAGCTGAGCAGGGTCAGCATCGAAACGATGGCAAAGCAGGTCAGAAGCCGGATCCAGGAAAGCAGGAAATACACCGCGAGCATTTCATACTGTCTGGGAGTCAGTATGATATCCATAATAAAGTTCTTAAACCAGGAGAAGAGAAACAGGCACGCAAAGGAACAGGCAGATAGCAACGCGCATTCTATGAGTTTCCCGACGACGATCCCTGTCCTGGAAAGACCCCTTCCGATGGCACACTGCATCGTACCGCTGCGCAGCTCATCTCCGTACACCGAAAGCAGAACAGGTATGGAGATCATTATCATTCCCACGGAATTTACACTGTCATGTATGATCTTGATCTGCTCCGCGCTGTCTATCCTGTAGTCCCAGAACAGGATGATCAGAAACAGGATCATACCCCACAGATAGTTCCCCCTTTTTTTCGCTATCCTCCTCAGATCCGCTATGATCAGTCTTCCCATAGATTCCTTCCTCCGCCCCCTCAATGAGCCTGAAATAGTAATCCTCCAGCGTAGAGCGCTCTTCCACCTCCCGAAGGATCCTGACTCCGCCCGCTGCCAGAAGCTCCCTTGCCTTTTCCAGATCGTCCACGCCGATCGAGATCGCTCTCTGCTTGTCCTTCAGATCATCCTGTGTGATCTCCCGCACGACTCGGCCGTTATTGATGATCCCGAAACGGTCTGCCGTATTTTCGAGTTCTCCGAGGATATGCGAGGATACGATCACTGTCATATTTAACTCATCCCGAAATCGGCGGATCATATTTCTGACATCGGCTATTCCCTGGGGATCCAGTCCGTTTGTGGGCTCATCCAGAAGAAGTATCTCCGGATTTCCGAGGATCGCGTTGGCGATGCCAAGCCTTTGCATCATGCCGAGAGAATAGCTCTTAAACGGCTTTTTCACATCCTTAAGGCCTACGATCTCCAAAACCCGGTCGATCTCCTGCTTCATCATCTTTCCCGGGATTCCCTTTATCATTGCATAATATTTCAGATTTGCCCTGGCGGACAGATTATTGTAAAATCTGGCCCCCACCAGAAAACCGATCTTATTCCTGTTTTTCAACAGCTCCTTCCTGCTGCGGCTGCCCGCAATGGAAATGCTGCCGGCGTTATTCTCCGAAAGCCCGAGGATCATTTTAAAGATCGTCGTCTTTCCCGCGCCGTTTTTTCCGATCAGACCGTAGATATCTCCACGGTTGACCTGCATATCGACCCCTTTCAGTACCTCGTGTCTGCCGTACTGTTTTTTTACATTTTCCAGTCTGATGATCTCTTCGCCCATTGCTTTTCCCTTTTATTTTTTTCAGGCTCATCCGGAGCCTTTACCATACCGCGATCCGCTTTTCCTTCTCCAGATACATCCCGTCCCCGGGCTTCACCCCGTATGTCTGCAGGAATTCGTCGTGCTGCTGAAAGACGACATTGACCCGCAGGAAATTCAAAGGATGGGTATCCTCGGTAAAATAATATTCCTCGGTATCCGGATCATTCTGACAGGCATAAGCCGCGGCATAGCTTCGGAAGAACAGATCATAATCAAAGTCTTCCATATCTTCGGCGATCCTGAGGACGCATTTCAATCCTCCCATATCCGCCGTCGCCTCTCCGCAGACATTATATCCGTCATATGCTCCCGACGCTTCGTACGGATGCAGGGTCGAATAATATGCGGAAACCCTGTCCATACGATCCGTAAATTCATAACCGTCCTCCTCAGGCAGCCAGCTTTCCTCCAATCCGTCTTTATTGTATTTCGTTCCGGATGTATCAAAGCCGTGGGTGATCTCGTGGCCGACTGTGGAACCGATGCCGGCCAGCATCTCCTCATCCGTCATTTCCGGAGTATAGGAGGTCTCTCCCATATAACCGGCAAAGATATAGATCCCGTTGGTG
>CACZNS010000311.1 GCA_902782575.1 uncultured Lachnospiraceae bacterium
TATATCAGAAAAAACACCGGCATAAACCGGAACAAAAATGATAAGCTGCTGAAAACCATTATAGATGTATTCCTATTTCCGCCGTTTTGTCATTATTCATTGCGGATCGCCGCCAGAGGGCTCAGCCTCATTGCCCGCTTTGACGGCATATATCCTGCTGCCATTCCCACAAATACGGCAAACAAAAGTGCCGAGGGCACTAGCCAGAGCGGTATGATCGCTGTCTGGGCCTTGGAGATCACGTTGATGATCGCACAGACGCCATAACTCAGCCCGATGCCCAGCACACCGCCCACAAAGCCGATGAACGCAGCCTCAAGCAGAAAGAGTGACTGGATATCTCTCAGGTCACAGCCCAGAACCTTCATGACTCCGATCTCTTTTGTACGCTCATAGATCGACATCATCATCGTATTGGCAATACCGATCGCCGCCACCAGAAGAGCCACGGCTCCGATGCCGCCGAGCATTGCCTGCTGAGCTCTCGACTGATCCTGCATCTGGCTGATCCACTCGGCATCACTGTTTGCCTGATAGCCCATATCTGTGAGTGCCTGCTGAACCATTGTTACATTTTCGATATCGTCCACCTTCACGTAGATGGAACTGTAGTAGATCTTTTTATAGGCACTGCCGTTGGACTTGGTCGGCTGCCCGGGGATCGGCTTGTTTTTATAAACCTTCTTCAGCTGGGCGATCAGAGCATCGATATCGCAATAGACGCTCCAGCTGTATTCATAATAATCATTCTCGCCGCCTTCAAGCACGCCTGCCGTGGGAATGATATATTTCTTCGGCTGCGGCGCAGAACTTCCATCCGAAGAGCCGTCCGCGCTGTCCCCTTCTCCCCTTGAATTATCATTGCTGCTGTTTGCCTGATAATAAGCGTCGGTATCGAAGACCGCAAAGATCGTGTCGTTCATAAGGTCCACTTCCGGCATCACACCGGTATCATAATATCCCTTACCGGACTTTGTTTCCCGGAAATCCTGCAGCACCTGATTCCCGTATATTAATTTAAGCGGCTCATCCTTCAGCGGAAGCCCGCCCGAGGCAAACTTCCAGTTCTTATCCGCAAGCGCCTCAAGAGACATGCCCTGTGCGCCCCAAAGGCTGTTTGTATACTTTCCGCTCCGCAGGATCGCCTGAAACTCAAGCACCGGGGAGACCAGCTCCACATGACCCATATTCCTGATCATATCCACAGTCTCGTCAGAGAGCTTCAGGGCCAGCGGATCAACCGAACCTTTCTTTTTCGTATTCGATCCGCTCTGATTATTGGTATTTCCTTCGCGAACCATCACAGTCCGGATCCCTCCGTACTGCTCGATCATTTCCATGCTCTGCACCTTCATGCCTTCACCGAGAGCCATCATGATCACGATCGCGGCAATACCGATCACCACACCAAGGATCGTCAGCACGGTTCTGAGCCGTCTCTTCAGGAGCGACTGGATCGACATTCTGACCTTATCGCTTAGCTTCACCGATCCTTATCCTCATCCTCATTCTCTTCGATCTTTGGCGGCTCCCTTACCTGAAGCTTTGCCTCGCCGTCGTCATCGTCATCCTCATAGTCCAGATCAGCAAGCTCCGCTTCTTCTTTCTTTTTTCTGTGACGCTTCACCAGCTTCACGATAATGATGATGATAATGATCAGAAGCAGCACACCGCCTCCGATGATCGCAGGCAGCAGCCATTTCGGCCGTTCCTGCTCGAGGCCTCCGTCCGGCAGATCATCCCCGATGATCATTCTCTCCGGAGGCTGCTCCACAACGAGCTCGACCGGCTTCTCCACATTCGTAACATTTCCGGATTCGTCCTCATAGGAGATCAGAAGCGACACCGTTCCGTTGGAATCCTCGGGAGGATAAGCCAGTCCCGTCACCATCATATCCACATTGCCGGTAGCACCGGCCGAAAGATTTCCGACATAGGCCAGCTCCTGCTGCAGACTCGGATCATCCACCAGTACCTGTACATTATAAAGCGTGGTCTTTCCGGTATTATAAATACTGAACATGATATTGGACTGTTCACCGATATCGATGGATGCAGGCTCTACGGTGGGAGTTCCCATATCAAACTTCGAAACCTGCTTCACCGGGATGGAAACGCTTCCGGCTCCTTCGTAAGGGTTGGCCTTTTCATCCTCGTAGATCATCTTGATATTCATGACATACGGCTTCTGCTCCAGGCCGGCCTTTGCCTGAAAATCCATCTGCAGATCCGCGGTGCCTCCCGGCGGAATGCTTGCCACATAAAAGCTGTTGGAACCGGAAGCCGGCAGGAAGGCCGCGTAGCTTGCTATGGTCGTCGTGCCCTCCACGGTTGCCGTCAGATCCAGCTGCAGATTCTTCACCGTTGTTTCGGCAGAGGTATTCTGAATCGTCAGATTCAGCGTGAAATCCATTCCCGAATAAACCTCTGCCGGAGTTGTGGTAAATCCTTTTACGATCAGCCTCGGGGTAGAGAGCTTCTTATTCTCATCCTCTCCGTCTGTCGTACCGTTTTCCGGAAGGCCGGTCGTTTTCACGTAAGCGGAGATCACGGTCGTGTCCACCGCACAGGATGCATCCGTATAGGTGATATCAAAATCCAGCTTATAGTAACCGGTCTTTACGTTTTCCCTTGTCTTAAAGACCCATGCGCAGTTATGCACCCTCGCCGCATAGTCCGGCTGTGCATCCGTCCCGGGCATGGCAGCGATCCTCTCCGTATAGCCGGTATTATCTATTTCAAAGGGAAACTCGTCTGTCTTTACGGAAAGTCTCGGTGTTACAATGACATCCGTAATACTGTATTTGAACATATTGACGATGGGAAGCACCACGATACAATCCTGTCCGTGGACAGCCTCCGGAGTCACCCAGGTATTGCCCGGGATCAGAAAGGGGTTTGTCGTTGTGGCAAGATTGTAATATTCACCGCTTTCCGCAGGAGTTCCTTCGCTTCCGCCTTCATTATAGGTAGAGGTAGGCTCCGCATGAACGCTTACGGTAAAGAAGGAAAGCATCATGACCGCCGCCATGATCCGTATCAGTTTTTTCCAAATTGTTCCCGATATCATTCTCTTCCGTTATCCTTCATTTTCCAACTGCATGACCGGCAGCTCCGGGATCTTATCCAGCTTTGCTTTTCCATCCGAAACGATCTTACCGTCCAGGATCCTGATCTGCCTGTCGGCATAGGAAGCAAGACGATTGTCGTGAGTGACCATCACAAGCGTCTGCTTTTCCTCCCACACAAGCTGCCACATCAGCTTTAAGATATCCCTGGTCGTTTTGGAATCCAGATTCCCGGTGGGCTCATCCGCAAAGATGATCTCCGGCCGCAAAACCAATGCCCTCGCGATCCCGACTCTCTGCTGCTGCCCGCCGGACATCTCGGTCGGATGATGCTTCATATACTTTTCCAGCCCCACAAGCTTCAGCGCTTCCACGGCCTTTTTGTTTCTCACTTCTCTGCTGACACCCCGGAAAGAAAGCGGCAGTGCCACGTTTTCTATCGCATCAAACTGCGGTAAAAGATTGTAGGACTGAAAAATGAATCCCACATGTTCACGGCGGAACTTGACCAGTCCCGCCTCATTCATCTTTTCTATGTGGCGCCCGGCTATGATCACATGCCCCTTTGTCGGCTTATCCAGCCCTGCCAGCATGTTTAGCAGGGTAGATTTGCCGGACCCGGATGTGCCTACGATCGCAACGAATTCGCCTTTCTTGATGTCCAGGCTCACTCCGTTCAGGGCACGAACCTTTTCCTGCCCGAGCTTGAAGATCTTATATACATTCTCAGCCCGGATGACCGAGCGATTTTTTTCCGCCATATCTGTCCGTTTCTTCTTACGGCAGAGGCTTTCAGATCAGCGGATACTTATCCGTGAGCGTCTTTACGATTGTTTTTGCCTCTTCCACCTTACTGCTTCCGCCAAGTACCACAAGGGAGATCGCCTCCGCAACCTTGTCCAGATCATCGGTCCTGAAGCCTCTTGTCGTGACCGCCGGTGTTCCCAGCCGGATGCCGCTCGTCACAAACGGCTTCTGGGGATCGTTCGGGATCGTATTCTTGTTCGCAGTGATATGCGCCTCATCCAGCAGAGCTTCGACCTCTTTACCCGTCAGATTCTGAGGTACCAGATTTAAGAGCATCAGATGATTATCCGTACCGCCGGAAACGATAGAAAGACCCCGATCGAGAAGTCCCTTGCAGAGCGCCTGCGCATTATCGATGATCCCCTGCGCATACACCTTGAAGGAAGGATCAAGTGCTTCCTTGAAGCAGACTGCCTTTGCCGCGATCACATGCTCGAGGGGCCCTCCCTGTATACCGGGGAAAACAGCCTTGTTAAACTTGAATTTATCCGCTGCCTCCTGGGAAGCAAGGATCAGACCGCCTCTCGGACCGCGAAGTGTCTTATGTGTCGTTGTCGTCACCACATCCGCTATCCCGATGGGAGTAGGATGCAGTCCCGCCGCCACAAGACCTGCGATATGAGCCATATCTACCATTAAATAGGCACCGACCTCGTCCGCGATCTCACGGAATTTTCCGAAATCGATGGTCCGCGCATATGCCGAAGCCCCCGCCACGATCATCTTGGGTCTGCACTCTTTTGCAATTTTAAGGACCTCATCATAATCGATAAAGCCCTCATCATTTACTCCGTAAGGCACGCATTTGAAATACGACCCGGAAAAATTCACCGGCGAACCGTGGGAGAGATGCCCGCCCTGGTCCAGGTTCATTCCCATAAAGGTATCTCCCGGTTCAAGCATTGCAAAAAAGACCGCCATATTCGCCTGTGCACCGGAATGAGGCTGTACGTTTGCGTACTCGCATCCGAAAAGCTTCTTTGCGCGATCCCTTGCCAGATCCTCCACCACATCCACACACTGACATCCGCCGTAATAACGGTGTGCCGGATATCCTTCAGCATATTTATTCGTAAGCGGACTTCCCATTGCCGCCATTACTGCCTTGCTTGTCCAGTTTTCCGAAGCGATCAGCTCAATATGGCTGTTCTGCCTCTCCTGCTCCGCTACAATCGCCTCCGCGATCTCAGGATCGATCGCCCGCACCTCATCCAGTGAATACATTGTTTTCCTTCCTCCTCTGTACCAACGCTTTATTTGTAATATCGCTCCCGTAAATGCCTGCCGTCATACTTCACCTGCAGCAGCAGATAATTCCTGATCTCGGCGATCTTCGCCTCCACCGGGCCGTCATTTAAAGCGAGATCAAGCGACGCCCCCATTGCTCCCGCCATGCCGTCATCAACCCGTGCTTTGATCTCATCAAGGATCCTGATCTTTTCCTCATAATCATCCTCGTCGAGAAAGCGGATCAGATCTGCGGAAACTCCTTCCGGAATCCCGCTCTCCGGCTCTGGTTTTTCTTCGTTCGCATTCTGGGGCTTCCGCTCCACGCTACATAATACTGCCGAATCGCTGCTGTAGTCAACCCCGCACGACGCGGTCCGCGGGGGTTCCTCTTCCTTTCCTTCCTCCGCGTCGATCCTTGTAAATCGGTAATCAGCGGTACAGTCCGGGTATTTGTTCCTGTCCGTCTCACTCATAAACATTATCATCGGCCTGGCATAAACCGCATCCGGATTGCCGCTGTCGCGGTAAACAACCAGTTCCTCCATCGTTTCCGTATGTCGGGCTACCGCCAGCACTTCATAGACGGTTCCTTTGAAGTGACGGTACCTCTCTCCGGCTTTCGGTAATTCTCGCATATTTCATCCTTTCTTTCCGCTAAGGGCAGCCGGGCAAAAGACCTTTTCACTCCGACGCCCTGGTATTTTATTCCGTATATTTTATAATAAGTAGCTCTACCGCAAGAGCATCATCGATCCGTCCCTGCTTCGTCCGGGCGTCGGTCTGAACACAATCCTCCAGGATCTCCTTCAGCTTTTTGCGGCTGTAATTATCCGCCTGCCTTTTATACTTTCCGAGCCTGTACTCCGGGATTCCCGCCGCTTCCGCTATTTCAGCGGGTCTTGCTTTCTTCCCGTACATTTCCTTGACCACTATGAGCTGACGGAAATGCCGTTCGATCAGCGCCAAGATCCCGTAATAGTTCTGCTTTTCGGAGATCATGTCATAATAAATACCGACAGCCTTTGCCCGCTGCTTCATGGCGATCGCATCGATCATCTCAAAGACCGAAAAGGACGGGCTCCTGAAACACATTGTTACAATATCCTCATCCTCGATGATCTCCCTCTCTCCCGCATAATTGATCAGCTTGTTCAGCTCCGAGGAAAGGATGGACATATCCGTTCCGACCCTGGTGAGCAGGAGTTCAACGGTTGCCTCGCGGATCTTTTTTCCGTTTCTGGCAAGGAAACGCGATACCCATTGCTTCAGCTTATCCGGTTTCATGCTCTCTGCCTCAACCAGACCGTTCAGCTTCTTTACCGCCTTGTAATTCGCATTGTCTTTTCTTATGGCGGATTCATCAAAGATCAGAACCGTATCCTCCGCGGGAGCCGCCAGATAATCCTTAAGCTCTTCACAGGAGGTTTTGAACCATCCGGAGTCCCTGACCAGGATAACCCTTTTTTCCGCCATAAACGGCATCGTGGAAGCAAGAGACACCACCTCCTTCGCGGAGACTCCCGCACCGCTGTAAGAAGCCCAGTTCAAGGTATCACCGGGCGTAACCAGCGCTTCGGTCAGCCTTCTGCGGTAGTTTTCCCGCAGATACCCCTCATCCCCGAAGATAAGATAGACGGGCTTAAAGGTACGGTTTTTGATATCCTCGGAAATCGTATCGCTCATCTGAAATACTTCCCGTACAGCGCGATATGATCCCTGATCGCCTGCCAGGCACCGTGCGCGGATCCTGTCACACAGATGTAATTATGTCCTGAATCATCCACGCCGTAGCTTACCGCGCAGTTCAGCGATTCGTTTACAAAGCCCGTCTTCGCCCCGAGCACTTCACCGGACGGCATATAATCCTCGATACGCCGCAAAAACAGATTGGAGACCACGATCCCGTCCGGATGAAAGGATGTGCCCATGGTTGTATAAATATGCCTGGTCAGAGCCTCCCTGCAGATCGGATTATCCATCGCAGCGTTCATTATAACGGCGATATCCGCCGCCGTACTGTAGTGCTCATCATCATAAAGTCCGACACAGTTTACAAAGTGGGTCGTTTCGGAAATGCCGAGCTGCTCCGCCTTTTCATTCATCATATCCACAAAAGCTTCCTGAGATCCGGCAGTATATTCCGCCAGACCGATGGCCGCATCCGCTCCGGAAGGAAGGATCGTTCCGTAGAAAAGATCCGCGATCGTAACCCTCTCTCCCACGGAAAAGCCCACATTGCTGCAGTCATTCACATAAGCGTATTGTTCGATCGCCTGTGTCATCTCGAAGATCTCTCCCAGAGCCTCTGCGCTTTTCAAATGCTCTGCGGCCACCAGGACCGTCATGACCTTGGTCATGGAGGCAGGATACATCCTTGTTTTGCTCTGTCTGCTTGCCAGCACACGGTTCTCCGAAAGCGAGATCAGGATCGCATAGCCGCTGTCCACCGCCTCTTCCACCGCCTCAGTACCCTCATCCGGCTCGGTGTTGAGCTCCGCTACTCCGGTCAGTGAACCGGCCTCCGTCTCAAGTCCGTTTTCCCCTTCCATCTCCTCCGCTTCCACCATCACCATCGCCGGCTCGGAGGGCAGAGGCACACTTTCCATTGTCAGTCCTTCCGCAAGAGCCTGCTCCGAATCCGCCTCGTTTCCGTAGCTGTCATCCGCAAAAGCCGGAAAAACACCGGTGATATACTGTGCCTCAGACTGCTCCGCGATCTTCTTCTCGTCATTTTTCTTTAAAATAAAAACAAGGACCAGGATGCAGACGACACATATCAGAATAATGCCGCCGCCCACCGCGCAAAACGCGATAAACCTCCTGCGCTGCCTGCGGGCGCGCTCCGCCCGGCGCTCGGCTCTCAGCTGCCTCCGTACCTCATATTCTTCTTTATCATAATATATATCAAACTGCTGCATAAATCCGTTTTCAGATTGCTCCGGTGTACTCCGTCTCATTTATTCCGTATCGTTACCCGCAACCGTCTTTCGACCCTGACTTTATATCTTACACAAAATACAATCATTTATCAATCATTAATCCGAATCCGCTCCCGATGCCGCCTGCGGCTTTCAGATCCTCCCCGTCAGGCATATTTTTCTTTCAAGCTTGTCCATCTGTGATACAATAGACCTATGCTGAAAAAGAACTATTTTTTCCTGCTGGCCTGCCTTCTGTATCTGGTGGTCGGCGCAGCTTTCTGGATATCGATCCGAAATGCAAAAAACGGCGTTGAGAAAGACGCCTCTTCACAGGCTGCCGTAACGGAAACGGTCAAAGAAGAACCGTTAAGAACAGCCGGAGGCGGAAAAACGGATGAAGAAATCTCAGTACAGTCCGTTTCCGGGGACGAGGCCCTTCCCGGGGATGAGGCCCTTCCCGAAGAAGAAGGGCCCGCTGAACCTGTCGAAGAGGAGCCGGAGCGGGAAGTTCTTTCAAAATACAAGGATATTCTGGAGATCAACCCTTATGTGTCAGGCTGGCTTTCCATCGACAACTCTGTCATAGATGCTCCGGTGGTATATACCCCGAAAAGCCAGAACTATTTCCTTCACCGTGCCCTCGACGGACACGAGGCGGAGCGAGGCACCTTTTTCATCGCCGATATATGGCGGGAGGAATATAACAACACTCTGATTTACGGTCATAATATGAGCGACGGCAGCAGCTTCGGCTCTCTGTTGAAATACGCGGATGAATCCTACGGAAAAAGCCATTCGATCATTCATTTCGATACTCTTTATGAAGAAAATGACTATGAACTTGTTGCGGCTTTTTATTCACAGGTCGCCAGCGAGGAGGAGCTGGAGACTGACGAAGACCGTAAGGAAGAGGACCGGATGATCGAAAAAGCCGGTATTGAAAAGAAGCTTGCGGAAGCCGACTCTTCCTCTGCCGAAGAACCGGCCCCCGAGCCGCAGCCGGAAGGCTCCGAAAATCCGGAGCCCGCTCCTGCAGCCGAACCGCAGGAGATCACTCTCACTCTCGCAGATCTGGATCTCTCCGAAGATGTGCCTGATATTGATATCTACCGGGAACAGAAAGACAACGACGGGGAGCGCTTTCGATATTACTATTATACGGATCTTTCGGACCCGAAGGATTTTGACTACTACGCATCCCATGTCAAGGACTATGCGCTCTATGATACCGGAGTGGATATATCCTGGGGCGACGAACTCCTCACTCTCTCTACCTGCAGCTATCACACCAGAAACGGCCGCTTTGTTGTTGTGGCCAAAAAGCTCCGCTGATCAGTCAGAAAGGGGGCGGATCCTTTTGCCCCGCTTAAACACCTCACGTATCTTCAGAGTGTTTTTATCCAGAAGCACCAGATCCCCCGCTTTCCCTGCGCTTATGGAACCATACCGATCGTATACCCCGATCCTTCTTGCCGGATTGACCGTTGCGGAAGCCACCGCCTTTTCCAGCGGGATATCCATCCGGCGAACTGCATAGATCAGACAATCATAGAGGTTTGAAACGGAGCCTGCCAGGTTTCCGTCCGCCAGTGTACAGCGCCTTTCCTTCTTGCTTATTTCCTGGCCTCCCAGGTCATAGCGGCCGTCCGGCATTCCGGTACATCTCAGGCTGTCACTGATAAGGATCGTCCGTTCCTCTCCCAGCAGAGCAAATGCGGCCCTGACGGCAGCCGGATGCACATGGATCCCGTCGCAGATGAGTTCAGCCGTTACCGAATCACTGTCAAAAACCGCGCCGACCGTTCCGGGATCCCGATGTGTCATACCGCTCATTGCATTATAAAGATGCACCGCATGACTCACGCCGGCCCGGATGGCCTCCGAGGCAGTCTCATAATCCGCATTGGTATGCGCCAGCGCAACACATATCCCGTCCCTGATCAGCTTATCCGTAAAGGCAGCATGATCCGGATTTTCTTCCGGCGCGACCCCTATGATCTTTACAAGCCCGCCGGAAGCCTGTATAAAACGTTCTGCCAGGTCGGTATCGCAGGGAAGGATACAATCTTCCCGCTGGGCTCCCTTTTTTATATGGGAGATAAACGGTCCCTCCATGTTAAAACCTGTCAGCTCCGAAGCATTCTCATGCTGTTTTGAAGCATATTGCAGGCCGGCGGACAGGACATGCTCCAGATCCTCCGCCGGAAGCGTCAGGGTTGCGGGGCAGATCGCAGTCACTCCCACGGATGCCTCATATTCCGCGATCCTTTCATATGCCTCAACAGAGGCATCGCAGACATCATAGCCCATAGCACCGTGGAAATGGATATCGATCAGTCCGGGGATCGCATAACACCCCCCGCCGTCGAATATCTCCTCCCCCTCCTGGGCCTTTCCGGTTTCCGCAAAGAGCCCGTTTTCGATCCGGATCTCATCCGGATGAAATTTCAGATCCTCCTTATAAACATCTGTATTTACGATCCGCATATCCGACCCTTTCCCGGCGCATCCTCATTCACTTCGTAACAGGGAGCTTTTCATCAGTCTTCGAAAAAACAGTCTTCCCAATTCCAGAATGCTGATCACCGTATAATTAAAATAATATCTGAGGATCATTTTGACTCGATGCCCTATCATTCCTTACCTCCCTTATGACGGTTCACTATCTTTCTTACTCTCTCCGGACTGTACTTTCACCTCCGGCTCGTACTCAAGCAGATCCGCCGGCTGACAATCCAGAACGCTGCAAAGCTTATCGAGAGTCTCCACCCTGATCGCCCTGGCTTTTCCGTTTTTCAGGATCGAAACATTCGCCATTGTGATCCCGAGTGCACAGGACAGTTCCTTCACCCTCATTTTTCGTTTTGCAAGCATCACATCGATATTGAAGATGATCGGCATAGCAGCTTCCTTTCCTTCGGATCGCTTTCATTCCTGGTATAACGGTTCTTAAATACCTGGACCAATTGCTTGCCTGCTTATCCCGATAGCACGCATCTGAAAGCCTCGACGGTCTCCA
>CACZNS010000312.1 GCA_902782575.1 uncultured Lachnospiraceae bacterium
CCGCCGTTAAAGAGCGGCACCTTTGCGGGGATCCAGCCCGGAACCCCTTCCTTTGTGACCAAAACGCCGGCTTCCCAGGCAGAAAAGCCCAGAGTCTCCTATTCCAGGGACTTTGTGCCGACGGATGTGATCCCGGATGAAAAGCCGGAGGTGAAGGAGGAAAAGACCGGGAAGGAAAGCGCCGGCATCGAGGAGAAGATCGACAATCTCCACACCCTGATCGAGCAGCAGCTGAAAAACGTGATGGAGCCCGATGAGAAGGAGGACGAGCCGAAGCATCCGGAGAAGCCTGTGTCCGAGGAGGACAGGCAGATCATGAGCTTCATGAAGCTCATATATAACACGCTGGTAAACAACGAGGTGGACGAGAAGTACGCCAACGAGCTGGTGGATGAGATCGAAAAGCTCAAGAAACCCGGCGTGACCATTGATTACCTGCTCTCCAATATCTACCAGAGGCTGATCCTGAAATTCGGCGAGCCCGGGCGGATCCATACGGGAGAAGACGGGGCGAGGACGGTGTTCTTCATCGGCCCCACCGGTGTGGGCAAGACCACAACCATCGCCAAGATCGCTTCGCAGTTTACAGTGAATGAGAAGCGGAGGGTGGCGCTGGTCACAACGGATACCTACCGGATCAAGGCCGCGGAGCAGCTTCGGACCTACGCCGAGATCCTCGAGATCCCCTTCCGTGTGGCTTACAACGGAGACGATCTGAAGGGGGCGCTGGAGGAATTTAAGGACTGCGATTTCATCCTGGTGGATACGGCGGGCTACTCGCCGAAGGATAAGGAAAAGCGGCAGGAGATGAAGCAGCTTCTGGATGAGGCCGCCAAGCTTACCCCGGCGGAGACCTATCTGGTGCTCTCGGTCACCACCAAGTACCGGGATCTCCTGAATATCTCGGATCTTTACAGGGAGATGGCGGACTACCGGCTGATCTTTACCAAGCTGGACGAGACCGATGCCTACGGCAATATGCTGAACATCAAACTTCACACCGGGGCGGAGATCGCCTATATCACGGACGGGCAGGATGTGCCGGACGATATCGAGGTCTTCAATCCCCAGAGCATCGTAAGGAGCCTTTTGGACGGGGAGAGGTCCGAATCCGGCAGGGATGAGGAAGCTATGTCGGAGGACAGGAAAAACACCGGAAAACCGGAAGGAAAAGAATAAGTGGATCAGGCAGAGAAATTACGCAGTATCATAAAACAGAATCAGATATCGGCTCCCCAGGCCGCAAGGGTCATCACGGTGACCAGCGGCAAGGGCGGAGTGGGCAAGAGCAATGTATCGATCAATCTGGCCGTGGAGTTCAAGCGCATGGGGAAACGGGTCATCATCTTTGATGCCGATTTCGGCCTTGCAAACATCGAGGTCATGTTCGGGACGGTGCCGAAGAACAACCTGGCGGATCTGATCTATAAGGGCTCGGACATCCGGGACGTGATCACCAGAGGCCCGCTTGACATCGGCTTTATTTCCGGCGGCTCGGGGATCGCAGGCCTTTCCAACCTCGGAAAGGATTATATCAACTATCTGGTGCAGCAGCTCTCACAGCTGGACTCCATCGCCGATGTGATCATCATCGACACCGGCGCCGGGATCTCGGATTCGGTCATGGAATTCCTTGTGGCCTCCGGAGAGATCCTGCTGGTGACGACACCGGAGCCGACCTCCATCACCGACTCCTATTCGCTCCTTAAGGCGCTGAAGCGCCATGAGAGCTTTGATGAAAGCTCTTCCAGCGTTAAGGTGATCTCCAACAAGGTGGCGACCAGTGTGGAGGGGCAGCAGCTTTTCAATAAGCTGAACACGGTGGTGATGCGCTACCTGAAGCTGGAGGTGGAGTACCTGGGATGCATCCCCCAGGATCAGGAGCTGTCGGATGCCGTGATGCAGCAGCAGCCGATCTGCATCTCAAACCCGAACGCGAAATCCGCCAAGGCCTTTAAGGATCTGGCGATGACATTGATGGATATCCCTCATGAGGCGCAGGTATACCGGAGGGGGATGGCAAGCTTTTTTGCAAACATGGTACGTGGCAAGCATTTCAGTTAACAGATCCTTAATACGGAGGGGACCGTTATGCTCACTGATTATGTAATACCCGGCGACAAGCTGGAACTGACCGAATTAAAGAGCAAAGAGAGGGTGACTGCGGACGGCGTGGTGGAACGCAAGACCTATGCGACCCGGATCTATGATGTTGTTTCCGACGACGAGATCAAGGTCAATATGCCGATGGAAAACGGACATCTGGTGCTGCTTCCGGTGGACGGGGAATACGATATCTGCTTCTACACGAAGAACGGGCTGTATCAATGCTACTGCAGGGTGCTGGATCGTTATAAGGCAAGCAATATCTACATCCTGACCCTGGAGCTGACCTCGGCCCTGCGGAAATTCCAGCGCCGCGAATACTACCGGCTGAACTGCGTGCTGAACATGAAGTGCCGGGAGGTGGGAGAAGAGGAATACAAGCAGGTCACGCAGATGGAGGACGTGCAGTTCGTCAATACGGACCTGACGCTGCAGGACGGCATCATCGTGGACATCAGCGGCGGAGGAGCCCGGTTCATCTCCGATGTGCAGTATGAGAATGACACCAAGATCCTCTTCAAGTTTTCCCTTGCATCCCCGGGACACGAGCCCCGGGAATACGAGATCATCGGAAAGCTTCTCCGGTCGGAGAAGATCGAAGGGCGGGACCACTCCTGGCAGAACCACGTGCAGTTCATCAATATGGATATGAAGGAACGCGAAAGTATTATCCGCTATATCTTTGAGGAAGAAAGACGGCTTCGGAAGAAGCAGAAAGACTTGTGATCAGGAGGCAAGGATAGAAAATGGGCAAAAAAATTCTGGTAGTTGACGACTCTGCACTCATGAGAAGAGTAGCGTGTGATATAATTAAATCCGACAGCAGATATGATACGCCGGATCTCGGTCACGACGGGGAAGAAGCACTGCGGATGATCAAGGCAAAGCGCTATGACGCAGTCGTTCTCGACGTGAACATGCCGAAGATGGACGGGATCACGCTTCTGCGGGAGCTGAAGAAAGCAAATATCAAGACTCACACGATGATGTTTTCGACGCTGACCGGAGAGGGATCGGTCCAGACCATTCAGGCGCTCGAGCTCGGCGCAATGGACTTTATCAAGAAGCCGGACAATTACCGGGATGCTTCCGGCGAGGAGTTTACGAAGCAGTTCCTTGATATCCTTGCGGTCGTTTCCGGAGCGGGCAGCGCCATCGCGCCTCACCGCATGAAGGAGACCAGCGAGGAGCTGAAGGCGCAGTCAAAGGCTCCGGTCATGCTTCGCAAGAGGGCAGCCCCCGCCGGAGGGGAAAAGATCGTGGCCATCGCCAGCTCCACGGGAGGGCCGAAGGCGCTTCAGTCGGTGATCCCGCTGCTTCCCGGAAATCTCAACGCACCGGTGGTGATCGTCCAGCATATGCCGGCAGGCTTTACCAAATCCCTGGCAGAGCGGCTCGATCAGCTCAGCAAGGTGCATGTGAAGGAAGCCGAAGAGGGAGATGTCCTTGAGAAGGGTCATGTCTACATCGCTCCCGGGGGCAAGCATATGAAGCTTGCCAAGAGCGGCAATCACACACGGATCTACTTTACCATGGAGCCGACCCGCGAAGGCGTCAGACCTGCTGCCAATTATATGTACGAATCTCTGGCGGATACCGCCTACGGCGAGATCTGCTGCGTGGTGCTGACGGGTATGGGCGCTGACGGGACAGAGGGGATCAAAAATCTGATCAAGTCCAAGAACCTCTACATCATCTCCCAGGATGAAAAAACCTGTGCCGTTTACGGCATGCCGAAAGCCATCGCAAACACGGGTCTCGTGAACGAGGTGCATCCGCTCCTGAAGATCGCGGACGCGGTCGCCAAAGAGGTTGGAGTTTCCGGAAGGTAACCGGACAAATAAGGAGGAGAGAACAATGGATGTAAGCCAGTATTTGGGAATCTTTCTCGATGAAGCAACAGAGCATGTCCAGTCGATTTCCGACCAGATGATGGTGCTCGAGCAGGAGCCCGACAATCAGGAAGCGGTCAACGAGATCTTCCGGGCTGCCCACTCCCTGAAGGGAATGGCGGGAACGATGGGCTACAAGCGGATGCAGATGCTCACGCACAGAATGGAGGACTGCTTCTCCGCCGTACGGTCCGGAACCCTTTCCGTGACGAGCGAGATGATGGATATCCTGTTCCAGGCACTCGACGCCGTGGAAGCGTACGTGGATACGATCCGTGAGACTTCCGACGAGGGCGACAACGACAACGAAAACATAGTCCAGGATCTGGAAAACTATATCAATAACGGAGGCTCCACCGGCGGGAAGGCAGAGGACGGAGCAGCGAAGGAAGAGAAGAAGGAAGAGGCGGCGCCTGCCGCGGGCGGAGACGACAAGGCTCTGTACCGCACCCTCACACTGGAGGATGCACAGCGCAACGCCATGAAGGACGCGATCGCAAACGGCAAGCACATCTACGGCTTCACGGTATATGTGGAGGAGTCCTGCCTGCTGAAGGCTGCGAGAGCGTTTCTTGTTATCAAGGCCATCGAGGAGAGCGGCGAGG
>CACZNS010000313.1 GCA_902782575.1 uncultured Lachnospiraceae bacterium
GACGGAGGGATCCGGGCAGCCAGAGTTTCTGTATCGCCGTTATGATACGACCCTGATCGGTGACGCGGATTATACGGAAACGATCGGCGCGGAGCATGTATTCCGATATGAATTCTGGCTTGATGAAACGACCTCTTTGGATGACAGGCTGATGAAGGAGATCGCCTCGGAAATGCCGCTGATGGTCCGGCTCCTGCATCTCTGCCATGAAGTAAACCTTTACAGACTGGAAAAGGATGAGGCTCAAACCCACGATGAAGACAGCGGTGTCTACAATGCCGAAGGCTATCTTGCGGAGGGCCAGAAGCGGATCGACGGGGGAGAGGGAGAGCTTTATTCCACAGTTTATCTGAACGTGATCAAATTCAAGCTTGTTAATCAGATGTATGGACATCACATCGGCGATATCGTTCTGGAAGAGGCGGCGAAACGGCTCGAGGCGCTGGCACGGAACAAAGGCAGTGACAGTATAGTCGGCAGGCTTGGCGGAGATACCTTTGTTGCCATGATACCCAATGCCACACTGGATCATTTCCTGAAATCCCTGAAAAATGTTTCGGTACATGTAACGGCGGATGGCAGGGACTATGATATCTCAATCTCATTCTTTACCGGTGTCTATGCCATCAGGGAGGAAGACAGGGATATGTCCCTTGTGATGGAAAATGCATCGGTTGCGCATTATCTGGCCAGGCATAATGAAACCGGAGAGCCGGTGTATTATGATGAGAAGCTCCATAAACAGATCCTTCGGGAAAAGGATGTGGAGAGCCGGATGCAGGATGCGCTGGAGAAAAAGGAATTTGTTGTCTATTACCAGCCGAAGGTGGATCTGAAGACCTGTGACTTAAACGGAGCGGAGGCTCTGGTGCGCTGGATCGATCACGGCAGACTGACGCCGCCGGATGAGTTTGTGCCGATCTTTGAGAAAAACGGTTTTATCTGCAATATAGATTTTTACGTGCTGAACAGTGTCTGCAGGGCGCTTCGGAAATGGCTGGATCAAGGGATCGACATCGTTCCGGTATCGATCAATTTTTCCAGGGCACATTTTTCCAATCAGAAATTTACCGAGCAGATCATCAGCGTCATCAGGCGGTACCGTATTCCCCCGAAGTATATCGAGATAGAGTTTACGGAGACAATGGATTTTCAGGATAAGGAGCGCCTGATCCGTGCCACGGAAAGTCTGAGGGCCTATGGGGTTTCGACTTCGATGGATGATTTCGGTACGGGATACTCTTCCCTGAGTCTGCTGAAATCGCTTTCGGTGGATACGATCAAGATCGACAAATCCCTGATCGACAATTCCGGATCCGGGAGAGATAAGGCTATCATAGAAAATGTGATCCGGATGGTGCAGGATATGAATATCAATATCATTGCGGAAGGGGTGGAAACAAAGGAACAGGCAAGCTTCCTGCAGAGTATCGGAGGGGGGATCGTTCAGGGCTTTCTGTTTGACAAGCCGCTGCCGATCGAGGAGTTTGAAAAGCGTCTGATCCGAAAGCATTATGATGAGGACGATCAGGAGAACGGTTGAGAGGAAGTAGTACGATGGGGAAAATGGAAGTCAATACGGGGGAATTGCTCTATACGACCAGTGAGCGGGTGTCTGAGATAGGGATCCTGCTCAAAGGGGCAGTCACCGTATCCAGTTCGACCTGCTCGATCCGTTTGGGATATGGCAGCATCATTGGTCTTTTTGAAGTGCCGGGCGAATTCTACCGTTTTGATTATGAAGTCGAAGAGAATGCGGTTATCTATTCTTATCCGTACCGTACCGTGGAGGATCTGTGCTCCATTATCCGGGCAAACCAGAAGATCTGTCCGATCCTGACCGAAACGGCAGTCACCAACGTGCGCCAGGTGCATACCCAGGTTTCCAAGATTTATGAGGTGAGCAGGCAGTTTTATGACAGTCTGGTTGCGGAAAACGCGGAGATGGAGGAGCTCTGTACGGCAGCGGGCGAGGTATATATCCCGGACCCGTTTTTTGAAAACCTTCCGGAACCCACCAAGCCGGACCTGAGAGAGTTTGAAAACCGTTTCTTCGAATCGATACCAAAGGAACAGTATGCGCTGGGGCCGGAATTCTGTACCGGTATCATTCTTTATGCGGGGCAGTATATTAATTATCTGGTGGAACGGATCGAGAGCCTGGTCGAGGACAGGATGAAGCTGCATGAGGATGCCTCCGGATTTCTCCTGAGAATGAGCGAGCTGAGAAGATGGGCCTCCGAAGCGGACGGTCAGAAGACCTCGGCAAAGGAACGCTATCTGGAAGGCGACAACGTGATCGAGATCAAAGGAGCTCTGGATTCGATCCTTGCCTATGCGGGTATGTCCTCGGATCAGTCCAAGGATTTTCGGAAGGCTCTTTCGGATTTCGGCAGGCTTTCCGATAAAACGGATCAGTCCGACAACGCGAGACGCATCCGTAAAAGCCTGGCGGAAAAGTTTTACGGGCTTTATGAGCAGGCTTTCCTGAAGAGCGTATACGGGACAGTTCCGCTTGAAGTGAGAATGTTCCTGATGTTCGGGTTTGTGGACGAGACGCTTGCGGGGAAGGAGAATACAGCCGCGCTGGCTTATCTGGCGGATACCTACAAGCCGGATCCGGAGGGCAGGGTCTTAACGATCTGGGAATGGCTGAAGCTGATCTATGAGAAAAAGATCGATCCCTCCAAAAACGAATTCGATATGGAATATCCGGCATATCTGAAGGATCAGTACAATAACGGAGAGATCAGACAGAGTGAGATCAATACGCTGTTGAACAGCGGAAAAGAAAGAGCGCTGTTTGAAATACGGAATTTCTTTAATCTGGCAAACCGTATGACATACGGAAGGATCTCTTCTTTTGTGCCTGTCTTTTTTGCGGAGGATCATATCAAAACACCGGATCAGTCCATATTGACGGCAAAAGCGGTCAAGGACTGCCTTGATGAGATCCGGGCCGTGGATTATTCCTGCTTCTGCAGGGAGATCCTGTATACGAATCCGAAGATCGGGATCAACCGGGAGTATATCGATACCGAGATATTGCCGTATGTGGTGCTGCGCCCGAATGCCGGAGGGAGGGGAGCGTTATGGCAGGAGATCTCCGGCTCCAAAAGGGATACGCCCGCCCGGATGATGGTGCCGCTTTTTCCTTCTTCTTCGCCAAAGCAGTTCTTTACTACGCTTGCGGGAGAATTCCGCTGGGAAATGTGCAGAAGGGAGCAGGGTGTACACTGGAACGATGTGACGGTGCCCTCTCTCACCTCCGAGTACAGCGATTATCTGCAATTTTATCGTAAAAATCATGATCTGTCCCCCGAGATCCGCGAGAAGATCAAATCCCAGCTTCAGTCTGCCAGAAATTCCGCAAAAGGAGTTTTTGTCAGTGATTATATCAATTACATGGAATATGAAAAGAACGGTTCCCTTCGTTTGAATAAAACAGCCAGAAGCATTGTATTCCGGTATTGTCCGTTCCCAAAGGAGACAAGAGAAAAACTGGCGCTGTCCACTCCGGCCTATTCGGATCTGGTGGATAAGTTTAACGTGAAGAGAGAGCAGCGGAAGCATCTGCTGGATATCGTGGTGCAGAAGGTCGGAAAGGCCGGTGTGGCGGTTCCGAAGGAGATTCAGTACGAATTGGAGTATCTTCAAAGGTAGGAGGAGTCATGGTAAGAAGAGTATATGTGGAGAAGAAAGAGGAATACGCGGGGAAAGCAAAGGAGCTTCGGGAGGAGATCGCAGGGTATCTGAACATCGGGACGATCACCGGATTTCGTTATCTGATCCGTTATGATATTGAAAATCTGAAAGAAGATGTATACCGGAAGGCCTGTACGTCCGTCTTTTCGGAACCTCCCGTAGACAGGATCTATGAGGAGGATTTTCCGAGAGCAAAGGGTGCGGAGGTCTTTTCCGTGGAATATCTTCCCGGGCAGTTCGACCAGCGTGCGGACTCTGCCGTGCAGTGCGTGCAGTTCCTTGATGAGGAGGCAAAGCCGGTGATCAAAACGGCAGAGACCTATTGCATCGAAGGGAAGCTGACGGAGGCTCAGAAACGAAAGATCCGGGAATATGTGGTCAATCCGGTGGATTCCCGCCTGGCAGGCTCGGAAAAGCCGGAAACACTGGTCACGAAATATGACGAACCGGAGGATATCCGCTATTTTGACGGCTTTACGAAAATGTCCGAAAAGGATCTGCAGAAGCTGTATGATTCCCTGAATCTGGCTATGACCTTCCGGGATTTCCTTCATATCAGAAATTATTTCGGGAAAGAAGAAAAACGGGATCCCTCCGTAACGGAGATCCGTGTACTGGATACCTACTGGTCCGATCACTGCAGGCATACCACCTTTTCCACGGAGCTTAAGAAGATATCGTTTGAGGACGGCTATTTCCGCGAGCCGATCGAAAGATCCTACCGCGATTATCTGAAGACCCGGGAAACCGTCTACGGAGACCGGATTGCCGAAAAGGGCGGGGATAAATTTGTATGCCTGATGGATGTGGCTACGCTTGCCATGCGGAAGCTGAAGCAGGACGGGAAACTGGATGATCTGGAAAAAAGCAACGAGATCAATGCCTGCTCCATCGTGGTACCGGTCACCGAAACCGATGAAAAGGGAAAAAAACATAAAACGGAATGGCTTGTGATGTTTAAGAACGAGACCCATAACCATCCGACGGAGATCGAACCCTTCGGAGGGGCGGCAACCTGTCTGGGCGGGGCGATCCGTGATCCGCTCTCCGGCAGGTCCTATGTGTATCAGGCCATGCGCGTGACGGGCGCGGCAGATCCGACCGTGCCGATCGGGAAGACACTTAAGGGAAAGCTTCCGCAGAAAAAACTGGTCCGCGGCGCGGCGAAGGGTTATTCTTCCTACGGAAATCAGATCGGTCTTGCAACAGGCTATGTGCATGAGATCTATCATCCCGATTATGTGGCGAAGCGGATGGAGATCGGTGCCGTGATGGCGGCTGCGCCGAGAGCCAACGTGGTCCGGGAGGATGCGGAGCCGGGAGATATTATCATCCTGCTGGGAGGAGAGACCGGACGGGACGGTATCGGAGGAGCCACAGGCTCATCGAAGGTTCATACGACAGCCTCCATTGATACCTGCGGAGCGGAAGTTCAGAAAGGAAACGCGCCGACGGAGCGTAAGCTTCAGAGGCTGTTTAGAAGAAAAGAGGTCAGTCTTCTGATCAAGGTCTGCAACGATTTCGGCGCGGGAGGAGTTTCGGTAGCGATCGGAGAGCTTGCACCGGGTCTGACGGTGGATCTGGACAAGGTTCCGAAGAAATATGCCGGTCTTGACGGGACGGAGCTTGCGATCTCCGAATCACAGGAGCGCATGGCGGTTGTGGTCGCAGCAAAAGATGCGGATCGATTTATGGACTATGCCGCCGAGGAAAACCTGGAGGCGACCCGGGTGGCGGTCGTTACGAAGGAGCCGCGGCTGGTACTGAAATGGCGGGGAAAGACCATCGTAGATCTTTCAAGAGCCTTCCTGGATACAAACGGAGCCCATCAGGAAACGGATGTGACCGTGGAGATCCCCTCCGAGAAGGATGCCTATTTCAGGGAGCAGATCACTGTCAGGGATCTGAAAAAGGAGTGGTTAAAGACCCTGGCCGATCTGAATGAATGCTCACAGAAAGGCCTGGTGGAGATGTTTGATTCTTCCATCGGTGCAGGGACGGTACTGATGCCCTACGGCGGAAAATATCAGACGACGCCGATCCAGACGATGGTTGCAAAGCTTCCGGTGCTTGAAGGCACCAGCGATACGGTAACGATGATGTCCTACGGCTTCGATCCTTATATATCCAGCTGGAGCCCGTATCACGGAGCTGTTTATGCGGTTACCGACTCCATCGCAAAGATCGTGGCGGCAGGCGGAGACATGTCGAAGATCCGCTTTACCTTCCAGGAGTATTTCAAGCGGATGACAGAGGATCCGAAGCGCTGGAGTGCCCCTTTCACGGCACTGCTAGGAGCCTTTTCGGCGCAGGAGGCGTACGGACTGGCCTCCATCGGCGGAAAGGATTCCATGTCCGGTACATTTGAAACCATCGACGTACCTCCCACGCTGGTAAGCTTTGCCGTGGATGTGGCGGAGGAAAAGAATGTCCTTTCACCAGAGCTTAAAAAAGCGGGGAACGTACTGATCAAATTTACGATCCCTACCGACAGCTACGATCTGCCGGTTTACCGGGAGGCGGTCAGTCTGTATAAGGGTATTACAAAGGCGATCCGTTCGGGCGCGATCGTTTCGGCCTATGCGCTGGACGAAAAGGGGATCGCCCCGGCAGTTTCAAAGATGGCCTTCGGCAATAAGCTCGGAGTATCGCTGAACGCGAAGATGCTTGCGGAAGAGTTTTTCCTCTCCGAGACAGGAAATATCCTGGCGGAGGCAGTACCGGAAAAGCTTAAGGAGATCGGGGTTCCTTACATGGAGATCGGTAAGGTGACGGCAAGGCCGGAGATTGTTTTCGGTAAGGTGAAGCTTAAGCTGTCGGAGATTTTTGATGCATATAACGGAACGCTGGAGAGTGTTTTCCCCACTAAAGCATCAAAGAAAAAAGACGCGGTTGCGGAGGTGCTCTCGGATGCCCCCTCCGTTCATGTCTGCAGACATAAAACGGCAAGACCGAAGGTCTTTATTCCGGTATTTCCGGGCTCGAATTGTGAATATGATTCGTCAAAGGCATTTGAAAATGCCGGAGCGGATGTGTCGGTCAGGGTGTTCAGAAATCTGTCCGCATCCGATATCCGCTCTTCCGTGGAGGAATACGTGAAGGAAATAAACGATGCGCAGATCATCATGTTCCCGGGCGGCTTTTCGGCCGGAGACGAGCCGGACGGATCGGCAAAGTTTTTTGCCACGGCATTTCGGAATGCGAAGCTGAAGGAAGCGGTCATGGATCTGCTGCAAAAGCGGGACGGGCTGGCCCTCGGTATCTGCAACGGCTTTCAGGCGCTGATCAAGCTTGGTCTGGTGCCCTACGGCGAGGTTATCGATGCGCAGAAGGAGGATTCGCCGACGCTGACCTTCAATACGATCGGGCGTCATATATCCAAAATGGTGTATACCAAGGTGGTTTCCAATAAATCTCCCTGGCTGTTAAACGCGGAGCTCGGAGGAGTATATGTCAATCCTGCCTCTCATGGAGAGGGGCGGTTTGTGGCTCCCGGGAAGTGGCTTGACAGGCTTCTGACCAACGGTCAGATCGCGACTCAGTACTGTGATGCAGACGGAAAGATCTCCATGGATGAGGAATGGAACGTCAACGGATCTTATCAGGCAATAGAAGGGATCCTCTCTTCGGACGGCAGGGTATTCGGAAAGATGGCACATATCGAGCGCCGGGGAAGATCGGTTGCGGTCAATATCTACGGGGAGCAGGATATGAAGGTCTTTGAATCCGGAGTGGAATATTTCAGCTGACCGGTTTCATATAATACTATGTTGTGATAAAATGAAGCAGGTTTATGACTGAAGGACAAGGGCGTCCGGGCAGGCAGTTTGCTGTCCGGGCGCTTTGTGGGGATAAGGATGAAAGCATATCTGATACTGGAAGACGGAACAGTTTTTGAGGGATTATCCATCGGAGCGGAAAAGGAAACGGTCAGCGAGATCGTATTCAACACCTCTATGACAGGCTATCCGGAGATCCTGACGGATCCATCCTATGCCGGTCAGGCAGTCTGCATGACCTATCCGCTGATCGGAAACTACGGGATCTGCAGAGAGGACCTGGAGTCGGAGCGTCCGTGGCCGGACGGCTTCATCGTAAGAGAGCTGTCCAGAATGGACAGCAATTTCCGCTCGGACGGCTCGATACAGGATTATCTGAAGGAATATGAGATCCCGGGAATAGCCGGGATCGATACGCGTGCCCTGACGAAGATCCTTCGGGAAAAGGGGACGATGAATGGAATGATCACGACCCGGGATATCCGCTATGAGGACGTGGCTGCAGAATTAAAAGCATATACGACGGGTAAAGTGGTGGAAAGAGTCAGCTGTAAGGAGAAATATCGCGTGGAAGCCGACAGGAGCGTGAGCGGTCTCGGAAAGGGACTGAAGGCTGCGGTGCTGGATGTGGGGATGAAAAAGGATATCGCCCTGAATCTGGCAAGACGCGGACTTGAGGTGACGGTGTATCCGGCGCTGACTACCGCTGAAGAGCTGCTCGCGGATGATCCGGACGGTATCATGCTTTCCAACGGACCGGGAGATCCGAAGGAATGTGTCCCGATCATTGCCGAGATCAAAAAGCTCTGTGCATCCGGGAAACCGATCTTTGCGATCTGCCTCGGGCATCAGCTGATGGCTCTTGCCAACGGGGGCGATACGCATAAGATGAAATACGGACACCGCGGCGCAAATCACCCGGTGAAGGATCTGGAAACCGGAAGAGTGTATATTTCATCCCAGAATCACGGATATGTGGTGGATGAGTCAACAATGGATCCTTCGATCGCCGTTCCGGGATTCGTGAATGTAAATGACGGGACCAATGAGGGAATGACGTACATCGGAAAAAAGATCTATACGGTGCAGTTTCACCCGGAGGCCTGTCCGGGGCCTCAGGATACAGCGTTCCTGTTTGACCGGTTTATTGAAATGATGAGGGGATAAATACAGGAGATTTGATCAATGCCCAGAAATAAAAACATAAAAAAAGTACTGGTCATCGGCTCGGGGCCGATTGTGATCGGGCAGGCGGCGGAATTCGACTACGCGGGGACACAGGCCTGCCGTTCCCTGAAAGAAGAGGGGGTGGAGGTTGTGCTGATCAATTCCAACCCCGCAACGATCATGACCGATAAGGATATTGCGGACAGGGTTTATATCGAACCGCTTACGGTCAGGGTGCTGGAGCAGCTGATCAAAAAAGAAAAGCCGGACAGTATCCTTCCAACCCTTGGCGGACAGGCGGGATTAAATCTGGGAATGGAGCTGGCGGAGTCAGGATTCCTTGACAGGCAGGGAGTAAAGCTCATCGGAACTACAGCCCAGACGATCCGGAAGGCAGAGGACCGCCTGGAATTTAAGAATACGATGGAAAAGATCGGAGAGCCATGCGCCCCCTCCCTGATCGTTGAGAATATGGAGGACGGTGTCAGATTTGCGCGGGAGATAGGCTATCCGGTGGTATTACGGCCGGCGTATACTCTCGGCGGAAGCGGAGGCGGGATCGCTTCCAATGAGGGAGAGCTCCGGGAGATCCTCGCAAACGGCCTGCGCTTAAGCCGCGTGGGACAGGTTCTGGTGGAGCGCTCGATCGCAGGCTGGAAGGAGATCGAGTATGAGGTCATGCGGGACAGTGCCGGCAATGTGATCACGGTCTGTAACATGGAAAATATCGATCCGGTGGGCGTACATACCGGCGATTCGATCGTCGTGGCGCCAAGCCAGACACTCGGAGACAAGGAATATCAGATGCTCCGCAGTGCGGCACTCAATATCATTGATGAGCTTGAGATCACCGGAGGCTGCAACGTACAGTTTGCACTGCATCCGACCTCCTTTGAATACTGTGTGATCGAGGTCAACCCCCGTGTTTCCAGATCCTCCGCTCTTGCGTCCAAGGCAACGGGATATCCCATCGCAAAGGTTGCCGCAAAGATCGCTCTCGGATATACCCTCGATGAGATCCCGAATGCGATCACAGGGAAAACCTTTGCAAGCTTTGAACCGGCGCTGGATTATTGCGTCGTAAAGCTGCCCAGGCTCCCCTTTGACAAATTCATTACGGCAAAGCGGACTCTCACGACCCAGATGAAGGCGACGGGAGAGGTCATGAGCATCTCCGGCAGCTTTGAGGGAGCTTTGATGAAGGCGATCCGTTCGCTGGAGCAGCATACGGATTCCCTTTTAAGCTATGATTATTCCCATCTGACGAGGCGGGAGCTGATCCGTCGGATGGATGTGGTGGACGATCAGCGGATCTATGTGATCGCGGAAGCGATCCGCAAGGGGATCGAGCGTGAAACGATCCATGATATGACCCAGATCGACCGGTGGTTTATCGATAAGCTGGCGATCCTTGTGGAAATGGAGCAGCGCCTGAAGGAAGAGGACCTGACACCGGAGCTGTTAAGAGAAGCCAAGAGGATCGAATTCCCGGACAGCGTGATCTCGAGGCTCACGGGGAAGAGCGAAGAGGAGATAAAGGAGCTGCGGATCGCAAACGGCATTACCGCGGTATATAAGATGGTCGATACCTGTGCTGCCGAGTTTCAGGCAGCTACCCCGTATTTCTATTCGGTCTACGGGGGTGAGGATGAAAGCGGAGAAGCGGAGCCCACCGGAAAGACGAAAAAGGTGCTTGTGCTCGGATCAGGCCCGATCCGCATCGGACAGGGGATCGAGTTTGACTACTGCTCGGTGCATGCCACCTGGGCCTTTGCAAAAGCCGGATACGAAACGATCATTGTCAACAACAACCCGGAGACGGTTTCCACAGATTTCGACATTGCGGACAAGCTGTACTTTGAGCCTCTGACGGAAGAGGATGTGGAGAACATCGTAAAGGTGGAAAAGCCGGACGGGGCGGTGGTGCAGTTCGGCGGACAGACTGCGATCAAGCTCACACAGGCTCTGATGAAGATGGGAGTAGCGATCCTCGGAACCTCGGCGGAGAATGTAGATAAGGCCGAGGACAGGGAGCTTTTTGATGAGGTCCTTGCGCAGACCGGGATCCGGCGCCCTGCGGGGCATACGGTCTTTACCGCAGACGAGGCCGTAAAGGCAGCGAACGATCTGGGTTACCCTGTACTGGTACGGCCCTCCTATGTTCTCGGCGGGCAGGGGATGCGGATCGCATTTAACGACGGGGAGATCCGGGAGTTTATCGGGATCATAAACCGGATCGCACAGGATCATCCGATCCTTGTCGACAAATATATGATGGGAAAGGAAGTCGAGGTGGACGCTGTCTGTGACGGTGAGGACATCCTGATCCCGGGGATCATGGAGCATATCGAACGGGCCGGGATCCATTCCGGGGACAGTATCTCGATCTATCCGGCACCGACGATCTCCGGGCAGGTGAAGGAAAAGATAGCCGACTATACCGGGCGTCTTGCAAAGGCACTGAAGGTCCGGGGCATGATCAACATTCAGTTCATCGCCATGGACGAAGAGGTATATTGCATTGAGGTCAATCCCCGTTCTTCCAGAACGGTTCCGTATATCAGCAAGGTGACCGGGATCCCGATCGTGGAGCTGGCGGCGCGGGTCATCATGGGAGAGACGATCCGGGGAATGGGCTACGAGCCGGGGCTTCAGCCGGCGGCAGATTATTATGCGATCAAGATGCCGGTCTTTTCCTTTGAAAAGATCTACGGGGCGGAGACAAGTCTCGGCCCGGAGATGAAGTCTACCGGTGAGTGCCTCGGTATTTCGAGCGATTACAACGAGGCTCTCTATAAAGCCTTCCTCGGAGCAGGATTCCGTCTGCCGAAGCATAAGCAGGTGATCCTGACGGTAAAGGATTCGGATAAGGCGGAGATCATCGGGATCGGGAAACGGTTTGAGGCACTGGGGTACAGGATCTATGCCACGCGCAGCACGGCGAAGGTCCTGCAGGAAAACGGAGTGAATGCCTTAAAGGTCAATAAGATCCATCAGGAATCCCCGAATGTGATGGATCTGATCCTCGGACACAGGATCGATCTGGTCGTCGATACGCCGACACAGGGCTTTCAGAAGAACCGTGACGGTTTTCTGATCCGGCGTGTATCGATCGAAACCGGAGTCTACTGCCTGACGGCGCTCGATACCGTAAATGCGCTTTTGACCACGATGGAGACGGAGAATGCCGACGGAGCGCTGGAGCTGATCGATATCGCGCAGATCGGACGATGAAGCACCGTGCAAAAGAGAAATTATCAGAAAGAGCTGGAGCGGATCATAGAGGAGAATGAAAGAGCCGGGATCAGACCGAAGCTGCTGCTGCATGTCTGCTGTGCCCCCTGCTCATCCTACTGCATGGAGTACCTTACGAGGTACTTCGACATCACTCTGCTTTTTTATAATCCGAATATGGATACACCGGAGGAATACGGACACCGCGCCGAGGAGCTGAAGCGGCTTGTCAGGGAAGCGGCATTCCCGGTGGAGGTGCAGCTTCGGGCTTACGAGCCGTCAGCCTTTCTTGAAATGGCAAAGGGCATGGAAGCGCTGCCGGAGGGTGGCGAACGGTGCTTTCGCTGCTATGAGCTTCGGCTGAGAGAAGCTGCAGAGGAGGCCTCCCGGAGCGGCTTTGACTATTTTACGACAACACTCAGTATCAGTCCCCTGAAAAGAGCGGATAAGATCAATGAGATCGGCGAGAGGCTTGCCGCGGAATACGGCGTAAAGCATCTGCCGTCCGATTTTAAGAAAAGGAACGGATATAAACGGTCGGTGGAGATCTCCGGCGAATACGGTCTTTACCGGCAGGATTACTGCGGATGTGCGTTTTCGAAGGCAGAAGCCGAAAAACGCAGGCAGAGATAGGACTCGCGTTTTGGGATCAGGAAAAGGAGAAGCAAATGGATAAGTTACTGGATCTGTTATCAGCGGAGGTTTCCGGGGCGTTTGCCGCAGCGGGCTATGATGAAAAATATGGAAAGGTCACGGTTTCAAACCGGCCGGATCTCTGTGAATATCAGTGTAACGGCGCCATGTCTGCTGTAAAGGAATATAAAAAGGCGCCGCTTGTGATCGCGGAGGATGTGGCCGGGAAGCTTTTCGGATCATCCGTCTTTGAAAAGGCCGAGGCAGTAAAACCCGGATTTCTGAATCTGACTGTCAGAAACGATTATCTGTCGGATTATCTCCGGCAGATGGCGTCAGCCGAAAAATACGGATTGTCAACCCCCGAAAAGCAGCAGACGATCGTTGTGGATTACGGCGGACCCAACGTGGCAAAGCCTCTTCATATCGGCCATCTCAGAGCGGCGATCATCGGAGAGAGCGTAAAACGGATCGGAAAATATCTGGGTCACAGGATGCTCGGCGATATCCATATGGGCGACTGGGGTCTGCAGATGGGACTGATCATTGCCGAAATGAAAGAGCGGCAGATGGGACTTCCGACCATCCGTGAGCTGGAGGAGATCTATCCGGCAGCATCCGCAAAATCAAAAGAGGACGAGGCTTTTAAGAAAAAAGCAATGGATATCACCTACGAGCTTCAGCACGGAAACGGAGAATACCTTGCGATCTGGAAGCATATCATGGAGATTTCCGTTGCCGACCTGAAGCGGAATTATGAAAAGCTGAATGTCAGCTTTGAGATCTGGAAGGGGGAAAGCGATGCGGATCCGTATATCACGCCGATGGTAGAGCGTCTGAAGGCCGAGGGATTTGCATATGAGTCGCAGGGGGCATTGGTAGTGGATGTAGCGGAAGAAAGTGATGCAAAGGAGATCCCTCCCTGTATGCTGCTGAAATCCGACGGTGCCGCACTTTATACAACAACAGATCTGGCAACGCTCGTGCAGAGAGAAGAGGATTACGGGCCGGACTGGGTCATCTACGTGGTAGATAAGAGACAGGACCTGCATTTTAAGCAGGTTTTCCGCTGTGCAAAAAAGACGGGGATCGTTCCGGAGTCTGTCCGGCTGACCCTGCTGGGCTTCGGAACGATGAACGGAGCCGACGGCAAACCCTTTAAGACCAGAGAGGGCGGCGTAATGCGTCTGGAAAGCCTGCTGAATGATGTATATGAGAGAATGCTCGAGAGAATGAAGGAAAACGGCGCGGAAATGTCCGAGGAGGAAACGAAGGATACAGCCAGGAAGGTGGCACTTGCCGCGATCAAATACGGGGATCTTTCAAACCAGGCGTCTAAGGATTATGTATTTGACATCGACAAGTTTACTTCTTTTGAAGGAAATACCGGACCGTATATTCTCTATACGATCGTCCGGATCAAATCCATACTTCGAAAATACGGAGAAAGCGGCGGAAATCCCGAAGGGCTCTTTGTCAGACCCGCAGAGAGTGCATCGGAAAAAGCGCTTTGCAGACTGCTGTCCGGCTATAACGCAATGATGGAAAACGCCTTTGAAGAGATCGCACCTCACAAGATCTGTGCCTATATTTACGAGGCTGCCAACGCGTTCAATCATTTTTATCATGAAACGAAGATACTGTCCGAAGAGGATGAAGAGAAGAAAAAAGGATGGATCGCACTGCTTACTCTGATGAAGGGAATTTTTGAAGACGCCATCGATGTGCTCGGGTTTGAAGCGCCGGATCAGATGTGAGAAGCGGCAGGGATAAGAAACAGTCTTTACATTTATGTAGACTTGGGAGTAGAATAAAAGTGAGGTATCAGCGATGAAAGGAGGGGCGATATGGCGGATATCAGATTAAATCAGGTTCAGACACCTGTTCAGAATCAGACAGCACCGGCCAGACCGTCAGTCGAAGCTCAGATCCGTACAAATAAGACTCCGGATCGGACAGAGCAGAATCAGCAGGCGGAAGAGAAAAAGCGTACCGCGGATCAGGAACGGCTGGAAAACGTAATAGCCGTGTCGGAGGATGGGGATACCGTACAGGCCAGTGAGGAAGGTATTTCCAGACTGGAGACGGAGGAGAATGTCAACCCGGCTGTCGCTGAAGAGGATGAAAAGGAAGAAGAGGAAAACGGCAAGGTCGTTGTAAATGAAAATACGGTAAAGGAGCAGATCGAAGCCGCAGAGGAGGAAAGCGAGAAAAGGAAGAAGATCCTAGAGGATATCTCTACTGCTTCCGAGAGAGCTTATCAGGTACGTGATCTTTTCCGGGCAGCAGCCGAGGAAAAGACAGGGGAGATTCGGGATCAGCGGGCAGAGGAGCTGAATGCTCCGGAGCAGATCAAATCCTTTACGGGTTATTCGGATGTTCAGCTTCAGCAGCTTTACCGGAAGGGAGAGATCTCCAAGCTCGATTATGACAGAGAGATCGAATCCCGGGAAGAAAAGCGGGAATCACAGAAGGAAAATAATGAGGAATTTTCAAGAGAAACCGCGGTAGAAGCTCAGCTGACGGAGCAGACTGCCCGCGACGGACAGATGATCAAGATAGCATTTTCGGATGATTCTTCCGATACGACCCGGGCAGAGGACAGAGTGGATATGATCCAGAAGGCAAACGAGAATTTTGATCTGGTATAGTTGAAGAAGCAACAGCCGATCACACAGAAGACCGGATCCGTGAGGGTTCGGTTTTCTTTTATGGAAAGGAAGAGATATGCCGGAACGAAGGAGGAGGAATCCCTCAGCACCCCAATGGGTATTTATTGGTTTATTATTCTGCGTTGCGCTCTGCGTGATGATCATCGTCGTCCTGCTTACCGGAAAAGGTGTCAACAGCAATCCCGTCACTCAGAATATCAACCGGAGTGTGACAAAAAAAGCAGTGGAAGAATATGTTTCCCGGGAACTGGGAGATGAAATTGACATAGCCGGGATCCAGAATAGCATGACAAAAGAGGATTCGGAAACGGTTAATGAGATCATTAACAAATATGCTGACTCCGGTGTTCTTTCGGATGCGGTCGCCGCAATGCGCGAAAACGGCGGAGATGTCAGCGCCACGATCAGCGAGCTCCGTGACCGGATCGACGAGGAGGATATCGAAACCGTAAAGGAGCTTTACGGCAAATACAAAAATCAATGATCTATACCGGTTCAGCTTAAGGGGGAAGTTGTATGCTGGAATATGAATGGTTGTTAAGAATTGTCTGCGCCGTCGTAGCGGGCGGACTGATCGGATTTGAAAGGCACAGTCAGTCAAAGGAAGCAGGTATCCGTACTCATGCCATAGTCTGCATGGGAGCGGCCCTGGTCATGGTTATTTCAAAATACGGCTTTACCGATGTGAAGCCGGGGGATCCTGCGAGACTGGCTGCTCAGGTGATCTCCGGAGTGGGTTTTCTCGGAGCCGGGATCATTTTCGTACGGCACAATATTATTCAGGGTATGGCCACGGCTGCTGGCATCTGGACCACATCAGCTATCGGTCTGGCCTTCGGCGCCGGGATGTATGTGACGGGAACCGTAAGCAGCTTTCTGGTCATCCTGATCCAGATCTTTTTCAAGAAAAAGACAAATCTTGACACGCTCCGTACCAATATGAAGCTTAAGATCACAATAAAGCCGGAGGGAAGCGTGCAGGAGATCACCCGGTTTCTGTCGGACAGCGGTATGATCGTAACCGGCAACAGGATCTTAAGGGGCGGGGAAACCCGGAACTGGGTTCTGGAAACCGAGATCTATACCTTCAAGGATGCGAGGCCCATGGAGCTGATCCGGCAGCTGACAGATCAGGAAAATGTGGTAAAGGCAGAATATGCCGATTCCGAAGCGGATGTCTGGAAATGAGGAAAAGAAAGGGCTGCTTTTTCAAGCAGCCCTTTGACGTACCGGTTTATTTATCCTTCAGTTCCAGATACAGTGCGGCTCTGGCATTCTCCTCATACGGATCGACCCAGAATAACCCCAAAATTCCGCAGGTGAAAAACGAAAGGATCTCCCAGCCGATAAAGGACAGGTCAAAGACAAAGGCTTTCCATTTGTGACCGTTCATCATCTTGCGGGATTTCGTGATCACTTCCGTTGCGGACAGCTCCGGATTATCTTTAATAATGTAAGGAACCATCCTGTAGGAATATGACTTTATGATGCCGGGGATAAGAAACAGCATTGACCAGAAACAAAGGAACAGATCCTTCAAAAAAAGCGTGACGAAGACATGCCAGTAAGCCCCGAATCCCTCTGCGACTACCCCGAACGGTGCAGGAGGATTTTCCGCATTCTTACGGAAAAATCTGTAGCACCCGACCTTCAGCGGGTTATACACGAAGAGCTTCAGCACAAACGATATGATCACGGTGAAGGAAACCAGACTTCCCAGCATTGCCAGGAACACTCCCAGCTCAACAGGCGTCATCGACTGAAACAGCTCCTTCAGCTTTTCGGTATCGACGTTTTTATTTCCCGGATTCACCGCCGTACCCGCCGATCCGATAAGAAGCAGGCTCAGCAAAAATGCTATTCCCACGCTGGGCCAGTAGTTTGCCTTTAGGGCATTGATTCCCCTTTGTTTTATTTCTCTTATTGACCACATAGATGATCCTCCTTTTCTCCTGGCGGATTTTCGTACTGTAGAATTACAGACACTTTTTCCGTGAAATAGATATTACTTTTTTATATCATTTTGAAGTGAGAAATGCAACATTCGTCTGTAGTCACGGGGAGAGGTCTCAAAAGCCTTCTTAAACATTTCCGACATATAGCTTGTGCCGTTAAAGCCTGTAAGGGAAGCGATCTCGGAAAGAGGAAGAGCTGTGGTACGAAGAAGCTCGGCAATCTTTCTTACCCGGTAGTTCAGGAGGTAATTTACGGGACTGTCTCCCACGTACTTGTGAAAGATCTTGTTGCAGAGAGACCTGCTGATATTACCGCTTGCGGCTATATCATCCAGAGTGACGGCTTCCCGGTAATGCTGCTGAATGTAGAACATCATTGACTTGAAGGCCCAGGTATGCAGATCGGTCTGGGTCTCTTCATCTATCATTCCGTAGCTTTTGCTCTGAGCCAGGATGATCTCCCATATCTCAAATAGTTTTTTGGTGATCTGAAACGGATCCCGCCTCAGATCGGGAAGCGTGACCATCAGATCATAGATCGCCCTGGTATTTTCATTTATATTCCGGAACCGGAGATAGGAAAGGTTCGGATTGCTGAGGATCGGTAGCAGCGCCTGCATTTCCACGGCCACGGAAGAATTCAGGATAGCCGGATCTGCAATAAAGATCACATAGGTCGCGGTGGTATTTTCCGCAGAGAGGCTGTAATGGATCTGATTTGAATTCACGAATACGGTATCACCGGCATTCAGAGGGATCAGTCTGCCGTTAACAGAATAGGCCATATGGCCGGTCTTTACCGTGAGAAGCTCGATATCCTCGTGAAAATGAGGAACCTTTTCCCATGTAACATTCGGCTTGATCCATCCGTCATAAATATAGGAAGGAAAGTTTGGATCATCGTAGTTGACCTGCTCGGAGCCGTCCTCCTTTTTGACGATCAATCCCATCCACTCTTTTTTCATAACAAAGTTCCCGTCTTTCTTAAAAATTATAACAATCTTCCGGAAAAATGAAATATTGTTATTGAAATAAACAAATAACGCCCTGTAAATGCAATTCTATATACAATATACTTATAAATGTCCGGATTGACAAGCTGTAACAGATGACAAAGCAAGCCGGCCCCTAGTATAACGGTTCTTAAATACCTAGACCAATTGCTTGCCTGCTTATCCCGATAGCACGCATCTGAAAGCCTCGACGGTCTCCACTTCGTTACGGTCCGTGCTAAGCAAACA
>CACZNS010000314.1 GCA_902782575.1 uncultured Lachnospiraceae bacterium
GATTGACAAGGGAAGATATCTTGGATTCGAGCACGCGCTCCACCTCCTTGATCACATCCGGCGAGGTCCGGTCCATCATCGCGATCCTCTTCGCCACATCCGCCTGCTGATCCGGCGGCAGAGCTCCGATGATCTGCGCCGCCTGAGCCGGATTTAAATAAGAAAGGATCAGGGCGATGGTCTGAGGATGCTCGTCCTGTACAAAGTTCAGCAGCTGGGAAGCATCGGCCTTGCGCACAAATTCAAAGGGCTTGACCTGCAGGGAGGCTGTCAGCCTCGAGATCACATCCGTCGCCTTCTCCGGCCCGAGGGCCGCTTCCAGCAGCTCCTTGGCATAGCCGATACCGCCCTCCGCGATATACTGCTGCGCCAGACAGATCTGATAAAACTCATTGATCACCGCTTCCTTGACCTGCGGTGTGATGCTTCTCGTATTGGCGATCTCAAGCGTCAGCTCTTCGATCTCTTCTTCCTTCAGATGCTTGAAGATCTTGCTCGATTTCTCCGGACCGAGGGCGATCAAAAGGATGGCTGCCTTCTGTACTCCGTTCAGCCCTTCCAGATCCCCTCCCGTTTCAGTTGTTGTCGCCGGTACTGGCACTTACCTTACCCCCAATCTTCCTGAAGCCAGTTGCGAAGCAGATTTGCCACGGCATCCGGGTTTTCATCCACAAATTTCTCGATCATGATACGCATTTCGGACTTGGTCTCGGAATCGATCTCCTCGATCATCGTCTCCTGCGTGCTCTCAAGCATGGCATCCAGCGGAAGCTCCTCCTCCTGCTCCTGCTCCGGCTGACGCTCCGCACGCATGGAGCGGATCACCACAAAGGCCAGCAGCGCAAGGATCAGGATGATCAATGCGATCAGCATGACGTTGGAGGTCAGGAAGTTTGTCTGCTCCGATTCCACAAAGAAGGGCTCGTCATAGGCAACGATCTGAATGTTTGCCACCGGGATGCCCGTTGCCCTGGCCACCACATTGTAGACGTCCTCGTCCACCTCCTGCTTGACCCGCTCGCTGTTTGCCACCCGGTATTCGTCAAAGGTGATGCCGTCCAGCAGGCCCTGGGCCCTCAGGTCGTCTTCGTTATAGACCACGTAATGGATGGCGGTGATACCGATGGAGGATGTATCATAGCGGATCACCCCGCCCGTGGTCTGGGTATCGGTGATGGTCTCGTTCGGCAGATAGTCGGAACTCTCCTCGTCCGTTGAGGTCTGGGAATAGGCATTGTCCTGAAACTCATAGGTGATCTCGCCGTTGGTATCGGTACCCGGGACATCTCCGTTGCTGTTGTTGGCCGTCTGGGAATAGGTGTCCCTGTGGGAGAGCACGCCCTGATCCTGGCCTTCGGCAGGGGTATAGGTATGCTCGGTCTTTTTGATATTGTCCCAGTTCAGGTCCAGATTCGGCATGACCTGCACATTGTCGTAGATCTTCGCCCCCACCAGAGCGTCGCGGATCTCCGATTTGACCAGGCTGTCATATTTTGCCTTATAGGAAAGCCTGGAATTCGCGCTTCCCGTCACCGTCTCCTCGTCCGCTCCCGGATAGAGCATGGTCCCCTTGGAATCCATGATCACGATGTTGTTTGTGGAATCGTTGCCGATGGAGGTGGCCACAAACCGGGCGAGAGCCGCCGCCTGCTCCTCCGAGATCTCCTCCGGATCCTCGAGATAGAGCATCACACTGGCGTAGCTTTCCTTATCCTCACGGATGAGGGTCCCGTCGTTGTCCGGGATGTTCAGCGTGACCGTAGCCTGGCGGATATTGTCCTGCCCCGCCAGAGTGTCGGCGATGTACTGCTGCAGATAGGCCGTATATTTTTTGGTCTTATCGGACTCCGTGGAAGAGAAGCCGCCGTCGAAGACTGCCGTAAGGTCCGCTCCGATGGCCGGGACGTTATTCGCGCCCAGCAGGATGACGGCATCCGTATACTGCTCCTCCAGCACCTCGATGACCATTCCGTCCTTGGAGACCCTGTAGGTGATGCCCTCCTCGTCCAGCATGGTCTCGATCTCCGAGGTTTCCTTTGCGGTATCGCTGACATACAGCCGCTCATACTTCGGCTGCGTAAGCAGCGTGACCGCCACCACGATCAATACCACCACGGCCGAGGCCGCGGAGATGATCAGGGTCTTCTGCCGTGCGGTGAACTTTGACCACCACGCCAGAAACCGCTCAAGCATTTGTTTTAACCATTGCTGGATTCGTTCCGCCATGTTTCCACTCCCTTTTCAGATATCCCGTATCAGGGCTGATATTCCCTTAAATCTGTATCTGCATGATCTCCCGGTAGGACTCCAGGAACCTGTCCCTGAGGGCTACCGTATAGGATAACGAGGTCTGCGCCTTTGCCTGGGCGACCGCCAGATCGTGCGTATTATCCGTCAGGCCGAGAGCAAATTTGATCTCTTCGTTTTCCTGTTTCTGCAGATATCCGTTGGTTTCGTTGATCTGCCCCACCGCCGCGTCAAGGAGGTGCTGAATTTCTCATTCGGGCTCTCCACCCAGGTGGAGGAGCGCCGCGCCGCGTCCCTGATGGCATGCGACGATATATTATAAAAATCATGTATCTCCATATCCGGTCTCCTTCTGTCAAAGCCCGCGGGGAAACGTTCCGCGAAGCCTCACCCCAAAGCAATATTATCCGGCAGCCCAAATGCCCTCGGGCTTCCTGTCATGCCCCGCCCTGGCCCACTTCCAGCCCCGACAGAGCGATCTGCTTCGTCGTATTGAAGGCTGTGGCATTGGCTTCATATGCACGGCTGGCATCGATCAGGTTCGTCATCTCGGTGACGATCTCCACATTCGGATAGTACACACATCCGTTTTCATCCGCGTCCGGATGGGAGGGATCGTATACCATGGTCAGATCCGTGGAATGATCCTCGTAATAGCCCCCGACCTTGACGCCGGACCCCACAAAGCGGTTGTATTTTCCTTTCGCGTGATAGAGCACGCTGTCAAAGGCAGCGATGGGATTCTGCTTTTCCTGAAAGGTCACGACCTTTCTGCGATAAGGAGTACCGTCCTTGGTACGCGTGGTATTCGCATTTGCCACGTTCTCCGCGATGACGTCCATCCTGTAGCGCTGTGCCGTCATTCCGGAAGCGTTGATATGAAAGCTGTCATATACGCCCATAGACCCTTACCTCCTTTGTTTATCGATCTTTTACTGTATTTCCTCCTCAGCCTTCAGGGAGCGGCCGAGGCCCGCCGTTTACGGCCGGGCAACCGTATTCCGCCTTAACGGCGCTTTACTTCGCCACCGCCTGGATATGGCTGAACTCCGATGTGATGCTCTGGGTCACTCCCTGATACATCAGCTGGTTCGAAGCCATCTCCACGTTTTCGGTATCGATATCCACGTTGTTGCCGTCCAGACGGTAGGAATAATTGGACGAATCCGTATATACCGTCCCCTTCAGCCTGTCCATCTTCAGAGAACTGACCTTCTCGTCCAGAGTTTCGAATTTGGAGTGCCTTAAGGCCCGCTCCAGATTTTCCGCGAAGGATACATCCTGCCTCTTATAATGGGGTGTATCCACATTTGCGATGTTATTGGCGATGGCTTTCTGCCGGAGGGCAGAGGCGTCCGCCGCCTTGGTCAGCACATCTATATAATTGTAAATGCCGGAATTAACCAAGTGAAACCTCCTATGTCTGCCCCGCTGCGTTTCACGGGGCCCGGAAACCGGAACGCTCCGTGTTTCCTCATCCAAACATTATAATTCATTACCTCGAAAAGTCAATATATATGGTCTCCTCTCCCCCCTTTCAACTATATATTGTGGTTTTTATGTTAAGCCGCCTAAATAACAAAAAGGACTTAACATTCTGCTAAATCCTTTTAACCGCAGAGTTCTTTCCTCTGCCCTCCGATATCCGTTTCGGATGAGATTCAATTTTATGTCTACCGCTATCCCGCCGGCTTTCCGGCTCTTATCCTTATTTTCCGTCGGGAAAAACGCTCAGCTCGGAAGCTTTTCCGTCAAATTTTCTGTTCAGCTCCGCAACGGCCTTATGGATCTGCGGATTCGTCACCTTGATATAGGTTCCCTTCATTCCGGAGGATCTGGACTCCACGATGCCTGCGCTCTCCAGCTTCCGGAGTGCGTTTACGATCACAGACCTGGTGATCTTGGACTGATCCGCGATCCGGGAAGCCACCACGATCCCCTCATCGCCGTTCAGCTCGTCAAAGACCCGCAATACCGCTTCCGTCTCCGAATAGGACAGTGCGGAGATCGCTCCCTCCACCGCCGCGTACAGACGGCTTTCCTCCGCGTCCTCCTCCTTTACGGCTCTCAGCATATCCAGACTGATCACCGTGGCTCCGTACTCACAGAGAATGATATCGTCAATGGTATATTCTCGTTCCGGCCGGTAAAAGAAAAGGGTTCCGAGCTTTTCTCCCGCGATGTCGATGGGACAGATCAAAGCCCTGTACTTTCCGCTCTGCGCCACACTGAAGCCCAGGGTCTGAAGATTCACGTTTTCCTTTGTGGAAAGGATCCCCACCAGTCTTTCATTTAAAAGCCTGTCGATGAAATCCCCGTGCCTGCAGCCTAAAAGTTCGTCCTCATCCTCTCCGCCGCTGATCTTTCCGATCCCCAGCGCCTTTCCCTTCCGGCTGATGACCAGAACGTTGGATTCGACGATCTCCTTCATGACCGCGCACATATCGTCAAAGACGACCATGCTCTTGCTGTTGTTATGCAGCAGACTGTTGATTTTTCTGGTTCTGTCCAAAAGTTCAATATTACTCATATTCACACTTTAGCACAAATTGTCAGTCAATACAAGGAGAATCTGCGGAAATCGTCAAATACCGGTCTTATTCCTTTACATTGCTCACATATTTGCACTCATCGTTGGAGCAGGCGAGATGCCGGCCCTTCTCCACCATGACGCTGCCGCACTTCGGGCATTTCTGATCCGTAGGCTTTGCCCAGCTCATGAAATCGCAGTCCGGGAAGCCGATGCAGCCGTAATATCTCCTGCCCTTCTTGGACATCCGCATCACCACATCCTTGCCGCATTTCGGGCAGGGCACGCCGATCTTCTCATAATACGGCTTTGTATTGTGACAGTCCGGGAAGCCCGGGCAGGCCAGAAACTTTCCGTGGGGTCCGTATTTGATGACCATGTGCCTGCCGCAGTTTTCGCAGACCACATCCGTTTCCTCATCCGCGATCTTAACTTCCTCTATTTCTTTTTCGGCACGTTTGACCGCCGCATCAAGATCCGGATAGAAATTTCTGATCACGGTCTTCCATTTGACGTTTCCCTCCTCGACCCCGTCCAGCAGGGATTCCATGGTAGCGGTGAACTTCGCGTCCACAATCTCCGGGAAGGCTTCCTTCATGATATTGTTGACCGCATTGCCCATTTCCGTCACAAAGAGGTTGCGGCCTTCCTTTGTGATATAACGCCTTGCCAGAAGGGTTGTGATGGTGGGCGCATAGGTGCTGGGGCGTCCGATTCCCAGCTCCTCCAGCGCGCGTACCAGGGAGGCCTCCGTAAAATGGGCGGGAGGCTGGGTGAAGTGCTGCTTCGGATCCACTCCGGATAAGGTAAGCCCGCTGCTCTCGGAAATGTTTTTCGAAAGGACGTTGGAGGCGGATTCATCCTCCTCCCCGTCCGTATAGACGCTCAAAAAGCCGTCAAAACTGATCTTCGACGCGCTGACCGTGAATACATATTTCCCGGATGCCACGATCTTTACGCTGGTGGTCTCATAAACGGCGGGAGCCATCCGGCTCGCCAGGAACCTCTTCCAGATCAGCTGATAGAGCTTGAACTGGTCATTGGAAAGAGAAGCCTTGATGGAGGCCGGGGTCAGGGTCAGATCCGTCGGGCGGATGGCCTCGTGGGCATCCTGTACATTCCGCTTTTCCTTGGCGGCTCCCCCGTTTTCCTTTCCCAGATAGCTGTCTCCGAATTCGTTTTTGATATATTCCACCGCCGCGGCCTGGGCTTCGTCGGATACCCGGGTGGAGTCGGTACGCAGATACGAGATCACGCCCACCGTCCCGTTTCCTTTTATATCGATGCCTTCATAGAGCTGCTGCGCGATGCGCATGGTCTTCTGGGTGGAGAAGTTCAGCACCTTGCTCGCTTCCTGCTGCAGCGTACTCGTGGTAAAGGGCAGCGGTACCTTGCGGATCCGCTCTCCCTTTTTGACCTCCGTCACTTTATAGTCGGCCTTTTCGCAGAAGCTCCTGATCTCCTCCGCTTCTTTTCCGGTCTTTACCTCGATCTTTCCGTCCGTATCCCCGTAGAATTTCGCGTTCAGCTTCTTCTTCTCGCCCTTTACGTCAAAGGACGCGTCGATGGTCCAGTATTCCTCGGGAATGAAATCGTCGATCTCCTCCTCCCGGTCGCAGATGATCCGAAGCGCCACGGACTGAACCCTCCCGGCGGAGAGCCCCCGCTTCACCTTGGCCCATAGCAGCGGAGAGATATCGTAGCCCACCAGCCTATCCAACACACGTCTGGCCTGCTGGGCATCCACCAGGTTCATATCGATCTCCCTGGGCTCCTTCAGAGATCGCTTCACCGCGTTTTTCGTGATCTCGTTGAAGGTGATCCTCTGTACGCTTTTCTCCGTCTCTCCCGGCTCCAGCTTCAGCGCGTTCATCAGATGCCAGGAGATCGCCTCTCCCTCGCGGTCCGGGTCGGTGGCCAGATAGATGCTGTCCGCCTTTTTCACCTGCTTTCTTAAGGCAGCAAGCAGATCGCCCTTGCCGCGGATCGTGATATAGCGCGGTTCGAAATCATTCTCCACGTCGATCCCCATCTGGCTCTTCGGCAGATCCCGGACATGTCCCATCGATGCCGTCACCTCGTAATTCGTACCCAGAAACTTTTTGATCGTCTTCACCTTTGCAGGCGACTCGACGATGACCAGATTTTTCGCCATTTTTATACCTCCGCCGTACCGCAGTTTATGCCCGGCACGGATATCCGTGAGGATCCGAAAGCCTGCTTTCCAACTTACGCCCCCACCAAGCCGCTGTATTTATACGCGGCGCGGATACGCATAAGAATTTGAAAGTTATTATAAAACTTACATCCTCACATAGTTATTCTTCCCGCATTCCCCCGCAAACCCTCTGATCGTAAGCGATATCAGGGCTTCCATGGCTTCTCCCAGCGGGATCTTACCCTCACGCGCAATCTCTCCCAGCGTTTTAGGGTATAAATCGAGCGTACTATATACTATTTTTTCCATACCGTCAAGTGTCATTTTCTTTTCATCCCCCGGCGGCACCTCCCCCGCAGGCTCAAATCCGGGGGTGATCCGTGGGCGTTCCGACCCGTCCTTCAGGGCAAGGATCACATCCTCCGGGGAGAGGGCCGTGCCGGCCCCCTGGGCGATGAGCCTGTTGCAGCCGGCGGACAGCGGATCCGTGAGCCTGCCAGGGACGGCATATACATCCCTCCCCTGCTCCAGGGCGCACCGCACGGTGATGGAGGTGCCGCTCATCACCTTTGCCTCGATCACGAGCAGCAGATCCGCGAGCCCGGAGATCAGGCGGTTCCGCTCCGCAAAATAGGGCTTCAGGGGCGTTGTGCCCGGCGGGTACTCCGAGATCAGCCCTCCGCTTGCCTTCACCTGCTCAAAGATCGCCCGGTTTTCCCTGGGGTAGACCACATCGATGCCGGTCCCCAGCACGCCGAAGGTCTTTCCTCCCGCGGAGGCTGCCGCCCTCTGGGAGATCCCGTCGATCCCCCTTGCCAGCCCGCTGATCACCTGTACCCCCTGCTTCGCCAGATACGAGGCAAAATACTCCGCGATCTCCCTTCCGTACTGGGAACAGTTTCTGGAGCCCACGATCGCCACGCTCTTTTCATCCTCCGCCGGAAGCTCTCCCGTATAATAGATCCCCGCCGGCGGAAGGGGGATATTTTTCAGCTTCTCCGGAAACCCGGGATCCAGCCTGCTTATATATTTGATCTCATCCATGCCAGTACCTCCTGTCGATACTCTTGAAAACAACTGCCTCCGTGATATGTCTTTTTTCGATCCTCTCGCTGCCCTCCAGATCCGCAATGGTCCTTGCCACCTTTACGATCCTGTGGTAGGCCCTGGCGGAGAGGGAAAGGGACTGATAGGCCTCCTGAAGCAGAGCCTCCTCCCTTTCCCCCAGAGCACAGAATTCCTTCAGCTGCGACACCGTCAGCTCGCTGTTGAAGCGGATCGCCGTCCCCTCATACCTCGCCCGCTGCCGCCTCACGGCCTCCTCCACCCGCAGGCGGATCTCCCCGGAGGTTTCCCCCCTGCTCACCTCTCCCTTCAGCTCATCGAAGCGCACCGGAGTCGTCTCTACAGTAAGATCCATCCTGTCAAGCAGGGGCCCGGATACCCGGGAGAGATAGTCCCTGATCTGCACCTCCGTGCAGCTGCAGCGGTTCCTGTCCGGATAATAGCCGCATTTGCAGGGGTTCATGGCCGCGGCGAGCAGGAAATCCGCCGGATAGGCCACATTTCCGTTTGCTCTGGCGATATGGATCTCCTTATCTTCCAGGGGCTGTCTTAAGATCTCAAGGGAGGAACGGGAAAATTCCGGAAGCTCATCCAGAAACAGAACGCCGCGGTGGGCAAGGGAGCAGAGACCGGGCTTCGGGATCCTGCCGCCTCCGGAAAGGGCCTGAGGGGTTACGGTATGATGGGGATGGATAAAGGGACGGTTGCGGATGAGCCCGGCGGTGCCGGCAAGAAGCCCGGATATGCTGTAGATCTTTGTGACCTCCATGCTCTCCGATTCATCCATCAGAGGCAGGATGGTGGGAAGGCGTTTGGCGAGCATGGATTTGCCGGAGCCCGGCGGACCGATCATCAGCAGGTTGTGCCGGCCCGCGGCCGAGATCTCCATGGCCCGCTTTACGAGCTCCTGGCCGCTGACCTCCGCGAAGTCCACCGTCTCCCCGCCGAAAGGCGCTCCCCTCTCCTTTCCGTCCTCCGTATCCTCTTCCGCCTCCCGGTATATACCGTTAAAAAAGTCCTTTGCTTCCTTGAGGGATCTTACGGGAACGATCTTTATTCCCTTCACCGCCCCCGCCTCCCTGCGGTTTTCAAAGGGGACCATACAGCTTCCGTACCCCATCCGCTTCGCCTCGATGACCATCGGAAGGATCCCCGCCACCGGCATGACGGCACCGGAGAGTCCCAGCTCGCCGAAGACCATGAAGCCCCCTGCCCCGTCCTCCGGGATCTCTCCCAGAAGGCTCATTAAGGACAGGGAGACCGCCAGATCGAAGGTGGTCCCGCTCTTTCTGATATCCGCCGGAGACAGGTTCACCGTGATCCTTTTCGGCGGGATCGGGATCCCGCTGTTTCGCATCGCGGTCTTTACCCGCTCTCTGGCTTCCTTTACCTCGCTTCCGAGGTAGCCGACCATATCAAAGACCGGCAGGCCCTCCGAGAGATCGGCTTCCACGGAGATCCGCTTTGCCTCCAGTCCCAGCAGGGCGATCGAATGCACACTGCAATACATAATAACCTCCTTTATTCAGTTTTCATTGATTCATGGAAAATTAAAGAGAAATGGCTTTTTCAAAGGCTTCCTGATCGCAGGAAACCGCCAGGGCGCTCTCCGGGTCGATCAATCCGTCCTTTACAAGCTGAAGCAGAGACTCATCCATCATGACCATACCCCTGTCATGCTTTCGCTTCATGATCTCCTGCAGATCAGAGAGTCTCCCCTCCGCCAGGGCATGCCGGACCTCATGATCCGTGATCAGGATCTCGTGAGCCGGAATACGCCCGCCGTTATCCGGACGCGTCAGAAGCTGTCTGGAGATCACGGCGATGAGAGTGGCGGACAGGCGGGACAGGACCGCACCCTGCCTTCCCTCCGGAAACACGTCCGCAAGGGCCCGGATGGTATCGAGGGCAGAGGAGGTATACATGGAGGTGAATACGAGCTTGCCGGTCTCCACCGCCATCATGGCCGTGAGGATGCTTTCCACGGTATCCAGCCGGGAAACAAAGATCACATCCGGATCCTCCCTGAGAGCCGAACGCAGGCCCGCGTCGTAGGACTTTACATCCAGACCGATCTCCCGCTGATTGATGATGGAGGATTTATGGGAATGCAGATATTCGATGGGATCCTCCAGAGTGATGATGTTGCAGGCTCTGGTGGAATTGATGCGGTCTAACATCGCGGCGATCACGGTGGACTTGCCGGAGCCGGAAGGACCGGTCACGAACACAAGCCCCCGCCTCCTTTCACAGAGGGAAAGCACCGCCTCCGGCAGATTCAGCTCGGAGGGATCCGGCATCTGCTGATCCACGATCCTGAAGCTCAGCGTGATAAAGCCCCGCTGCTTATAGGCATTGATCCTGAAACGCCCCGCATCCGGAACGGAGACCGAGATGTCGATCTCTCCGTCCTGCTCGAAGCGTTCCCTCTGCTCCTGATTGATGAGATTTAACAGGATCCCCAGCGTATCAGCCGGCGTCATGCGCTGGAAATTGGTATCGAGAAGCTCTCCGTGGATCCGAAGCCTGGGGGATGCCCCCACACAGATATGCACATCGGAGGCGTCCTTTGAGACTGCGTGATTCAGGAGATCCCTGATATCGATCATGCCTTCATCCCGGCTTTCTTCAGCATGTCATTATCCATGATGCACCGGTTATCAAGGGTCTTCATCATATCCTTGATCTTCAGGTCACCGTAGAGCAGCTCCTGTCCGAGATCGATGATCCGGTTGTCGGAGAAGCAGAGGATCATGGGCTCCAGGATGTTGCGGGGATTCTCCGCCAGCACAAGCCCCTTCTCTCCGTTGGTGAGCTCCACGCAGCTGCCGGGGGCCAGGAAATTGATGCTCTGGATCAGGGCATCCACGACCCCTTTGTCGTAGACATCCGGGCGGCTCATCAGATAGCGGAGGGCCGAGATCTCCGACTGGGGCTCCTCGGCATCGTTCATGGCCGTCATGGTATCGAAGCGGTTCGCGACCAGCAGCACCTTGGCTCCGGTCACCACCTTTTCCTTCCTGAGATCCACCCCGTCCTTTGCCTTCTGCTCCAGCTGGCTTGCCTGGGAGACGATCCGCTTGATGGAGGGTGTGGAAAGAAAGGCGGACTCCAGCAGGGATTCTCCCCTCTTCCTGCAGAGAAAGATCACCTTCTCGTCATCCTCCGTGCGTACCTTTTTCTCACGGACCTCATCCGGGATATCCAGCTTTCCGATATCGTGGACGATACAGGCGGTCACGGTATCGTTCTGCTCGGAGAGCTTGACGTTCAGCTTATGGGTGATCATCGCGGCAAGCATCGCCACGTTCAGCGAATGCTTCGCCAGCTCATCCTCCCTGCTTCTTAAATTCTGCACAAAATTGATCTTGCGGTCGAGACGGCCGTAGCCCTTGATGATGGACGCCACCAGATTCTGCATCTGAACCTGCTTCCCGTGATCATGGAGCTCCTTCAGCTCGTCACGGATGATAAAGGAAGAGACCATCTGGAACCGCTCAAACTCGATATCGTCAGCCGACATCGGCGGCAGAGGCTCCGCGGGCTCCAAGATATACAGCCCGATGATCCCGAAATTCTTAACGGATTCAATGCCCTGCTGGGTCAGTTTGGAATCCCGTTCATACAGGAGCACTCCTTTCTTATTATAGATCGGCTTTGCCAGCCGCATCCCTGTCTTCAGATTCTCCTGCCTGATGAAAAGCATCCTATTTTCCTCCCCGGACCTGCTGTTTGGCCAGCAGCTCCTCAAACTCCTGCTGAGGGATCGGCTTGGAATAATAATATCCCTGCGCGATATCACAGCCGATCTCCTTCAGGAAATTCACCTGTTCAATGGTCTCCACTCCCTCGGCCACCACCTTCATCCCGAGCTGCTGGGACATGCCGATGGAGTTCGCCACGATCACTCTCCCTCTCCTGGTATCCATGACCTCGTCGATAAAGAACCTGTCGATCTTGATCACATCCACCGGCGCATCCTTCAGCATGTTAAGCGAAGAATAGCCGGAGCCGAAATCATCCATCTCTATCACAAACCCGTTATCCTTCAGGCATTTCATCTCCTCGTAAAGCGCTTCCGTATCCTCGGTGAAAAGCGTTTCCGTGATCTCAAGCTCCAGGAACCTCGGCTCGATCCCGTATTTATCCGTGAGACCCTTCAGAACGCTTACCAGATCCGTCATTCCCACATGAAGCCTTGAGATATTGACCGAGATCGGAAGGCTCAGGCCTCTCTCCCTCAGCTCCGCCTGATAGGCGGCGGCGCATTCCCACATATATTCGTCGATCTTTTTGATAAAGCCGTTGTTTTCAAAGAGCGGAAGGAAGTCTCCGGGCAGGCGGATGCCCTTGACCGGATGCTCCCAGCGCACCAGCGCCTCCGCCCCGCAGATCATATCCGTTTTCAGATCCACCTTGGGCTGCAGATACATCACAAACTCATGCCGGTCCAGCGCCACCTGCATCTCGCTCTCCATCTCGGCAAGCTGCATCTGCTGCACGCGGATCTTGTCATCGTAGACTGCGTAATTCGTCAGGGAATTGCCCTTGATGTCCTTCTTGGCCAGACGTGCCCTGTCGCACATCAGGCGGATCGGGATATCCCGGTCGTTCACCTTAAAGATCCCGAAGCTCAAAGTGGAACCGCAGCGGACGGCCTCCTCGAAATGGAACATCATGCACAGCCGTTCGATATCATTCAAGATGTCCTGGTCCTTCTTGTATTCAAGCAAAACCGAGAAGGAATCCGCCTGGTACCTCGCGGCGATGCCGTCCCAGGGGATGCTGGCCCGTATCTGCTTCCCCAGCTCCTTCAGGCAGTTGTTCCCGGTCTCCACGCCGAAGCGGTCGTTGATCAGCCGGAAGCGGTCGATATCGATGGAGATCACTGCGAACTGCGAGCTGCTCTTCAGGAAGATCCTCTCCAGTGCCTTGCGGTAGAAGGCCTCCGGGTTATAGAGGCCCGTGATGGAATCATAATCCGCCCTGAACTCCAGCTCGGTCTTGATCTCCATCTCGGCATTCACGTCCTGGATGCAGGCCGTCACCCGGGCAAGCTGGTTGTTTAAGCCCCTTAGCGTCTGCACCGTCAGGGTGAACCAGAGCGACACATCGTAGCGGTTGGTGAGCCTTAAGGTGATCTCGTGGGTATCCGGCTCCTCCTTGACCCGCCTCACAAAGTCCAGGAATTTATCCCGGTCGTCCGGATGGGGCTGCAGGCTCTCCAGAAGCGACCATTCGTCCGCAAGCATCGGATCCGTCAGACGGAACATGCTCTCGTAGGTGGTACAGACATAATATTCCTGCTCCGGCACATCGTATTCAAACACAAAGATCCCGGTCAGCTCATTCACATGCTCGCTGCGCTCGAAATTCTGGGCGAGCTCATTCTGGATCTCGCTGTAGCCCCGGACCTGCTCGTATTTCTTGCTGATCACATAATCCTTTACGATATTCTGGGAGAGCTCGTTGATATCCCGGGCGGACAGGAAGACCCTGCCCCCCTCAAAGACGGCGTTCATGGCGTACCAGTGGTAGGTGCCGTCCTGATAATGCAGCCGGACCTTGTTCTCCACATTCGGACGCCCGATCTTGATGGCATCCTTCAGATTGGCCGGAGCGGTCACCGCCAGGAAATCCTCGCGATCCTCCGGGAAAACCACATGCTCGAAATAATAATTTCTCAGAACCTCGTAGTTTTCCACCCTCCGCTCGGTGAGGGAAAGGATATTTACCTCGCGGATCCTGGTGCAGAGGTTCTTTTCCAGGTCGATATCCCAGATCAGATCCTGGGTCTTCAGCATGGCTTTATTGAAATGATCCATGCTTTCGTTCACCTGGGCCATCTGCCGGGAGATATCCTCCCTGCTGTCCGCGATGATGTATACTTTGATATTGTTGCGCATCACCAGCTTTGTGGTGCGGCAGTGCACGATCCGTCTGAGGCTCGGGGAATAGATATCGGAATCAAGGGAGGCCTGCTCCTCCGTGAATTTCCGGATCGGGCAGTCCACACACTGCTGCCTGGTCCCCTTCAGGAGCTCGTAGCAATAGCCGATGCATTCACCGGGAAGCCTGTCGTTTAAGGCCTCGTTCTTATAGATGAGATGCAGCCTCTCGTCTACGGCATAGGCCCAGGTCTGGATCGGCCCCAGGATATTCTTGACCAGCTCGATATCGTGCAGGGATACGTTCCTGCCCACGAACTGATCCTCCTCCCTTAGAAGGTTCGTAAAGAACATATAGGTGTTTTTGTTTTTCGCGATGGCCGCGTAGAAGGCTTCCGTTGCCTTCTCGTAGAGCTCCGCGATATTCAGCCGGAAGTCATGGGGCACGGTGCTCATGCCGATGGCCACGGTCTGCGGGACGTTTTCCGTATAGATCCCCCAGGTGATCTGCAGGGAGGAGATCATCAGCGCCGCCTTGTCGCAGAGGATCTTGTCATCCTTGATCCCGTTTAAGGAAGCGAAGATCGTGCCGTCTCCCACATCGGCGATCAGATCGGTATTGCGCAGTGTCGATATGACGATCTCCATCGATTCTTCCATGGCTTTTTCCGCGTTTTCCGGGTTGCTCTGACTCAGCTCACGGTAGGCCGGGAAGCGGATGATCATGAGATTTGCCACATCATAGAGGGGGATGTCGTTCAGTCTCAGGTTCAGCTCCACAAAGAAATCCAGACGGTTCAGGATCTCGCCCTCCTCTGACCTGCGCCCTTTTCCGTCCAGGCGGAGCACGGTGCCGTCCAGGTATTCCAGAGCCGGATCCGGCTTGCAGATGAAGAACTGAAACCACGGATAATTCCCCTCCGCGTCCATGACCCGCAGGAAGGTATACCGGTCCCGTTTTGTATTTTCAAATTCGGTGAAGAATGCGACGGCCCGCTTGCAGTCGTCCGGATGAACCTTGAAGCCGATCTCCAGATTGATGAGGAACGGTGAGATCGTAGATGCGCACGGAAGCAGCGCGCTTATATCCGTAAGGAAGCGCAGACTGTCTGCTTCATAATAATACCGAAAAGAAACCGTTTCTGACATGTAGTGCCTTTCTTGTATATCGGGCTGGCTGTCTGCTGTTCCGGGGTCTGTAAGCCCCTCTCGCCCGTTTTCCCACACATTATGGTTTCACAAATTTATTCTATCAATTTATCATGGAAATTACAATAAAAAGTCCGACAGAATCTGATTGGAGAGCTCCAGGCCCCGGGGGGTTAGGAACAGGCGCTCCGCACTGAGGGACAGGAGGCCTCTTGCCCGATGCTTCGCCGCCGCTTCGCCGTATACCTCCGCAAGCTCCCGTCCGAAGCGTTCCCGGAAATCCGAAAGGCTTACCCCCTCCGTCTTCCTTAAGCCCAGAAACATGAATTCCTCCATCTTCTCCTGCTCCGTCAGGATCTTATCCTCCTCAGCCGCCCGTCCGGGAGAGCTCATATACCGCTTCAGATCCCTTACGTTCGTCCTCCGCCTGCCTTCATAGAGCGAAGCCGCACCGGCACCGAAGCCGAGATAATCCCTGCAGTCCCAGGTCCTCAGGTTATGCCTGCAGGCATAACCCTCCCTTGCGTAATTCGAGATCTCGTATCTGTGATACCCCTGCTCCTCCAGATATTCGCGGGTGAAGCCGTCGATCTCCAGCACGGTATCCTCATCGGGAAGGCACAAACTCTCCGGGGAAGCTTCATATGCCTCAAACAGAGGGGTCCCCGGCTCCAGGATCAGGGAATAGACGGACAGATGCGAGGGCTTCAGGGACACGGCCGTCTCCAGGGTTTCCTTCGCGGATCCCTTTGTTTCAAAGGGGATGCCGGTCATGAGATCCACATTGAGATTTTCAAACCCGGCGCTTCGCAGCAGTCCGAAGGTACGGCAGAAATCCTGAAAGGAATGGATCCTTCCCAGTGCGGAAAGCTCCCTTTCGTGAACGGACTGAAGCCCGATGCTGACGCGGTTCACTCCGCCCTCCAGATAATCCGGGATGCTCTCCTCCCGTAAGGTTCCGGGGTTCATCTCCATGGAGATCTCCGCGTCCTCCGCGAAATCCGCCGAATCCCTTAAGAGACCGAGTATGTTCTTTATGTAAACCGATGGAACCAGACTGGGAGTGCCGCCGCCGAAATAGACGGTGGTAATGACATGTTTACATAACTTAGGACCCGCCGATCGTATCTCGGCGGAGAGCGCCTCAAAATAAGCGCTGATCAGGGAAAGATCCGGATCCCGGATAAGAGATCCGGGCAGATCGGAACGGCAGACCGGAACGGACAGGAAATCACAATACCTGCATTTTCTCACACAGAAGGGAATGTGGATATAAACGGAAAGACCGCTCACGTCTACTCATCGTCCAGCTTCAGAACGGACAGGAACGCCTTCTGGGGGATCTCCACATTGCCGATCTCCCGCATCTTCTTCTTGCCCTCCTTCTGCTTTTCAAGCAGCTTTCTCTTTCTGCTGATATCTCCTCCGTAGCACTTGGCCAGCACGTCCTTCCGCACGGCCTTTACCGTCTCTCTGGCGATGATCTTTCCGCCCACCGCGGCCTGGATCGGGATCTCAAACAGATGCCTCGGGATCTCGCCCTTCAGCTTCTCGCACATCCTGCTGCCCCGCTCGTAGGCATTGCCCTTGAATACGATGAAGGAAAGAGCGTCCACATATTCGTGGTTGATCAGGATATCCAGCTTCACAAGCTCGGACTTCCGGTATTCCTTCATTTCATAATCAAAGCTGGCATAGCCTCTGGAACGGCTCTTCAGCGCATCAAAGAAATCATAGATGATCTCATTTAAGGGCAGATCGTATTTCAGCAGGACACGGGTTTCTTCCATATAATCCATACCGGTCTGCACGCCGCGCCGCTCCTGGCAGAGCTTGATGATCGCCCCCAGGTATTCGGTGCTGACCATGATCTCCGCGGAGACGATGGGCTCCTCCATATAGTCGATCTCGGAGGGGTCCGGAAGGTTTGCGGGGTTGGTGAGCTCGATCATCTCTCCGTCCGTTTTATAGACGCGGTAGACCACCCCCGGTGCCGTCGTCACAAGCTCCAGATTGTATTCCCGCTCAAGCCTCTCCTGAATGATATCCAGATGCAGAAGCCCCAGGAAGCCGCACCGGAAGCCGAAGCCCAGCGCGATGGAGGTCTCCGGCTCATAGCTTAAGGAGGCATCGTTCAGCTGCAGCTTTTCCAGGGCATCCCTGAGATCCGGATACCTCTGTGTATCCGCCGGATACACACCGCAGTAGACCATGGGATTGACCTTTTTATAGCCCGGAAGGGCTTCCGCGCAGGGTGCCTTCGCGTTCGTTACCGTATCACCCACCCGGGTCAGCCGCACATCCTTGATGGAGGCCGTGATATATCCCACCATTCCGGCGGAGAGCTCCTCGCAGGGGATAAATCTCCCGGCGCCGAAGTAACCCACCTCCACGATCTCATCCTCATGCCCCGTGGCCATGAAGCGGGCTTTGTCCCCCGGGCGCAGCGTGCCGTCAAACACCCGCAGGAAAACGATCACTCCCTTATAGGAATCATAGACGGAATCAAAGATCAGGCACTTTAACGGAGCATCCGCGGAGCCCTTCGGAGCGGGGATCTTCTCCACGATCTCCTCCAGCACCTCATCGATGCCGATGCCGTTCTTCGCCGAAATACGGGGCGCATCCATCGCCTCGATGCCGATCACGTCCTCGATCTCATTCGCCACCCTGTCCGGATCCGCACTGGGAAGATCGATCTTATTCAGCACCGGAAACACATCCAGGTCATGATCGAGAGCCAGATAGACATTGGCGAGGGTCTGCGCCTCGATCCCCTGGGCCGAATCCACCACCAGCACCGCGCCGTCGCAGGCTGCGAGGGAACGGCTCACCTCGTAGTTAAAGTCCACATGTCCGGGGGTATCGATCAGATTGAAGATATATTCCTCCCCGTTCTTTGCCTTATAGACCGTGCGGACCGCCTGGGATTTGATCGTGATCCCTCTCTCCCGCTCCAGGTCCATATTGTCCAGGACCTGCTCCTGCATTTCCCGCGCGGTAAGAAGCCCCGTGCTTTCGAGGATGCGGTCGGCCAGTGTGGACTTGCCGTGATCGATATGTGCTATGATACTGAAATTTCGGATGTGATCCTGTGGAATGCTCATGTTACCTCAAATTGAAACAGAAACCGGCCGATGCAGAGGGACATCGGCCGGCGCATCAGACTGAATCAAGCTAATTTGTTTACTGCCTTTGTCAGGCGGGAAACCTTTCTCGACACGTTGCTCTTATGATAAACGCCCTTCGAGCCGGCTTTCTCGATCGTCGAGATCGCATTCTTAAGCGCTTCATCCGCTGCGCTCTTATCGGACGCATCGATCGCGGCGTAGACCTTCTTAATGGAAGTCTTCACTCCGCTCTTCACGGACTTGTTCGCCTCAGCTCTCTTGCGGCTGGTCAGAATTCTCTTCTTTGCCGATTTAATGTTTGCCATCTTTACACCTCCTATCCCTCATAAATTCAGTGCAGGCATGGCATCGATCTCTCTAAGGATCCTCCTCCGGATCCCACACACCGTCAGATGACCAATGAATCGTACCTAAACGCACTTTTGTATTTTATAACGCAGATCTTCCTCTGTCAACAGCGATTTTATTTTTGACCCGTTTTTCTCACCAGAACGGTAGCCGATCGCGTCAATAACGGAACAATACCTGATTCTTTCCGTTGTTTTTCGCCTCATAGAGCGTTGCGTCCACTCTTGAGCATGCCTGATCCGCGGATTCATCGGAACGGACCTTCGCCACACCGATACTCACGGTGACTCTGCCGGCCTTTTCAAAACGGATCTTTTCCATGGTTTTGCGGATCCGCTCGGCGTGCCGGAGCACCTTGTCTTCTTCGATGGAATGGACCATGATCATGAATTCCTCACCGCCCCACCGTCCGCAGAAGCAGTTATCTCCCAGATCCACGACCACCTCTCTCATCATACCCGACA
>CACZNS010000315.1 GCA_902782575.1 uncultured Lachnospiraceae bacterium
CGGCTCATCCGGCACTGTCTGCTTTCCCTCCTTTGCCAGATACAACAGGTACTCTATATTTCCTTCCGGTCCCCTGACCGGTGAAAAATCCGCTCCTTTTATCAAAAATCCATCATGTACGGCCGTGTCCATCACCTGAAGGAGCACCTCCTCGTGTACGGCAGGATCCCGTACCACGCCCTTCTTCCCGACCTTTTCCTTTCCCGCTTCAAACTGCGGCTTGACCAGACAGACCATCTCCGCCTCATCGGAAAGGATCCCGTATGCCGCGGGAAGGATCCTGGAAAGAGAAATGAACGAAACGTCCGCCGAAGCAAACGATGGCTGCTCCGGTATTTCCTTTTCCGTCAGATAGCGGAAATTCGTTTTCTCCATACAGACAACCCGTTCGTCGGTCCTGAGCTTCCAGGCAAGCTGTCCGTAGCCCACATCGATGGCATAGACCTTCGAGGCTCCGTTCTGCAGCATGCAGTCAGTAAATCCTCCGGTGGATGCCCCGATATCCATACAGCTTCTGCCCGCAAGGCAGATCGGAAAGACCTCCATTGCTTTTTCCAGCTTCAGCCCGCCCCGGCTCACATATTTCAGCCCGCTGCCTCTGTATTCGATCCGTGCCGCCGGCGGAAACGAGCTTCCCGGCTTATCTTCCCGTATCCCGTCTACATAGACGTTTCCCTCCATGATCATTGCCTTGGCCCGCTCTCTGGAGGGTGCGAGCCCACGTGCCGTAAGCAGTACGTCCAGCCGTTCCTTCTCTGCCATGATCTTATTCCGTACTCCTGCCTTCATCGGAGAACCACTCGCTTAAGATCCGCCCCGTGATCCCCTCTGCGTCAAACAACAGCTCATGCTTCAGGACGGCAGGATTGCCGTGCTCCACATATTCGTCCGGCAGGGCTATATTTAATATCCTGACCGGCAGATGGGCTCTGACACTGTAATCCAGCACCTTTTCCCCGTATCCGCCGCTTAATACGTTTTCCTCCATTGTCACGATCAGCCTGTGCTTTTCCGCAGCCACACTGATGGCTTCCTCATCGATCGGCTTCACGAACCGGGCATTGATCAGGGAGCAGGGGATCCCTTTCTCCTTAAGGGATGCCCGCACCTCTTCCGCCGTCTTCACCATGGATCCTACCGCAAACAGCGCAATGCCCTCTTCGTCGTAGATCATCTCCGATCTGCCGTACTCCATCGGCTTACGGAATTCCTCCAGACCGTCGTACGCATCCGCCCTCGGGTAGCGGATCGCAATGGGGATCGACAGCTCCGCCGCAAATTTCATCATATCCGAAAGCTCCCATTTATTCTTCGGTGCACAGATATGCATATTCGGGATCGAAGACAGATAAGACAGATCAAAAACCCCCTGATGCGTCTCTCCGTCGGCTCCCACGATCCCGGCTCGGTCGATCGCAAAGATCACCGGCAGATTCTGGATACAGACATCATGCAGGATCTGATCATACGCCCTCTGCAAAAAGGAAGAATAAACCGCCACGACCGGCCGCATTCCCCCGGCCGCAAGCCCTGCCGCAAAGGTCACCGCATGCTCCTCGGCGATCCCCACGTCAAAGAATCTGTCCGGATAGATGTTACGAAAGCGCTTCAGCCCTACCCCGTCCGGCATGGCAGCCGTGATCGCAACGATCCTGTCGTTTCTGGCAGCCAGCTTTATCATCACCGTTGCAAACACATCCGTATAGCTGGCGACTCCGGACTTTCCCACCGGCAGGCCGGTATCGATATCAAAGGGTCCTGTCCCGTGAAACCGTGCCGGATGGCGCTCCGCAGGCACATAGCCCTTCCCTTTCTTGGTACACGCATGGATGATCACGGCATGCTTGATCCTCTTCGCCTCCCGGATCATCCGGGTCATGGCCTTGATATCATGGCCGTTCACCGGCCCCAGATATGTGATCCCGAGATCCTCGAAAAACATCCCCGGTACCACCAGCTGCTTAAAGGAACTCTTGAAGCGCTTCAGCATATCGACCGTTTTTTCTCCGCGCTTCGGCATGCTTCTTAAGAGAAAATCCTCCATTGCGATCTTAAAGGTCTGATAGCCCTCTGCTGTGCGGATACTCTGCAGATACTTTGAGATCCCGCCCACATTCTCCGAGATGGACATATTATTGTCGTTCAGGATGATGATAAAATTCGACTCCAGCTTGGAAGCGTTGTTGATGGCCTCAAGCGCCATCCCTCCCGTCAGAGCCCCGTCTCCGATCACGGAGACCACGGTATGACGCTGCCCGGCAAGCTCCCTTGCCTTCACCAGCCCTAGCCCCGCGGAGATAGATGTGGAGGAATGCCCCGTTTCAAACGGATCGCAGTTGCTCTCCCTCCTCTTCGGAAATCCGCTTAATCCCCCGTATTTTCTGAGTCCGTCAAAATCCTCCCTGCGTCCGGTCAGCAGCTTATGTGTATAAGACTGATGCCCCACGTCAAAGATGATCTTATCCTCCGGCAGGGAAAGTGACAGATGCAGGGCCATCGTCAGCTCCACCACTCCGAGGTTGGAGCCCAGATGCCCTCCTGTCCTGCTGATCTTTTCGATCAGGAACTTTCTGATCTCCTTTGCCAGCTCATCATAATGTTCCGGCGCGATCTTCTTGATATCGTTCGCCTTATTGATCTGTTCCAAATACATTTTTATCTGTCCCTGCCGATCAGCGATTCGATCAGTCCTCTCAGAAAATCATTCTTAACCCGGAATCCATCGTAGATCTCCAGCGCTTCCTCCGACATCCGCCTGGCATCTTCTCCCGCCTGTTCCAGTCCGTAAAGCGTTACGTAGGTCACTTTATGATTCTTTTCATCCGATCCCACCGGTTTTCCGAGCAGATGCTCGTCTCCGACCACATCCAGGATGTCATCCTCGATCTGAAAGGCGGTACCGATCAGAAGAGCCATTCTCTCAACCCTTTCCAGAATCTTTGCCGATACCCCCGCAAGTACCGCACCGATCATCATGGAAGACTGGATCAGCGCTCCGGTCTTCTTCTCATGGATATAGGTCAGCTCTTCCTCGCTTACGCTCTGCCGCTTCGCCTCCAGATCCACATCCACTGCCTGGCCGCCGAGCATCCCGTATAATCCGGCCTTTTCCGTAAGGATCTCCATAGCCCGGATCACCCGCTCCTGATCGGCACCCTTTATCCGGAAAGCCTTCAGAGCCGTTTCGTAAGCCATGTTCAGAAGTCCGTCCCCGGCAAGCACCGCCATGCCTTCACCATATACAACATGCGTTGTTTTTCTTCCGCGGCGGAATTCGTCGTTATCCATTGCCTCCAGATCGTCGTGTACCAGCGAATAGGTATGGATCATCTCCATCGCGGCAAGGAAAGGCTCGATTTCCCTGCCCTTTCCCCCGAAGAGCCGGTAGGTCTCGTTCATGAAGATGGGCCGGATCCGCTTTCCCCCCGCCTTCATGGAATAATTCATGGCGGAGATAACGGTTCTCGGATACCCCTCCTCCTTCGGGAGATATGAATACAGGATCTCTTCGATCTCTTCCGTCTTTTGCTTCAGCTCCTCCTCAAACGTCAAAGTCTTCCACACCGCCTTCCGCATTCAATAATTTTACTTTCTTTTCCACCGTATCGATCTTTTCCGAGCAGCTCCTTAAAACCTTCATCCCCCGCTCATAAAGCGCAAACGAATCCTCCAGCGGAAGCTCCTCATCTTCCAGCTGCTCCAATACCTCGTCCAGATATTCAAATGACTCTTCGATCGTCAGCTCCTGTTCCGCTTCCTGTTTTTTCGACTTTTGCGACATCTGCTTCTATCCTTCCGTTTCTCATCACAAGCGTCAGCCTGTCTCCCGGCTGCACTCCGCCGGCATCCGTCACCGGTCTGCCCTCCGGCCCTTTCACGTAAGCATACCCCGCAGAAAGCTTCTCCTGCGGAGAAAGCCTCTTCAGGCGTTCCTCATATAATGCGGCTTTCGCCTTTTTCCTTTCAAGCTTTGCCGCAAGCGCCGTTATCAGATCCGACTCCAGCCTGTCAAGCCTCAGCCTCTTTTCCCTGATAACAGCACCGGGATGCATCCGTTCCAGCCTGAGGCTCAGATTCTCCACCTGCTGCCGTCCGGCTCTGATCCTCCGGTCGATCCCCGAAAGAAGTGCCAGGCGGTATTCGGCCAGCTCTCCGGTAAAAGCACTGTAATCAAACACCGCCAGCTCTGCCGCGGCCGAAGGAGTCGGAGCCCTGAGATCCGCGGTAAAGTCCGCGATCGTTGTATCTGTCTCATGTCCGACAGCCGAGATCACAGGTGTTTCACAATCAAAGATCGCCCTTGCAGTGATCTCCTCGTTAAAGGCCCACAGATCCTCGATCGAACCTCCGCCTCTGCCGACAATGATCGTATCCACACCGAAGCGGTCGAGCGTCCGGATCCCCTCCGCTACACTTTCCGCAGCTCCCTCTCCCTGTACCTTCGCCGGGTACAGAAAGATCTCGATAAACGGATCTCTCCGTCTTGACACATTGATGATATCCCGGATCGCGGCTCCCGTTGAAGCTGTCACCACGCCGAGTCTCCTGATATATTTCGGGATCGGCTGTTTATACTCCGCGGCAAACATTCCCATATCCTCAAGCTCCTGTTTCAGCTTCAGGAATCGTTCGTAAAGCTCTCCGCTGCCCTCTCTGCGGATCGAACGGGCATAGATCTGGTATGTACCCGCCTTTTCATAGACACTGATCCCGCCCGATACGATCACCTGCATTCCGTTTTCGATCCGGAATGACAGCGCGTACGCCTCTGTCGCGAACATGACGCCCGAAATGGCAGCTTTTCCGTCTTTCAGCGTAAAATAAACATGACCCGAGGAATGATATTTGACATTTGAAAGCTCTCCCCTTATCTCCAGCGAACGAAGCATCACATCTCCGTTGATAAGGCGCTTCAAATATAAATTGACCTGACTGACAGAATATATCTGACCCATCGCCGCACCCGCTTTCCGAAGGGGTTCTGAAACAGTGTGAATTTACACTGCTCAGTCGGCGAATTTTGCAAGAACGCCGTTTACAAAAGAACCTGCACCATCCTGGCCGTATTTCTTAGCCAGCTCCACCGCCTCATTGATCGCAACCCCGACCGGAATTTCTTCATCCATTTTAATCTCATACACAGCCAGTCTCAGAATTGCAAGCTCGACCCGACCGATCCGCGAAAGATTCCAGCCCTCCGCCTTGTCCGAGATCATCTGATCCAGTTCGGATACCTTTTCGAGGACTTTTTCCACCCGTGCCTCGATGAAAATCCTGCTCTCCTCGTCCGAGACTCTCTCCGACTCATCAAAGTAAAGCCTGATCTGCTCCGGCATCTCCTCGGCATTGTTAAATTCCGACTCAAAGAGCAGGATAAACACATGCTCTCTGAGTCTGCTGCGGCTCATCATGACTGGGCACGTCCCTCCGTATTAACACCCACCACATGAACGTTAACATCCGTCACGGTAAGTCCTGTCATATTTTCGATCGCCGCTTTGACCTTGTCCTGGATCATCTTTCCGGTATCCCGGATACTGAATCCGTATTTTAATACGATCGCCAGATCCACGCGTACCATGTCGTCCACCACATCCACGCGTACACCCTTTCCGGCCTGCTTCACCCCCACCGTATTCATCAGACGGTTGCTGAAGCTGCCGGCCATTTCATCCAGTCCGTCCACCTCCGCTGCGGCAAGCGCTGCAATGGAAGCCACCACATCATCTGCTATTTTTACTTCGCCTTCCGTGTTCGCGCCGAGTGTCACGACCTTCGAACTCTCATCCTGCGCCTTCGCTTTTGCTTTTGTCTTTGATCCGGTTTTTGTCTGTGCCACGATCTGCTCCCTCCGAATATCTCTGTCACACCGGTGCCGGATATGCTTTATGCTTCCGGTCCGATCTTTTTAATACCGCAGTGTACGAAACCGGTACTGACCCAAATACAGGCTATCCCCCGTACGGAAAACAAAGGACTGTATCTGATGTACCTGCTCTTAAGCAACCGGACGGATAACTGCCTGTTCACCTGACAGACCGCTTCCAACCGCTCCGGCACGATTTCCCGTGTCGCTCACTACATAAAATACATTATACCAAGAAATGGAGATAAAACAAAATAAAATTTTTATAACAGAAATGAGATCGTCAGTTCCTCGTCGTTTCTTACAAAACGGGCTTTACTGCTCCCTTTCAGATATGTGAAGACCTTGCCGGCGTCAAAAAGCTCCTCCGACATTTCATCATAAATACTCTGATCTGCGCAGCGGATCGTCAAAGCAGCCTCACCTGCATCATAAGCCTCCGCGAAGAGCTCTTTCAGCTTCTCGCGGTCAAATGATCCAAAATATCTGCCTTCCCTCACATAATAATACTGCTCCAGGCTCGTGCACTTCGGCATCGGGATGAAATAGTCCGGCTCATGCTGCCGCCCGATAATATCGTCATCTGCGCCCAGATAGACATAGTCTGTAATATCCTGACTCTCATCCTCGTAAGCACTGTGATAAGAAGCATCCCCCCAGGTCACGTCCACATGGCAGTACACCCCGTTGATCCGGAAGATATTCCAGGCATGCCCCGTCCCGTTCGCAGACCCGTATGCCAGTGTCGCAAACACATTCAGCTCATCAGCAAGATATTTCGCAGCCATGGAATAACCCTGGCAGACCGTCCGTCCGTTGATAAAGACAGAGCAGATGTTCTGGTTATCCTCGCTGTTCAGGTCAAACTCCGTATGCCCCACAAGATAATCGAATATGTATTTAACCTTGACATATTCATCATCCGTGCGGGGAGCTTCCGCCAAAAATCGGTTTACATAATCTTCGATCGCCTTCTGCCGCTCATGCATTTCCGCTTTTGTCATCGTATACCGTCCGGCAAACGAGAGCGACGTTAATTCCCCTCCCATCGTCATCTTGGTGAGCCGGTATCCGGACACATAAAAGATCTCCGGATGATCGATCATCACACAGTTAAAGACTTTGTCAACCTCATCTGTATTCAGAGAGCTTAAGACCACTTCCCCTCCCCGATCACAGAGGTTCCGGTAGATCTCCACATAGATGAGCTTTTCCTGATAGGAAAGCTGGGAATAGCCATAGCAGGATTCCGGAAAATCGATCAGTTCCGTCTTCTCCTCTTCATCATCTCCGACCACGACCGAGACACGGCCGTCAGATACCGAAAAAACCTCTTCTTCCGTGATACTGTCCGGATTATACCGTCCTTCCAGAACGCCGATCGACACCCTCGTTTCGGTGGCTGCTCCGGCGATCAGCTCGGGTGGCTCGTTGACAGTCGTTTCCAGAAGCACCCCCGGCTCTTCCTGACCAAACAGCTGAAACGGCTCGAATGACTCAAACAACCCGGAGCCGCATCCGGTCAGAAGCGCCGCTGTGGTTAACATAATGGCAGTATGGAAGACTGTTTTTTTACTCCTCATTAAACTCTTCAAGGATCAACCCCTCATTTCGGTCAAGTGTCATCCCTATGCTCCACGAATTCACAAAGAGAAGCAGGGGATTTCCTTTCAGATCCTGTATCTTCTTCATATCAGACGTACCCGTGATCCTGTCCAGATCCACGTCCTTGTTTTTGATCCAGCGGATATGCTCATATGCAAGCTGCTCCAGCCGTATCTCCACGCTGTACTCATTTTTCAGTCTGTATTGAAGCACCTCAAACTGCAGCACGCCTACCACGCCTACGATGATCTCCTCCATACCGCCGGAGAGCTCCTGAAAGATCTGGATCGCGCCTTCCTGCGCGATCTGCATCACACCTTTCACGAACTGCTTCCGCTTCATCGTATCCACCTGCCGCACCCGGGCGAAATGCTCCGGCGCAAAGGTCGGGATCCCGCTGAAGCGGAACTTATCCTCCGGCATGCAGAGCGTATCTCCGATCGAATAAATCCCAGGGTCAAAGATACCGATGATATCACCGGCGTAAGCTTCATTTACCATATGCCGGTCATCCGCCATCATCTGCTGGGGCTGGGAAAGCCGGACAGACTTCCCCCCCTGCACATGCCAGACATCCATCCCCGCGTCGAATTTCCCGGAGCAGATCCGCATAAAAGCCACACGGTCACGATGTGCTTTGTTCATATTTGCCTGGATCTTAAAGACAAATGCCGAAAACGGCCTTTCCACCGGATCGATCACGCCCTGATCCGACACCCTCGGAAGCGGCGAAGATGTCATCTTCAGGAAATTTTCCAGAAACACCTCCACGCCGAAATTCGTAAGGGCCGAGCCGAAAAATACCGGCGAAAGCCTGCCGTGATCCACCTCATCCTGATCAAATTCCACACTTGCACCGTCCAGAAGCTCGACCTCGCCCAAAAGCTGATCCAAAGCCTCCTCTCCGATCTTCTCCGCAAGCCTTTCCCTGTCATCGACCGGAATGATCTCCTCTTTTCCTTCTTTTGTACCCTTCTGGGTATCTGAAAAGAGCAGCACGCTCTTTGATGCCCGGTCGTACACGCCCTTAAATTCCTTGCCCGATCCGATGGGCCAGTTGACCGGGCAGGTGGCGATCCCGAGCTCCTTCTCGATCTCATCCACAAGATCAAAGGTATCCCTTGCCTCGCGATCCATCTTGTTAATAAAGGTAAAGATCGGTATGCCCCGTCTGCCGCAGACCTTAAACAGCTTACGGGTCTGCGCCTCCACGCCCTTGCCCCCGTCGATGACCATCACGGCAGAATCCGCCGCCATCAGCGTCCGGTATGTGTCTTCCGAGAAGTCCTGATGCCCGGGCGTATCAAGGATGTTTATGCAGCAGCCGTTATATTCAAACTGCAGGACAGATGATGTCACGGAGATACCTCTCTCCTTTTCGATCTCCATCCAGTCCGACACCGCATGCCTTGCCGTTGCCTTTCCCTTAACCGATCCTGCCAGATTGATCTGCCCGCCATAGAGCAGAAACTTCTCGGTCAGCGTCGTTTTACCGGCATCCGGATGCGAAATGATCGCAAAGGTGCGGCGTTTTTTTATCTCACTTGCTAAATCTGATGCCAAGATTGCTTCCTTCCTTCATATGCTTTCCTAATGATCCGTAAAACCGATGGCGCCGTTTTACAGTATGCTCTCTCCCTCGATATCGGGTTCGAGTCCGAGATATTTCCCGACCGTAAAGCCGATATCCGCGTATGTGCTTCTCGTTCCGATATTGCGAGGTTCTATGCTTTTACCGTACAGGATCAGCGGGATATATTCCCTCGTATGATCCGTTGATCTCGTATAGCCCGGATCACAGCCATGATCCGCCGTGAGGATCAGGATATCCTCCTCCCGCATCTTTGATACGATCTCAGGCAGCCTTTCGTCAAAATAAGTTAACGCTTTGGCATATCCGTCCACATCTCTCCTATGACCGTAAAGCATATCATAATCGACAAGGTTTGTAAAAATCAATCCGTCCGAATCGCGATCCATATAATCGAGGGTCCTGTCGATCCCTTCGGCATTGCCACTCGTATAGACAAATTCCGTCATGCCCTTTCCGGCGAAGATATCATGGATCTTGCCCACTGCCAGCACATCCATTCCCGCATTCTTCACTTCATCGAGGATCGTATCCTTCGGCGGCTCCAGAGAAAAGTCATGACGCCTTGACGTCCGTTCATAGCTCCCGTTACCTTTTCCGATAAACGGTCTGGCGATCACCCGCCCCACACCATGCTTTCCGGTAAGGATCTTTCTTGCGGCCCTGCAGTACTCATACAGCTGCTCCGGGGGTACGATCTCCTCATGCGCCGCGATCTGGAACACACTGTCCGCGGAGGTGTAGACGATCAGGTCTCCCGTACGTACATGCTCATCGCCGTACTCATTGATCACTGCTGTTCCGGAATAAGGCTTATTGCAGAGCACTCCCCTTCCAGTTGCCTTTCTGAAGGGCTCCAGCACCTCCTCCGGAAAGCCGTCCGGATAGGTCGGCATCGGCTGTGGAGTGACAATCCCCGCGATCTCCCAGTGACCCGTCGTAGTATCCTTTCCTTTAGACGCTTCGGCACACCTGCCGTATATTGCTTCCGGCCTCTCCTCGTCGGGAAGATAGTCCACTCCTTCTATATTAAAGAGGCCCATTTTTTTCAGATTCGGTAAATTAAAATAACTGCTCTGCGAACAGCTTCTTAATGTATTTACATCAAAATCACCAAATTCCTCGGAGTCCGGCATAGCCCCAACCCCAAAGCTGTCCAATACGATCAATATCACTCGTTTCTTCATAACGTTCGGTATCCTTTCTCGACAGACTCAGTGAAACAAAATGACTGTAATCTAACAAAGATGAATCAAAACATCAATCTGTTGCCGGGATCAAAGGGCAATCATGCGTTCATGCATATAGGATAAGCTAACCTAAGTTGATGGCAAAGACCGCCTGCTCCCAACATCATCAATATTAAAATAGAATGACTCTTCTGTCAAAAAAATTATATCGAATGTATGTTCTTGCGTCAAGCGCAATCATCAATAACGCAGACTATTTCCCGGTCGTTACATCCGTTCCCTACCGCTCAAAATTCTATGATCCCGAAATGATTTTTTTATCTTTTATTTAATCATGTATTTCTTGTTAAGCAAGCTTCTTTCTCCGTTATTCTATTGGCATTTATGTAATCTATTTTTGCATCTGTCTATTCATCATATTGTCTGATTATTCTATAATAGTATCATTCAGGCACACCAGTATATCTTTCGATATCCATTTTTGCATTTCGATCCGGAAAGGCATCGGGAGATCAATCGTTATAGTGATATCTGTTTTATTAATTTTATCATTGTTCTATTTCAATGAAGCTTCCGGGTCCATGCAAAACCAATTGTTTTTTATTTACTTTGTCTATGTTTTGTATTTCAACCAGAATAGCGAAAACACTGTCTAAATCAACGACTTCAAAATAAGAATGGATGTTCTTTTTTGGCCTCATTACGTATACGACCATTATTATATCGTTTGTCTCTTCCATCCTCCTGTCACTTTTACCGATCACGTTATGATCAGTCTTCTGACCTTGATCTGTTTCTATCACTCATGTTTTCTCTCGGCTCTTTCCAGGTCATTTTTGTTCCCTTTTTCTTTTTCCGGACACCTTTTCCATGACGTTCGTTGTGTTATCCGTCCTGTTATTATTCATTTTTACGTTCATATGTTTTTATATTCCGAATCAACTTTATGTTATCCTTATTTTTATGATTTTTGATTATGATTATTTATCGAGCGGCTCTTTCTGCTTTCATTTTTCTATAACTGCTATCCGTGTTATTTTTATTATTCATTTATGTTATTTTATAGTTTTTTAATCCTTTTCTTTCCGCCCGGATGAATCTTTTTTCGGATTTTAAACCAAAAAAAAGAAGTGCGTTCCGCACTTCTTCCTTCTTCCGATCATGAAATTGTTGTATCATTCGATATTATAACTTCCGATTATCATCCTTTTTCAATCAACTGTCTTATATATCACCTATAATAGTATCATTTGCTTTTTCATTTTCGACACCACTGCAAAATAAACGCTTTTTATTTCACTCGAAATTATATCAATCGTATTGATTTACTTCCGATCGGAACGAATGTTACTATCACCCGCTTCTTTCTCCCGGATCAATTCCTCATACCGCTCCAGATCCTCAGCTGTTGTGATCTTAAAATTCCGCTCATCTCCCGGGATCGTCACAACGTCCATATCGGCCATAACAGCCGGCTCTGTAGAGCCGTTCACCTTCAGGATCCAGGTCGGATATAGTGCTTCATTCGCCCTCAGATATCTTCCGAAAAGAAATGCTTCCGGTGCCTGCCCAGCAAAGATACAATTCCGGTTCAGCAGCGCGTCTACCTTCGTTCCGTTTTCACTGAAATACACCGTATCCTTCATCGGAAGCACCGGCATAACACCTTCATGCCCCTCTATCGCCTTCAGACAGTCTGTGACCATCTGAGCCGTGAGAAACGGCCTGGCAGCGTCATGGACAAGCACAACGTCATTTTCGTCCGCATATTCGGAAATATCCTTCAGACCGTTCAGGATCGATTCCTGTCGGTTCCTGCCGGGTTCAGAGATCCCCTTCAGCTTCTCGCCTCCGGCAAGTGCCGTACAAGCGGCTGAGACCTTGTCTTTCCACTCCTCTTCCGCTACGATCTGGACCGCATCGATATCAGGATGAGCACAAAGCGTTTCCAAAGATCTTATGATGATCATCTTCCCGCCAACCAGCAGATACTGCTTCGGTACCTCACTGCCAATCCTGCTTCCTTTTCCACCGGATAATAAAAGTGCCGTATTCAATGTTTCCTGTAAGCCCCTTCTGTGTAATCTGTTTCAGCCGTATTCCGGATGACAGGAATAACTATCCGATCATATGCCCATGACCGAATACCCTTTCATCATGACATATCCACCTCCGGCTTTCTACCAACTAAATCTGCATTCATACAGATAATTTTATTATACCCGTATTATCTCAGAACTTCAACGCTGTGATCATTCATGTATGAATCATTAGTAATCCACTATGGCGTATTCTCCGCCCGACAGCTTGAACAGATTATCCAATATCTTTGTTATCTCTTGAAAATTTCGGGCGATATGCCCTGATGCCCTGCGGCAGTTCCCTGATCAGATTGAAATGAAAATACCACGTTCCAATGTTTTTGTAAAATATCTATTTCTTTACGTAGATATCCGATTCGTACCTATTCCGCCCTCACAATGCATATAAGATCGTCTCAAATCTACTCAGCTGATAATGTCGAATGTAAAAGCGATAATCAGGGCAAAGCGAAAGCACATATCCCGGCAGTTCAAAAATATCCTCCGGTTTATGGTACAGACTGATCGTCATACGGGGATGACAGCGGAGTATCGTATCTCTCGCGCCTTTCAATGCCTCCAGTTCTGCTCCCTCCACATCCAACTTCAGGAAAGTGACTCTGTCCTCCTGTCTTACCACAGAATCCACTGATACTGTCCGGATCGTAATACTACCTTTTGTTTCGCTGATCTGTGATCCCTGAGTCCCGGAAGAATCAAAATTAAGCTCCGTCTCCCCACTCCAAAGCCCCCGATTCATCAGATCTACATTCCTGACAGGGTCAGAGACCAACGCTTGCTTGCAGCGCTCAAAATTTTCCCCATCCGGCTCAAAAGCATATATCCTCTTATAATCCCCTTTGCACCATTCAGCAAATCTACGGAATGTTGATCCGTCGTAGGTGCCACCGTCCACAAATACTTCATCGGAAACCGGCTGAATGATTTCTGGCTCAAAATACTGCAAATTACAAATACTCTGATAGCACTCTCCTGGATTTAGGATGTGATTTTCCGGAAAATCATGACTTTTAAGCAGATCCAGCATCTCTTGATTGTATGCTGCGGAATTGACCGCCACATAGTAATCCCGATAATCCGAAAACAGCTCCTCCGGAGAGATCACCGGACGCCCGAACAGTTCTCCTGTTTGCCTCTTTACAGGATCCTTATCGCAAAAGTAAGCACAGTCCAGCGAAGGATAGCGCCTTTTTAATGTATAATAGTCATTGCCTGCTCCCCAGATGATCAGTTTATCTGCAAGTGCAATCATCCTTTCCATCATCCGGCTCATTGCATCGTTCAGAAGAAAATCATCTATAATATCATCTATATATCTTTCATCTCCGGTCAGACTGAAACAGGCTCGTTTTTCAAACAAAAAACGAGACCGGTCGTCCTGAAGATGGCGATAAATATCTGTTGTATCCTCTATCAGTTTCATTCATCTCTCCTTTTAAGCCGCTATTTCTCCGGCCAGATACTTTCCGATTTCGGCAATAAACTCAAGAACCTTCGGTTTCATGGCATCCGGAAATGATTTCAGGACAGGAGCTGTCTCAAAACTCAGAACCCCCCGATAATCAACACTCCTTAGCCCTTTGATCAGACCCGGCCAATCTGTGGAGCAGGAATTCTCCCTTGTCTTTGTAAAAGTAAATGGCATCTGATGCAGATCCGATACACCATCATTATCATGTAAATGAAGGACCTTCAGCCGCGAACCCATTTTTACAATAAACTTTTCAAAATCCAGTCCGATCAGATTTGCATGCCCTATATCAAAGCAAAAGCCTAATACCTCCGTCCCATATTTATCATTTATTCTGTCTATTCTCTCCGCCGCTTTATCTGCATTTCCGCCGGGCCCCTCGGTCAGATGCCCGCCGCTGCCCTCATAAAGATTCTCCATGCAGATTGTTATCCCATTCTTCTGTGCCGCAGGTGCGATCCTGTCAATAAACCGTTCCGTTTCCTGCCATTCGGCTTCCTCACTTCCCAGATAATACATCGCTTTGAATCCGTGGATCACGATGTATCTGC
>CACZNS010000316.1 GCA_902782575.1 uncultured Lachnospiraceae bacterium
AAGTCGAAAAGAAAAAAGTGCATGATCGGAACAGGCGCGATGTCGGATCCTTATATGCACTGTGAAGAAAACTTAAGACTGACAAGGCGATGTCTGGAGATTATTCGGGAAAATGGTTTCGGGGTCGCGATTCAGACAAAATCCGACCGTATCCTTCGGGATATCGACCTGCTTTCTGAGATCAACCGTTCAGCAAAATGCGTGGTGCAGATGACACTTACAACCTACGATGATGATCTGTGCCGGATATTGGAGCCGAATGTCTGCAATACCAAGCATCGGATTGAAGTGCTGGAAGAAATGCAAAAAAAGGGCATTCCGACGATTGTCTGGCTTACGCCGATCCTGCCTTTTATCAATGATACTGAGAATAATATCACCGCGATCCTGAATGAGTGTGTACGAGTGGGCGTAAAGGGGGTTATTGATTTCGGTATGGGGCTGACGCTTCGAGAAGGAGACAGGGAGTACTACTATGCGGCACTTGATAAGTATTTTCCGGGAATGAAGGAACGGTACATCAAACGGTATGGGAATGCGTATGAACTGCCAAGCCCGAATGCAAAAGAATTGATGGGGCTATTCCGGAGAATCTGCAAGGATAATGGGATACTATCTACTCCGGATGAGTGTTTCAGCTTTATGCAGGAATTGCCGGATGAGTATACGCAGATGAGTATATTTGATCTGTAAAGACCGGAAGCTGATTATGGATGGTAAAAAGAATGCCGGGATCGCTACATTGAGGTTTGATGAAATAATGGAAAATAAAAATTGTGGATTTCTGGAGGATATATGTTAAAGATCAAGCTTCATCGTGGTTCTCATCAGATAGGCGGGAGCATTACGGAAATATATACGGAAAATACCCATATTTTCATTGATTTTGGCTCGGAGCTGAATCCTGCTCCGGGGGAATCCACCGATGGAAAAATGATAGAGATGATGCAGAAGGCGAAATGTGACGCTGTTCTCTTTACGCATTATCACGGGGATCATGTGGGACTTATTGACCATGTCCCTGAAAAAGATGTGGATGGTAAGCCTGTCATGCTCGGCATGGGAGTTACCGCAAGGAAGATCCTCAATAATATTCATGATACGTTGCTTTCTTTCGATGATCTGAGCGAGGAAGACAGGAGTTATCATGAGAATTGCAGGAGGATACTTAACGACAGGAGCAGGCAGATCGATATCGAGGACGGAAAGGATTTTGAAATAGGTGATTTTCTCATTACCCCGATCATGGTGGATCATTCGGCCTATGATGCGTATCTGTTTATCATAGAGTCAAAGAATGATCACAGGATTATCGTACACACGGGAGATTTTCGTACGCACGGAAGGCTTGGAAAGGATTTATTCGACAGGGTCAGGGACGGTATGAGGGGCAGGGAAGCGGACATCCTTATAATTGAAGGTACGATGCTGAGCAGGATGAATGAAAAGGTTTTAACGGAGAAAGAGCTGCAAAAGGAGGCTTGCGAAGAACTTAGAAAACCGGAAAACAAGTACGCTTTTCTGATATGCTCATCAACCAATATGGAAAGTCTTGCCTCGTTTGCAAATGCGGCTTGGGCTGTGAACGGCAGAGGAAAAAAAGGAAGAAAGCTTTTTGTAAATCCTTATGTGTATGAGCAGCTTAAGGTATATAGGAAAGATGCGGGAAAGGATAAATATGGATTCGGTTTTTTTAATGCCAATGTGTTGGAGGGGATGGATTTCTACAATCCAAAGCTTGGAATGACTCAGCTGGAATATATGGAAAAGCACGGGTTTGTAATGCTTATCGGGACATCCGTGGGTTATAAAAAGCGGATAGATTACTTTAAGAACAAGGGATATGATCCGCTCCTGATATATTCAATGTGGGATGGATATATAAACAAAGAAGAGCATCCGGACTGTTATAATGAAAAGCTGGGTGCTTTATATCACGGGTGGAAGAAGGACAGGATTTTTGAAAAACATACGAGCGGACACGCCACTTGTGAAGATATTGCCAAAATGATATTGACCATCGCTCCGAAAGAGGGAATCCTTCCAATACATACCGAAAAGCCCGATGCTTTTTATGAATTGGACATAGGAGAGTTTTCTGAAAAGCTGAAGAAAGTTGATGACAACGGAATCCTGGAGTTATTATGAATAGAAACAGCCTTTTCTCCGATCCAACAGGGCAGGATCCGGTTACACAGCTTACTCAAAGCAATCTTCTTTTAAGGATACGAGTGTCGGATAAGGAAGGTTGAACATGAAACAGCAAGGATTTATAATGAGGAAGACCTTGTTGAATGCGCAGTCAGGACGAATGTGCAGAGGATGTCAGGAACCGGAGGTATAGTATGAGTGAGTTTAAAAGATGCCTTGACAGAAAAATAATATCCAGACTTTTGGATGTGGATTCGTACGAAGGCCGGATATTTAAGTCTTTGCTTTATCCCCGTATTATGACCGGACAGATCTTCATGGCTGTAAGGGTAGATAAGATTGATTTCTATGTCGGAGCAAACCGTCTTATGGAATATTCCGGCCGATGCTATAAGGCTAACGCTAAAATATTTGATGAGAATGAAACCAGCAGGATGGTGGATATAAAAAAAGTCTTTGAGTCTGGCTGGGAAAATGATTTTGATTCAATGATAGAAAAGTGTTACGGTTATACATCCAATGGGAGTGAACAGGCCGAAAGAAAGATCATTCAGGCGTTCTTCCCGGTGTACGACAGAAAAGACAAGGTGATCGTGCTTGACAGGGAAATAAGGATAAATGACGGAAACGGCAGGAAATGCGACTGGCTCTTATATAATACCGGGGCGGGACTGCTTAAATTTGTTGAGGTAAAAACCGCTGATAACAGCGGGATAAAACGGCACGAGAACGGAACCTTTGATGTGACTGCCCAACTGGCCGGATATGAGCGTCAGTACGAAACACATAAGGAAAAAATAACAGAGCAATACCAAGGCTATGTTGATATCATTAACGATATGTTGAAAATACAGCTGCCGAAGCCTGCGGGTATGCTTGATACAAAAGCGGGTCTTGCGATCTTTGGCAACAAAAAGGAAATCCATCCGGAACTGATCAGGAAGCATGATCCTTTCATGGGTGAATACAAGCCGGAGATAACTTCATCCCTGGAGGATATCTGGAATCATTTTGATCAGAGAAAAGAAAGGGAATAACGTAAAAAACTTACGCTTATGAAACCCGGCGAGTCCGGAGCTCTCGTTTCTGGCGGTATTATGATTTCAAAAGAACAGGAGGATATCAAATGTTAGGAAATTTCAGTTATTCGAATCCGACAAAATTATACTTCGGAGATGATGCGATCAGCTTTTTGAAGGATGAACTTAAAAACTACGGATCCAGGGTCATGCTTACCTACGGAGGCGGTTCGATCAAGAAAAACGGGATATACGATGAAGTCATTAAGGCGCTGAAGGATGCCGGAAAAGAGGTGTTTGAAGATCCGGGGGTCATGTCTAACCCGACCGTTCAGAAGCTTTATGAAGGCTGCAGGATCGCAAAGGATAATGATGTTGATCTGATCCTTGCGGTTGGCGGCGGGTCGACGATCGATTATGCAAAGGCCGTGTCTGTATCGGCATGGTGCGAAGAGGATCCGTGGGATAAGTATTATCTTCGAATGGAGGATGTAGATAACCGTATCATCCCCGTTGGAAGCGTTCTTACCATGGTGGGTACGGGGTCTGAAATGAACGGCGGTTCCGTTATCACAAATCATGAACAGAAAAAGAAGATCGGGCATGTGTTCGGTGATAATGTGATGCCCAAGTTTTCCATATTGAACCCGAAATACACATTTACGGTGCTGAAGTATCAGATGGTTGCCGGAATTTATGATATCTTCAACCATATTTGCGAACAGTATTTTTCCGGAGAAGATGACAATACAAGTGATTATCTTTCAGAGGCACTCATGAAGTCCGTTATTCATGCTTCCCGCATTGCGGTAAAGAATCCGGAGGATTATGAAGCAAGGAGCAATCTGATGTGGGCGGCCACATGGGCCCTGAATACATTGATTTCAAAAGGAAAGACCACGGACTGGGAAGTTCATATGATCGGTCAGGCAATCGGAGCTTATACGGATGCCACACACGGAATGACGCTTGCGGCAGTTTCGCTTCCTTATTACAGGCATATCATGCCATACGGGCTTCCGAAATTTGCAAGGTTTGCAAAAGAGGTATGGGGCATTCAGACAGAGGGCATGGGCGATGAGGCAGCTGCTGAAGCCGGGCTTGCCGCTATGGAAGCATGGATGAAAGAAATCGGCGTCGTTTTAAGCGCAAAAGAGCTTGGAGTGACAGAGGATATGCTTGAGGGGATAGCTGATGCGACCTTCCTGCTGGAAGGCGGCTACAAGACGTTGTCACGCAATGAAGTCATCGATATTGTTAGAGCGAGCATGTAATGGATCAAGCCGGCAGACAGACGATATGGATGCGGACGCTTACTTCCGGATCCGGAAAAGCTAAAGAGGATAACAAAGCATGAAGGAAATCATACAGCAGAATCTGGGAGGCGAGCGAGCGCTGTTTGGAAGTCACGATCTGAGAATCATCGACTGTGTGTTTGAGGAAGGAGAGTCCCCGCTAAAGGAGTGCAGGGGGATCGAACTGAAGGACTCCATGTTTCGATGGAAATATCCGCTGTGGTACTGTGAGGATATAAAAACGGAGGGCTGCACATGGTTTGAGACGGCACGAGCCGGCGTATGGTATACAAACCATATTTCCGTGAGGGATTCCTTCATTCAGGCGCCGAAGAATTTCAGGAGATGCCGCGACCTGTCCCTGGCGGATGTGACCTTTACAAATGCAAAGGAGACGCTTTGGAGCTGCAGCGATGTAAAGCTGGAAAATGTAACCGCAAGGGGCGATTACTTCGCCATGAACTGTGAGGGACTGGAAATCGAAAGACTCATGCTGGACGGCAATTATTCCTTTGACGGGGTGAAAAATGCTGTGATCCGGAATTCCCGTCTGCTTACAAAGGATGCTTTCTGGAACAGTGAAAATATCACGGTATATGATTCCTTCATTTCCGGAGAGTACCTTGGGTGGAATGCGAAAAACCTGACGCTCATCAACTGCACGATCGAGAGTCTTCAGGGAATGTGTTACATAGATAACCTGAACATAAAAAACTGTAAGCTGGTGAATACCACACTGGCCTTTGAGTATTCTAGAGTTGATGCTGATATTATAAGTGAGATTGACAGTGTGTTTAATCCGGGCGGAGGCACGATAAGGGCGCCGAAGATAAGAGAGCTGATCATGGAAAAGGATACGGTTGATCCGGACCGGACGAAGATCATCTGCGAAAACATTGAAACAGAATCTTCCCGTCCGGAATGGAAAAGGGGATGAGCATGAATTACGATTTTGATAAAACCATCAATCGCAGAGGTATGGATTCACTCAAGTGGAATGTCGGGAAGGATGAACTGCCCATGTGGGTGGCGGATATGGATTTCCAAACCGCGCCGGAAGTGATGGAAGCCATGAGAGAGCGCCTGGAGCATGGTGTGTTCGGGTATACGGAAGTGACCGATGAATGGTACAACGCGTATATAGGCTGGTGGAGAGACAGGCACGGATTTGAGATGAGCCGGGACTGGCTGATCTTCTGTACCGGTGTGATCCCTTCGATTTCCTCGATGGTCAGAAAGCTGGCAACTCCGAATGAGAATGTTTTGATCCAGACGCCCGTATATAACGGTTTTTTCGGCTGCATCAAAAATAACGGATGCCGGGTGCTGGAAAATCCGCTTGTCTATGAGAACGGCAGCTATTCCATGGATTTTGAGGACCTGGAGAAGAAGCTGGCAGACCCTCAGACAAGCCTGATGATCCTCTGCAATCCTCATAATCCCATCGGAAAGATCTGGGACAGGGATACCTTAAAGCATGTGGGAGAGCTGGCGTACAAGCATCATGTTACCGTTATCTCCGACGAGATCCACTGTGACATTACAGAGCCCGGAAAGGAATATGTCCCTTTTGCGGCGATTTCTGATATCTGCCGGGATATCAGCGCAACATGCATAACACCTACGAAGACATTTAATCTGGCCGGGATCCATACGGCAGCCGTGTCTGTGCCGGACCCGTATCTCCGGCATAAGGTGTGGAGAGCACTGAATACCGATGAGATAGCCGAGCCGGGCTGCTTTGCGACGGTAGCTGCGATCTCCGCATTTGAAAAAGGAGCAGACTGGCTTAACGAACTTTGTGCTTATGTATCTGAAAATAAAAAGACTGCCGCTTCTTATATGAAAAAAGAGATTCCCGGTATTTTTGCCGTAGAGAGCGATGCCACCTATCTCCTTTGGATCGATGTCAGCGCGCTGCCGGGTGACAGCTCTGAGATCGCAGGGCATATCCGGGAAAGTTCAGGACTGTATCTGTCCACAGGCGCGGTGTACGGTGATGCAGGAAAGCACTTTTTAAGAATGAACCTTGCCTGTCCGAAGACGATCTGCAAAGAAGGCCTTGAGAGATTGAAAAAAGGGATTGATACCATCATCCGATGATAATAAATACAGGTCAAAGAACGGATATCCCCGCTTTCTACGCCGAATGGTTTTCCAACAGAATAAAAGAAGGGTTTGTCTGTGTCCGTAATCCATACAATCCGAGCCAGGTGAGTAAATACAGGCTGGATCCATCCGTTGTGGATGTGATAGGATTCTGTACCAAGAACCCGGCGCCCATGTTTCCTTATATGGATTTATTGAAAGACTTCGGCCAATACTGGTTCGTGACATTGACTCCCTATGGCCGGGATATTGAGCCAAACGTTCCCGATAAACATCGTCTGATAGAGGATTTTAAGACATTATCGAAATCAGTGGGAACAGATTCGGTCGGCTGGAGGTATGATCCGATCTTTTTGTCGGATAAATATACGTCAGAGTATCATTTACACGCATTCCGGCAGATAGCGGAAAGCCTGAAGGGCTATACGAAAACGGCAGTGATCAGTTTTATCGATCTTTATCCAAAGGTCAGGATAAATTTCCCGGAGGTAAGAGAGGTTTCACAGGCTGACAGGCTAATGATAGGAAAAGAGATCATAAAGATCGCTTCGGAATGCGGGATGATCGTTAAGGCCTGTGCGGAAGGGGATGAGCTCGCCGGATATGGAGCTGACTGCAGCGGGTGTATGAAGATCAGCGATTACGAAAAAGCGATCGGAAACAGACTGACCCCACCCAAGAAGAAAGGAGCCAGAGCTGAGTGTGCCTGCTATCTGTCCTGCGATATAGGAGCTTATAATACCTGTATGCACCTTTGCAGATATTGTTATGCAAATGCAGAACCGGCAGTAATATATGCGCGGAACAGGCTGCATGATCCGGCGTCTCCGTTTCTGATCGGAACTTATATGGATGGCGACAGGATACATGAGGTTACGCAGGAATCATGGATAGACCCGCAGGAGAGACTGGCGGTCTGCATGTATGAATAACGCACAGAGCATTTTAAGGGTGGTGGCTTAAATGGAAAGGCTGCAGGAAGAGAAAAACGGGTTTTCCGGCAACAACAGTCCGTGGAAGAAAATGTACGAACGGATGGGTATGGAATGCCCTCAAAATGATGCGGAGCGGCATATTCTTGAAATGCTCGGGGAAGGGCAGGATCTGTCGGACTGCCTTGAGTATTGGAAAGCCGGAGGAATGAATGAGGAAAGCTTTCTGGAATTTATGGAGAAGGCGGATAAATGGGAGGCGGAAGAGCTTCAAGGGCCTGATCAGAAACAGAAGTCATAATGTGGTCCTGAAAACCGGAGGATGAGATAATGCTGAAGCCCGAAAGATTTGAGGCAGTCTACAGTATAGAGATCAATCGTGATCTGTACGAGGAGATCCGTATACATGAGACCTGGGATAAAGACGGGAAACCTGCCCGCTCGGACAGATTTGGGGAGGGATATATCCGGTCCGAGCTGTACGGTCAGAGTAACAAAGAACCGTTTGACAAGTGGGCCGTTGATTATCAAATGTCCTTGCAGGATGGAAGCGGTATGCCGGAAAGCTTTTTTGAAAATCATTTTTCACGGGAAAAGGTCAGAAGAAAGGGTCTGCTTTTCCTTTATCCGGATGACGGAAAGGCCCTTTCACAGCAGGAGTATTGGAAGCAGGATCCCAGAATATCCTGGCTGTATTATAAGAAGAGCTTTGATGCGGTTTTTCCGGTACTGTGCGATATGGGAAAGACACGGCTGGCTCTGGAGCTGAAGGGGAAACTGAACGATGGACGTGAACTTGAGTTCCGGTATGCTTCGAATGATGGGGGAGCCCTTTATGCAGACGGCAAGCATCTGGTAAATATCAGATTTTATGATGAGAGATATGAACGCCGGGAGAAACCTTTGCCGCTTGAGATAGGAAGATCTGAAAAAATAAGGGGCAGGGTTTCCGCTATACTCTATGGCGTTCATTCATTTACGGAGCTTTTGGACGGCCTTGAAATGGCTGCGGCCAGGGCTTTCTTTTATGAGGAGCAGGCTGCGGGAGAGGGAGAAAAGATCATATACAGGGTCAGAGCATTATGGGACGGTAACATATACGTGAAACGGACAGGACTATCGGAAGAGGATCTTATCCGCAGGGGCGCCGAAAAGCTGGCGCAGCCGGAGCTTGGGGGGAGAAAGATCGGTCTGTTCTACTGGGATTACGATACATCCATAGATACTCTCGGAGGATATGTCGAGCAAGCCTTTTATCCGGATACATACCGTCTTTTAAGGAGTATGTCCGGCGGAGAAAAGGAGAGCGCAGAGCAGGAATGTGAGTACTATATGGCGTTTGGCAAATTGGAGGATCCGGAAGGCTGGTATCCTCTGGACAGATTTATCTGGGAGGATGACCCTCAGCCCCGGGAGGCGGGTGAATTGAGAAAGATCATCATTGCTCCGTTATGATACAGGCGGAGTGTCCGGACAGGTGCTGCATACGGATGAGAGCTTTTTCTTGACAAGGCATATTGCGCAAAATATGATATTCCAAAAGGTGAATCGGCATGAGGTATGATAATGGCGCAGGAATATGAACAGCTTTTACTGAAAAATCAATTGTGTTTTCCTCTATATGCCTGCAGCAGGAAGATCGTGAGCAGTTATACGCCTTTCCTGAAACCGCTGGGTCTGACCTATACCCAGTATGTGGTGCTTATGGCATTGTGGGAGCATGAAAGCCTGAATGTAGGTCAGCTGGGAAGTATACTCCATTTAGACGCAGGGACCCTTACTCCTCTTTTAAAAAGGCTTGAGAAAATGGGGTATGTTACAAGGGGGCGGTCCCGGGAGGATGAGCGGATCACGGTGATAAGCATCACACCGGAAGGGGATGCCTTGAAAGAAAAGTGCAAGGATATACCCGCGAAGCTTGCCGGCGGAGACTTTCATCTTAGCGATAAGGATGCCGGGGAATTATACCGTCTGCTGCACCAGCTGCTGGACGGAGAGCAGAACAGAAAAAAGGAGAAATGAAAATGGAAAAAAGAGAAAAGGAAATACCCGTATCATTGCTGGCGTTTACGTTCTTTTATGCTGTGAGCATATATGTATTCCTTCTGGGCTTTTTCTTCTGGCACTGGCACAAAGAGGACTGACCGGCATACAGAATGATCCTTCATCCGATACCGCCGGTATATGACCGAAATTCAAAAATATTGATCCTGGGAAGCTTCCCTTCGGTAAAGTCGCGGGAAGAGGGGTTCTTTTACGGACATCCCCGGAACCGGTTCTGGAACGTTACGGCAGCAGTCTTTGATACGGCTGTGCCGCAGAATATCGATGAGAAAAAAGCCTTTCTTTTGCGGAATCACATTGCTCTTTGGGATGTGATCGGATCCTGTGACATAACAGGATCCGCTGATTCCAGCATTAAAAATGTATCCGCGAATGATCTGGATCTTATACTGAAGCAGGCAGACATCAGGAAGATTTTTGTAAACGGGAAAACAGCTTACAAGTATTACCGGAAGTTTTCCGAGATAAAAACCGGCCGGCCTGCCGTTTGTCTTCCGTCTACCAGTCCCGCAAATGCCGCATGGACCGTTGAGCGTTTGACGGAAAGCTGGAGGTCGGAGATCCTGAAGGGGAGCTGAGAAACAAATAATTGCCCATTTACCGCAGTGCTTCGTATTATATTAATGAGAAATTTTTTTACGAGCAAAACTGAACGAAGGAGAACGATAATATGTCGGATGAAAAAATGAGAAATGCATTGAATGATGATGATCTTGCGGCGGTATCCGGAGGTTTCAAGGAGGACTGGGGATTCGCAAAGGGTTTGGAGATTTATTGTCCAAACTGTGGAAAGAAAAGCGAAACGGATTTCAAGATTTTTGCGGACAATAAGAATAAGCAGAATGTATATCGCTGCAATAACTGTGACTGTGAGATCAGAGTCGGAGCAGACGGAAAGGCAGTGTGGGCGGCGCCTGTAAAGAAAAAATAAAAACACTGGAAAGGTCATGTTATGCCAAAAAAGAATTATCTCGTAACAAACGGAAACGATAGTTCACAGCAGCTTATGAACCATACGCAGGCCTGGCAGATCACAACGGAGACGCTGAACGCAGCCGAAAATGCCGGACAGAAGCAGCAGATCATGTCCGGATATCTGCAGGGGATCACAGGAGAGTTAAACACAAGGCGAATGGAAGCAGAGACCCTTGGATCTTTTGCGGATGACTTTAAGGATGTTTACACAAGGGAAGAAAGAAAAAAGCAGATATCCAAAAGAGGAACCCAGCTGTGGCAGAAGAACAAAAATGCGAAGGCTTTGGAAAAATGCGAGAGTGAACGCAGAAAAAAGATGCAGGACAGAGCTGTGTCTGCCGCAAAAAAAACAGGATACCGTATCAACTTTTCTTCTCCCACGCTCATTGCCCTTTCCTCATTCATGAAAAACAGTACCCGCAATAATGCGACTTTGTTAAGAAACTTTATAAGCGGTGAACGGAGAATGATTCTCCAGCTTTGTATACATGAATTTATGAGCCAGGATCTGGAACGTCTGGATCTGAAATCGGACAAAAAAACAGCGGAAAACGCCGAGACACTTGAAAAACTCAGCGAAAGGTTCAGCGGGATCCAGTACCTCGTTTCAGCTTATTCGGATATTTATGCCATGCTCCCGGAAGAATTAAGGATCTCCTTTGAACAGTATTTCGGAAAAGCGAATGCAGTCGTAACGCATTACAGGCTCAAAAAGGCAGTCATGACGGACCAGTATTACAGAACCCATGAGAACAGGGAGATCGGGGTCAGATCCAAGACAAAAACAACTGCTGCGCAGCAGAATCTCTCGGAAATGATCTGGCAGTCACAGGGAGGACTTGCGATCTTCTTAAACAAAGCTGATGATCATATCAAAAACGGGACTGTGAGAAGTCTGAAGGCAGCCCTGCAAAAAAGCGGGGTCCGCAAGGAAAAGCTCTCTCTTCAGGACAGGCTGAGAAAGCGCAGAAAAGAACTGGAAGAAAGAGGTCTTGCAGCCCGGATGGATGATTTCATCTGGCGGGAGAGGCATATCGATGTAAAAGGAAATCTCGGTATAGTCGGACATGCCCGCAACCTTCAGGCCTGCAGTCTGACAGGAAATCCCGACAAGGATCTTGCTTTTCTGCCTGAGCTTATGGATCAGTGTGAAGTGATCGAGCAGGTGGGGGTGCTTCGTGAGAAAAGTAAGAGCTCTTATTACCTGGAGCAGTCTGACTTTCAGATAGTCCTGGCGGATACCGCCATCAATATGCTCGCCTGCGTGAAGCGGATGCAGGAGGATCTGCTTACCATCGGACAACTGACGCAGGGAGGTGCCATCGATACCGGACTCACTCAGGAGAAGATTAATCTGTGTAAGGAAAGGTATCAGCAGGATCTGGCGGAATATAAGGAGAAAATGACGGGCTTAAGGAACCTCAGAAAGTCTCCGTACGTCCTTATGCCCCAGGAATCTCCGGAAAATGCTGAATATAAAGAAAAAGAAGAAAAAAGCGATCCCCTAAAAGAGGCAAAGGATCTTATCGCAACTCTTACCACCGACAGATTTTCCGATTATGGGATCTATCTTAATCGGGACCGGATCTGTGCCCTTTCCAAGAAATGCAAGGACTCGGAGGTTTCCGAGGTTCTGGATGTTCTTGCGGCAAGAGCTGTGGTCCTCTGGAAGAGAAAACGCCTGTTGAATGTCAGGAAAGCACTGAAAGAAGATAAAAACAACGAAGACCTTAAGGCAGAGGAACAAAGACTCGAAACAGACGAAAACGATGGTACGATGGATGCCATGTTAAAGCTTCGAGCCGATGCGGAAAAGAAGGGCTTTGATTTTCAGGATCTGAAGGCACAGGCAAGGCATTACACGAACCAGTTTGACTGGGCTGTCACTTCCAAGGGAGAAGGTGGCGGGATCATCAACTGGGCTGTCGGTACCCTTTTTGATTATATCAACAAAAAACATCGTACGGACAGAGAACTTGTTCACGGAGAAGAAAAATATGAGGAAGCTGTGCAGAAACTGCAGATGCTCCCTGCCCAGATAACGGAACATCAGGAGAATACGCCTATTCTCCTGCAGAAGGGAAGTGAGGAGGTTCCTGTCATAGATCTGACAAATTACTACGAAGACAGGGATAAGGATGCACTGAAGGCACGGGCGGCGGAAATCAGGGCAGCACTGCAGGGACATGAAAACGATTATCCGGAGGAGTTTCAGACTGCCCTTACGGCGATGGAACACTATGTAAAGATCAAGTATATCGTAACGACAGACACAACCGAGATGGAGATGGCGTTCCTCGATAAATTCCAGAAGGATATGGAACGGGCTCTCAGAAAGATGAAAAAAGTCAATTTCGAAGATGCTGTCACCCGGGGGCTGCTCGATATCATGACGGAAATCTATCCTCTGGGACGGGGAAAGCTCAGGGACAAGGATAATCCGAACGGGATAACGGATGCCGAACTGGCGGCTGCCATGGAGCAGCCTGCGATCTATACGATGAACAGTGAAGAGGATCTGAGGGAAAGTAATGTAAAGGACATCCCTCTCTTCACACACAAACCGAACCTGAATGATATCAAGCAGGGCTATGTGGGAGACTGTTACTTTATGTCGGCGGTTACCGCGTTTATGCGCTCCAATCCGGAGGGCATCATGAATATGTTTTATGATGCCGGCGACGGAAATGTACTGGTGAGACTCTACATGGGGTTTGATGAAAACAACCGCAGGGTGGATACAGAGGAGGATATGAAGCGTCCGGAGGTTACGCTCCGTCCGGTCTATATCAAGGTCAGGAAAGATTATGATTTGAATGGTGTTGCTCATGACTGCATGTGGATACAGCTTCTGGAAAAAGCATATGCTTCCACAGGTGCGCAGCATAAATCTTTTCAGGTAGATCCTGAAACGGGAGAACTGAAGCGCCTGGTCCGTGAAATATCCGGAGGGACATCACCGAAGATTCTGATGCATCTTACCGGCAGAAAGGACTGCTGGGAGCATGACAGACCGATCCTGGAGGATTCGCCGGTGGATGAAAATATCCTGGACGAGTACCGGATGAGAAGTATTTTAAGCGGCGTACATTCGTCTTTACATTATGACATCTGGGATGAGATCAAAAAAATCACCCATAAACCGGGCGAAGGGCCGGATGACTGGGAAAAACAGGTGCTGGCTATCGTGCGGAAATATATAACTCAGATGAATGAGATCAGAAGAATTCAGCTGGAAGAAAGAAAAAATAATATTCTTACAGGTCTGAAGAACGTATCTCCAGAGCAGCTGAATGAATTGGAAAAAAAGATATTTGAATTATATATTCCGGATGTGGAGACCGTGGTGGAGAGGGTCAGGCAGAATCTTTACTCCGATGCTCCGGATGTCGGCGATGGCACGGATCTGATCGATCCTTCCAGCATCATTGATGGGCTGTATGATTTTTTCAAGGAGGGAATGAGCCCTCAGGAGATCCTTTCCCAATTTAATAGAAGAGAGGTTCGTTATGAGCCGGTGAACTATACGGGAAACGAAGAGGCTATCCAGTCGGTTAAGAAAATGCTGCCGGCTTATGCGGCGAAATGCAATAAAGCCATGATGGAGTATAATCCGGACGGCCGGTACAGCACCGGTGAAATGATCTTTCTGCACGATGAAAAAAAAAAAAAAAAACGGGGTGAGGGGATGCATTTTGCAGTGTTCGGGCATGAGATGGCTATCCTGGATACTGAGTTAAAAAACGGACACTGGTATCTGCTGGTACGGGATACCAATAATATCAGACAATATACCTATGAAAAGGATGAACAGGGCGATCTGAAAGGGACTCCCGGAGAAAACTCTTTTGCGATAAAGGACGGCATACGCCGGCTCGACGGAGACCTGAACACGAATGTTCGAGGTACATCCTGGTGGGAGTTGAAGACGATCTACGACAAAATGTACTCGTACGGAAATGCACCGAAAGTCAGCTAGTATAACGGTCGCAAAATATCTGGACTAATGCGAAGAATGCTTTTCCGAGAGTGCGTATCTGAAAACGCAGGCATAGCGGGCTGCGCTGAGGCTTTCAGATGCGTGCTATCGGGATAAGCAGGAAAGCAATTGGTCCAGGTATTTAAGAACCGTTATACTAGTTCTTATTTAACACGGATAATGGAAACAGCAACAAAGAGCATCAGAAGATAAGGGTAGATCAGCCACGGAATGATCGTTACACTGCTTAGTCCGGTGAGACTTGCCGCTACCAGGAGTTGGGCTCCGTAAGGAATGATCCCCTGCGTTATGCAGGAGCAGGTATCCAGAAGGGAAGCGGTGGTCTTGCCGGACACTCCATATTCATTGCTTATATCCCTGGCTATGGGTGCGGCGATGACGATCGCCACAGTATTATTTGCTGTGGCGATATCCATAAATGCCGTCAGCAGGGAGATCCCTGCCATTCCTCCTTTCTTGCCGTGGAAATGCCTGCGGATAAATTCAAGAAGAGCTTTGAAGCCGCCGCCTGCCCGGATCAGAGCTGAGATAGACGCTACAAGGATCGTTACGATCATGGTTTCAAACATACCCGCGGTTCCGCTTCCCATGGCCTCAAAAGCGCTTACAAAATCGATCTTTCCCAATAGAAGACCGGAGATCAGAAACAGAATTATACCGATCAGGAGAACCTTAAACACATTTATCCCCAGAAGAGCCAGTATCAGAACGATAAAGTAGGGGAGGGCCAGAAGAGGATTAAATTCAAAGCTTCCGATGGATACGGGATCGTTTCTGATCGAAATGACGAGAAGGACCACCAGAGTGGCTGCAGCAGCCGGACCTGCTGTTTTTATGTTTTCCCGGAATTTGTCTATCATCTGAACACCCTGCGTTTTGGTGGCAGCGATGGTGGTATCGGAAATGAAGGAGAGATTATCTCCGAACATCGCGCCTCCTACCACCACTCCCGTGCACAGGGGAAGAGACAATCCTCCGTTGCCGGCAGCGGCAACCGCGATGGGAGTCAATACGGTAATGGTGCCCACGCTGGTTCCCATTGCCATAGAGATCAGGCAGGCTATGATAAACAGCCCCAGAACCGCAAATTTCGGAGGGATGACGCTGAGAAGCATATTTGCTGTGCTTTCCGCTCCTCCCGCTGCGGAAGCGATCCCGCTGAATGCGCCGGACAGAAGAAAAATGAACAGCATGATGGTTATGTTGTCATCACCGATCCCCTTTGCGCAGAGACGGATCTTTTCGTCAAAGGACAGCTTTTTATTTTGCAGCATTGCCGTGATCAGGGCTATTCCGAAAGCAACGACCACCGACATGACGTAAAATCCCATGGTGCCCTTAACGGGATGTATGTATTCAAAATATATCCCGCTTCCGAGGTAGATGAACAGGAATATTATGATAGGAAGCAGCGCGAGTGCGTTTGCTTTCGTGTTATCCATGCTTTCGATCTGATCGTTATTACTTTCGTCACTGTTATTATTCATCAGTCCTCCCCATGGTGTCCTTTGGTGAGATAAGCGCTCCGGCTGAGAAGCTCTTTATTATCGAGCATTGCCGTCTCAGCTTTCTTAAATACCGCATCTACGGAATCATCACCGTCAAACCTG
>CACZNS010000317.1 GCA_902782575.1 uncultured Lachnospiraceae bacterium
AGCCAGTCTCCGAAGGCGGCCAAGGAGCTCTACGCACTGCTCCATTATTCGGCAGGCTATTATTATCTGAACTATCCGGAGGAGGCGAAGGTGATCCTTACCCTGGAGAGTGAGCGCAGTACGAACCTGGCTGCTCATTTATTCCCGGAGAAGGATCCGGAGCAGATCCGGAGAGGATATTTTTATTGACTCCCGTGCCGCGGGGAAGATATCTTTATGAGCAGTTTTTAAGAAGGACAGAATATGGGTGAACCAAACGAACAGGCTGTGGAACTACAGCAGCAACAGCAGCAACAGCAGCAACAGCAGACGATGCCTGCGCCGCAGCTGGCGCTCACACCGGAGCAGGTGACGGAGCAGCAGCTCTCCCGGGTGCAGAGGGATCAGTATACGATCAGGAAGAGGGACGCCGCGCTCTACTATGAGCAGGCCTCCATGGTGGCGGATGAAAGAACCAACTACCTTCAGAGGCCGGTCCGGAAGGTGATCTTGGAAAACCTGGGCAGGAAGCGGTATGCGGCCTTTGACGAGCTGAAGATCAAACAGGCGGGGCAGGAAGACGAGGAGAAGATCGAGCTGCATCATGCCGCGGGTTCGAAGCTTGCCCTAAACGGAGAGGATGTGCTGGAGTTCAACATCGCAGGCTCCGGCTTCCGCTATCCCCGCATGGAGCATAAGGATTTCGTGGGCTGGTACGGCCAGGACGAGTACCGGGAGAAGGACCTGAAGGTCCACTGGTACAACAAGACCAGGCTTCTGACCTGGCTTCCGAAGATCCGGACGAAAAAGCGCATCGAGGAGATCAACGCCACCCGTCTGCAGAAGAACCGGCAGGTGGAGGAGATCTACGGGCAGAAGGTGGAGGAGAAGATCAAGGGCAAAACCCTGAACCACCTCCGCAAGAAGGAGGCCGTAAACGACAAGGGGGCGACCAAGACCAAATTTTCCCTGAGAGGCCCGAACGGCATGAATATCGGGAAGTATTCGGAGGATCATCTGGAGGAATACATCCTGGAGCTGGGGAAGGCCACCCTGACAAATAAGTTTGCCCGCTTAAAGGAGCTGAGCCCGGTGGAGCTTAAGATGGCCAAAAAGCTGAACATCATCATCCAGGGTCACAGCCGCGGCGGGGTCGCGGCAGGCCTCGGCGCCATGCGGCTTAAGCGGTGGATCGCCGATGAATTCCCGGAGTTTCTGGACAAGGTCCATTTCGAGCTGATCCAGTATGACCCGGTGGCCGGAGGATATGAAAATTACGGAAACAACGAGAAGATCGACCATGACCCGGCGGATCCGGAGCTTGTGAAGAAGGATAAGCGCTACATGTCCCTGGGGGATGAGGCGAATACCACGGTGCTTTATTCCATGCATACCCAGCACAGCGTGGCCTTTACCCCGCAGCTCGTGAAAAATCCGAAACGGATCATTTTAAGCATGGCGGACCACGGCGTGAATATGTTTCAGGCGGATAAAAGCCAGCAGGGACCGGATTCGCGGGTCACGTATCTGGCGGAAAAGGACGGAAAGGTCCAGGCCTTCCGCTCCACCGGCCTGGGAGAGATGGATGCCGGGGTCTATATGACGGACGATCAGAACAACCTGATCCGCTTACGGAGCCTGGAGGAGTTTGACGCCATCGCGAAGCCGCTGCTGAAGGGGACCATCATGCAGAGCAGCCGGCATGAGGTGGTGCGAAAGGCGGTGAAGGCCTGGTTTGAGGCCAACGGCAGCCGGATGGAGGAGAAGCAGGCCCCCGAGTCCGGGAAAGAGCTTGCCTTCCGGAAGGAGCTGGAGCGCCTGGCGATACCGAAGGAGCTGGACGGCGCCTTGCAGGAGAAGGAAAAGCTGGATCAGATGCCCCGGGAGACAAAGGAGCAGCAGGCGGAGTATCTTAAGAAAAAGGAAAAGTACCTCACCGCGAAGCGCTCCGGGCTGAAGGCCTATGTAAAGGAGCTGGAAAAGGAGAAGGGTGGCTTCGTGACCCCTTCCGTGAGGGAGTATCTCTTCCTCCTTGCGGACCTGTCGTACCGGATCGAGCGGGAGCAGGCCGTGAAGGAGCAGGCCCCGGAGGGAGCGCCGGAGGAAGGCTACCGGGAGAAGACGGCGGAGCTGCTGGATAAGATCCAGGCCCATCCCTGCCACGCGGAAGCGGATAGGGTCATCCCCATTGTCCTTCAAAGGGAGCTCTATGCGGGGAGCGCGCAGCAGATCGGGGAGCTGATCAAGGAATATAAGGCAGAATCCAAACAGGCCGAAAAGCCTGTGGAGGAGAAGCAGGAAGAGAAGCCCGCGGAGGCGGGGGCAGCGGAATTTGAGGATCCGAGGCTTGCCGTCTATAACGAGCAGGAAAAGCTCCGCAGGGAGCAGGCCATCCGGGAAGCCGGGCACGGAGCGGTGCCTCTGGATCTGGAACGGCTGGTACAGTTCCGGAGCAGTTTTTATAGAAAGGTCTGGGGAGAGAGGAACGGAAAGACCATCGTTGTGGATTACGCCCCGAAGGAGGGGGTTAGCCCGCAGCTCATCGAAGATCTGGACTGGCTTGTGGCCTATTACAGGCTGAAGGCGGAGCTGAAGGAGAATACAAAGGCAGAGCTGAAGGAGATCCCCTTTACGGAGCATCAGGCCTCTATGCGGGAAAAGGGCATGGATAAGGCCTACGAGAAGCAGCCGAGGGGGAGCAATAACTGCTTCTGCTGCGCAGGCACCGCCATGCTGAAGCAGTTCCTTGCAAGGAAATTGAATAAGGACATCGCGGGAGGCCCGGATCAGTTTGAGATGCGCGCCTACCGGCCGAGGATCCGGAAATATGACCCTTCCATCGCCCCGGACTTAAGCCGGGAGGAATACGACCGGCTGGTGCTGGAGCTGGACCAGTACGCCGGGAAGGATAAAAGGGCCACCGGAAGCATCTTTGACATGGGGGATTTCCTGCTGGAGAAGCTCTCGGAGCAGGGCATCGGGAATGTGATGCTGAACCGTTCGGTGCTCGAGGTCCCTACCGCGGATATGCCGGATGAGCGGGAAGAGAGAAAATTCGCCAACATGAAGGCCTACTTTTCGGATAAGCTGAACGAGATCATAAGCGCCGGGAGCATAGCCGGAGTGCTTGTGAATGAGGACAACGGCTTTGCTCATTATGTGACCGTAACGGGGATAAACGGAGAGAAGCTGACCGTCTATGATTCCATGGACCGCAGCAAGAGCGGCAAGCCAAAGGAGATGCCCATCAGCTCTTTTCTGAAGCGGGGAAGCCGGATCGAGGTGAACTGGCTCTCCGATGCGAAGGCCCCCGAAGAGCTTACGAAGGAATTCGGCGACCTGAAGTACGACGGGCAGACAAAGGCCTACAGCCTGAAGGATCCGACCTTTAAAAAGCTTTCCCAGACGGGTGCCCTCTACCATACAAAGGGCATCAGCGTGATGAAGAGCCCGGAGGAGATGGGAGAAGGGCTTGAGGGCATCACCGAGATGGCCTATATCCAGACCTCCGGAGTGCAGGCGGAATCGGTCAAGATGGATGAAGCCGCAAAGGAGGCCCGGACCAATCAGAAGGTCTACCGGCAGAAGCAGAAGGAAGAGGAGGCCGCCGCGGAGCTTGAGCGGAAGCAAGCGGAGCAGAAATTCCGGGAAGAGCAGAAGGCAAAGGAGGAGCAGAAAGCCAGGGAAGCCCTCAAAGCAAAGGAAGAGCAGAAAGCCAGGGAAGCTCTCAAGGCAGCGGAGGAGCAGGCACAGAAGGGAGAAGACTTAAAGGAGCAGCAGAAGCAGGTGACGGGTCTCTTTGCCGAGCTCATGAAAAAGATCCACGATCCCTATTATGATAAGAATTTTGGGATGGAAGTGAAGGATGAGATCTGGAGCAGGGTCGAGAGAAGGACCGGGGATGATTCCGCAAGCTTCAAGCATTTCCGGGCCGCCGTCATGGAGGTGAAAAAGCTCGCCGCGGGCCTGAAAGCGGAGAAGATGGAACAGAACCCCGCAGAGACGGACAGGATCATGGCTGCCATGGCGAGGCTTTCGGAGACCGCCAATGTGTTTTACGACGAGCACAGGGGGCATCAGTATTCCGAGAGGGGAAAGGAGCACCGCAAGGCCTGCGACCTGGTGCGGGAGATCACAAAGGAATTCTACGACCGGCTGGACATCGCCATGGGCGGAGAGGGCTACGGAAACCTCACCTTAAAGCAGGTGCAGGGGAAGATCGGCTCCAAGGAAAAGAAGGCCTCCGAGGCAAAGATGAAGGAGCTGGTGAAGGTCTGCGGGAAGTGGAAGAAGCACTTCGCGAAGCAGGAGGGAATGGAGCGGAGCAAGATCCGGGACAGGGCAAGGCTCTTTGAGCCCTACCGGAACGCGATCGAGGTCTATAAGGCGTCCCACGGCATGAAGGAATGGCCGGAGGAGATCGAGGAGGTCATCCGGGAGGCAAACTACATAAGGGTCCGGAACGCGGCCATAGAGCGGTATGAAAGGGTGAGGGACGGCTTCAGCGATCCCATCACAAGGCTTGCGCAGAAGCATGCGGATGAGATGGCGGGCAGGACGAAGGCTGAAAAGGAGCTTTCCGCAAAGGAGGTGGACGAGGGCCTTACGAAGGAGCAGATCAAGGCCGTGGATGCCATCGACCAGTGGTTTATCCGCAATTACAATAACGCCGGGATCGCGGGAAGGCTCATCGGAAGCAGGAACCATCACGGCGAGATCGTATCGGGGCTTTTACGAAAGACCAGGCGGGAGAGGCTTTATATCTATTACCTGATCGAGACCAGGCAGCGAAAGAACCCGGAGCTGTTTGACGTATACGCCTCCCAGACCTATACGCCGAACCTCGATAAATTTAAGGACAGGATGCTTGCGAGCGGCTTTAAGTTCATGTCGCGCATCACGGGCACCTATGTCTACATGGGAAAGGTCACGGAGGCCCTTCAGATCAACAGGGAGCATCAGGAGCTGATAAAGGACTGCGCGAGGCTTACTATGGACAGCAGGGAGGTTACCGGAAAGGAGCTGCAGGAGCTGAAGCAGAAAAAGGACGAATACCGCTCCTATATGCTCACCCGGACCTTTAAGAGCGCACAGGCCTTCCGCGGGGAGGCGCGCCTTTTGGAAAACAAGGGAAGGGGTAAGACAAAGACGGATGAGGCCCGGGTAAAGGCGGCGCAGCAGGCCTTCTTAAAGGACCTTAAGGAGCTGATCCGCGCAGACAGCGAGATCGGGGAGGAGGGAGCCTACGGGGAAGCCCTGGGCTCTGTCCGTAAGGATCCCGCGGGAGAGCTGAGAGCGGAGGAGTCAGGCCGGTTTTACAGTCCCCAGAGCATGAACCGGCAGGAGCTTTCGGATTATACGGATACCTACACCAAGGGGACGGCAGCGCTATCCTCCAACGCGGATGCGGTAGCAGATCTCGCGATCCGGGGAGCGAACCTGGCGCTTAAGGGAGCCGGCATGGTAAGGGGAGAGCCCTATAAGCCTGTGACTTGGCATTTAAAGGACAGCAGCCTCATGGATACGAAGCTCTACGCAGGCTCTGTGAGCTCCACCACGATCCTGGCCTTAGGAGGCGTCCTAAGCGCCTGCTACGGGATCCGGAACCTGACCCAGAACTGGGAAAACCTGCACGGCTTTGATAAAGCGGCCGGAGTGGCGGAGATCCTTAAGACCGCGGCCGTCACCGGTAAAACCGTGCTGGACGGGATCCAGACCGGAAAGCAGTACGCGGAGTTTGCTTCCAAGGGAACAGAGGCGGAGGCGGTCTCCTCCGGGCTCGTAAAGGGCTTCGGGATCGCCGTGGCGGGGCTTCAGACCGCCATAAACCTCTATACCGCGGTATCCGGGAAATACGACAGCAAGAACTCCGACCGGGCAAAGGAGATCCTGGGGCAGCGGATGTATGAAAAGAACATGGAGGTCTTAAGGCTCCAGGCGGAAAGCCGGGAGGAGAAGAAGAAACGGGAGGCGGTGGAAAGCCCGGCGGAAAGGGAAAAGCGGGAAAAGGACCTCAGGATGGCCAGATACGAGCGGAATATGCTGAAGCTCTCCCAGAGCCAGAGCGGAAGGAAAAAGAAATACGCGGGCATCCAGACCTTTGCCTCCTCCGTAACGGTGGCGGGGCTTACCGTGCCTGTGGCTGGTTTCGCCGTAAGCCTTGCGGGAACGGCCATTTCCACCATCACGGGCCTTGCCGACAGCGCCTGCCTGGCCGGGATCCGGCTGAACATGTTTGATACGTATTTCGATTTCGAGGGCTTCTACAGCAGCGCCCTGGAGGAAATGCGGAATCAGGGGCAGCAGGTCTACGACACGGACGAGTTTAAGCAGAGGATGCGGAGGGTGCTCGCCGCCTCGGCGGGGTTTGCCGACGTGAACTCCGCCTGTGAGCAGATCTCAAAGAGATACGCCGATATGATCTGCAACGGCCTGTACGGGCCTGTGGAGGAGAGGGCCTCCGGGGAAACGAGGAGTGCTTATATCCAGCTCATCAAGAGCTTCGGCCTGCCCTATGATGAAAAGAAACGGATCCCCAGCCCCGCTCTGCTTGCAAGGAAAATGAACGGAAGATAACACCGGAAAGTAATTCCCTGCAGCGCATCAATCCCGCGGTACGGCAGGGGGACAGAGATGGAGGATGATATGGACATAGAACTGATGATGCAGGAAAGACACGACCTTCTTACAAGGCTTCAGGACTCCCTTCAGGAGGGGCTGATCCCCTGTGAGATCGCGGAAAAGGAAGAGGAGTCCGGACCGGAGATCCTGACGGTGATCCTGGACGGGATGGGAGAAGAGGGGGAGAAGGAGGGAGCCGTGGGCGAATTCTTTTTCCTGCCCGCTGCCTCCGAGGAGGATAAGGTGCAGTTCTTCCGCTCGGTGGTGACCCTTACGGATACGATCCTGCCGGAGAGCCTGCCGGCTCTGTACGAGGCGGTGGCAAAGATCAATTTCCGCCTTCCCTGCGGGAGCTACAGCGTGGATGAGGAGGGGGGATACCTTGCCTATATCCTTACGGTCCCGCTTCCCATGGGCCTTTCGGAGGACGCCCTTTATGAGCAGATGAATGTGTGCGTGGGGAACGCGGCCATCGCCTCGGACCTCTTTTCGGATATCCTTCTGAAGATCGCCTCTGGAGAAGAGAAGGGGATCAATGCGTATGCTTATTGATATAATTTGATCTGTATTTGGAATAGACGATCGTCTGGCCGGTGTAGAGTCCGTGATAGCCGGATACCACGTAGGAAAAGGCACAGGCGGTCAGAAAATAGGGACTGCCCGAAAATCCGAAGAGCTCACAGCAGATGAGAAAGGAGGAGATCGGGCAGTTTGTGACTCCGCAGAAAACGGCCCCCATGCCGATGGCCGCGCTTAAGCCGGGAGAGAAATTCATGATCCCTCCGTAAAGGGAGCCGAAGGAGGCTCCGATGAAGAAGGAGGGCACGATCTCTCCTCCCTTGTAGCCCGCGGCGATGGAGAGGGTGGTAAAGAGGATCTTTACGAGAAAGCCCAGGGGCTTTTCGTCTCCCACAAGGCAGGACAGGATATAATCCCCTCCCGCGCCGTTATAGGTCTGATCCCCCACAAGCACCGTAAGGATCAGGATCAGGGCGCCGAGGATCATTGCCCGCAGGTATTGATTCTTCAGGTATTTCTTTGAAAGGGCGCTGCCCTTGTGCAGGCAGACGCAGAAGAAGGCGGAGAGGACACCGCAGAGGCAGGCAAGGATCACAACCTTGCAGGCATTTCCCGCAGAGAAGGGCGGCAGCTCGCCGATCTTGTAAAACGGGGCCTTCGCGCCGAGATAAGCGGCAACGCCCCTGGCCGTAAAGGAGCAGAGCACGCAGGGCATCAGGGCCGCGTAATGCATGATGCCGACGCTCACCACCTCCATGGAAAAGACGGTGGCCGCAAGGGGAGTGCCGAAGAGCGCCGAGAAAACCCCGGTCATTCCCACCATGATCATGGTCTTCCGGTCCGTATCCGAAAATCGGAAGAGCTTACCGATGTTGTTTCCGATGGATCCGCCAAGCTGCAGGGCCGCTCCCTCCCGCCCCACGGAGGCCCCCACGAAGTGGGACAGTACAGTGGAGACGAAGATCAGCGGCGCCATCCTGAGGGGGATGTTGTCGTCGGAATGGATCGCGTCGATCACAAGGTTCGTGCCGCCGTCCTTCTCATCATGCAGGATGTGATACAGCCAGAGGATGCACACCGCTCCCACGGGCAGCAGCAGGAGGATCTCCTTATGAACGATCCGAAGCTGTGTGGCTGCGGAAATGCAGCGGGAAAAGACGGCTCCGATCACTCCCAGCACCAGTCCCGATACCAGAGAGAACACCACCCATTTGATGACGGAGATGAGCCGGTCCGTATTATGCTTAAGCTTATGCCTGATATATTCCTTATCCATGTCTGCTCCTTTTTGCGGATGCGGATATCCCTGTCCGATCCCTGCAGCCTCTTTTGCGGATGCGGATATCCCTGTCCGATCCCTGCAGCCTCTTTTTGCGGGAAGGAACCCTGCGGCCATGCCGTGAATGAGGACGCCGTTTGCGAACCGACCCGGACGGCTGCCCCTCCCCGGGGAAGCAACGAAACTGATGATAGCACAGTTCCGCTTTTTTTTAAACCGGAGCGGATCCTCATTACAGCTTGAATTACACACAAAATATTGTTAGAATGATACCGCATGCTACAAGGGATAGATTCTTGATTTTCATCAGAAAATCAAGAATCGTACCAGACCGACTCCTTCCGAAGGCAGGGGGAGTCCCGCGGAACGCGGGATTTTTGCGGACAATTACCGATTTCGTCCGCAAAAAGGTGTGGCTTTTTGTCAAAAGAAGGAAGCGTGCGGGCTTCCGCGGGGGGCGGGTTGCCCGGCGGAACGGAGAGGATAAGGAGATCCGGAAAGAAACATGAGCGGTACAAAAAGCAGAAAGAAACGGGGGATCGGCAGGAAAGCCCTGATGACCATCATCATCTTTACATTGCTGATCAATGTATTGATGTGCTTCGGCGGCTCCTTCATCTTTGATCATGCCATCGAAAAGATCTACAATGAGAGAGGCTATGTGGTGGCAAACATCATCCTCAAGCAGATCGATCATGATAAGATAGCGGAATACGCAAGGACCTGGGAGCCGGATGAATATTATGAGAAGATGACCCTGTATCTGCAGGATATCCAGAAATGCTCGAATGCGGCCTATATCTACATCGGGATCCCCTATGAGGACAGGACCATCCGCTATATCTATGATTCCGGGAGCGAAATGGGCTTCGTGGATCCCATCGCCGCTCCCTTCGATGAGATCTGGCGCTGCTATACGGAGGGGGTAAGGCCGGAGAGCTATCTGGTCAGGCATTCCCAGTACGGGTATCTGACCTCCAGCTGCCTTCCGGTAAAGGACAGCAGCGGCAGCGTGGCGGCGCTTTTATTCGTGGATACCAATATGGAGGTGATCCGCTCCACCTTAAAGAGCTTCGTGCTTTCCATGAGCGGCATCGCCCTGCTCCTGTTAGGGATCTTCTGTCTGCTGAACTGGTATTTCATGAACAGGTATCTGATCGACCCTCTGCTCCTGATCCGGAAGAATGTGATGAATTTCGCCTCCAGCAATGCCCAGAACGATCATTCCCTGGAGAGCATAAAGACGGGGGACGAGCTGGAGGATCTGGCGGTCTCCGTCCACAGCATGGAGGACGATATTGCCCGGTTCATCACGGATATCCGGACCATCACCGCCGAGAAGGAGAGGATCGGTGCGGAGCTGAACGTGGCGAAGAAGATCCAGGAGGACATGCTTCCCGGGATGTTCCCTCCTTATCCGGACAGGAAGGAATTTGATATTTACGCCTGCATGACTCCCGCGAAGGAGGTGGGAGGGGATTTCTATGATTTCTTTTTCATCGACGAGGATCATTTCGCCATGGTCATGGCGGATGTGTCCGGCAAAGGCGTGCCCGCGGCCCTCTTTATGGTCATCACGAAGACGCTGATCAAATACCGGACCATCACCGGGATGTCCTGCTCTCCGGCGGAGATCTTAAAGGATGTGAACAACCGGCTCTGCGAGGGGAATGAGGCGGGCTTTTTCGTGACGGTATGGCTCTGTATCATACAGGTTTCCACCGGAAAGGGGATCGTGGCCAACGCGGGGCATGAATATCCGGCCGTAAAGAAAAAGGACGGAGCTTACGAGCTTGAGATCTCGAAGCATTCCCCGGCGGTGGCCGCCATGGAGGGAACCGTTTTCAAGGAGTATGAATTCAGGCTGGAGCCCGGAGACAGGATCTTTGTGTACACGGACGGCGTGGCGGAGGCCACGAATGCCGAGTCGGAAATGTATGAAACGGACAGGATGCTTGCGGCCCTGAACCTGCATTCGGAGGAGGAGCTGGAGTTTCTGCTCAAGGACGTAAAGGCGGATATCGATGCCTTCGTGGGGGAGGCGCCTCAGTTTGACGACATCACGATGATGGAATTCCGGTATTATGGAAATGAGACCTGAGGGCAGAGACGGAGATTGCAGATCAATGACAGAGGGGAAATGAGCATGAAAGGAAACGGTCAGATCATAACAGATATCCGCACCGCGCATAAAGGCTGCGGCACGGTGGGGGTGTGAGCATGAAAGATTTCTGGAAAAGAACCTTCCGGCAGGCATTGCCGTTATTCATCGGGCTGACCTTAACGGTCATCACCTTTTTTATCATTTTCCGGTTCAGCGGATTAAAGCAGGAGATCAATCTGATCCTTGCGATCCTGAAGCCCTTTGTGTACGGCGGAGTCATGGCTTATCTGCTGAAGACACCCTATAACTGGATCGAGAGCAGGATCTTAAAGCTCTTTAAGAAGAGGACGGGACTCGCAAGAGGTCTGTCCGTGGGGGTTGTGATGATCCTGACCCTGGTCGTCATCATGTTTCTGATCTCCATGGTGGTGCCGGCGCTCGTCGAGAGCATCGGCTCCATCATCAACGAGATCCCCGCCGCAACAGCCACTCTGGAAAAGACCGTGGCGAAGGTCGCGGAGGAAAACAAGGTCCTGGGGAATTATATCAACCAGGGGATCGAGGCGGTGAACAAGAGCGGTGTGGACTGGCTCAAGAAAAAGATCCTGCCGGAGCTCGGAGGACTGCTGGGGGGCTTTGCCAATGCCTTCGGCTCCGTCTTCGGAGTGCTTTACAATCTCATCATCGGCGCGATCATCTGCATTTATCTGCTGCTGGGGAAGACCACCTTTGCCAGGCAGGGAAAGATGCTGCTGTACTCCTTCTTTTCAAGGGAAACGGCAGATAAGCTGCTGGATGAGATCACCTTCATCGACAAAACCTTCGTGGGCTTTTTCGGAGGGAAGATCCTGGACAGCGTGGTGGTGGGGATCATCTGCTATGTGTTCTGCCTCATCATGCAGCTTACCTTGGGAATGAAGAACGCGGTGCTGATCGCCGTTATCATCGGTGTGACCAATATCATTCCCTTTTTCGGCCCCTTCATCGGTGCCGTTCCCTCCGCCCTCATCATCCTGATGGATTCGCCGGTCTGCTGCCTGATTTTCATCATCTTTGTGATCGTGCTCCAGACGGTGGACGGAAACATCCTGGGGCCGATGCTCCTTTCGGGAAGCGTGGGTCTGTCTGGCTTCTGGGTGCTCTTTGCCATCACCCTCTTCGGAGGTCTCTTCGGGATCCCCGGCATCATTGCAGGAGTGCCGATATTTGCCGTGATCTACGACTTCTTCAGGAGATGGGTATACCGGAGGCTGAAGCGCAACGGGATCACGGAATATCTGCCGGAGCAGGCCGCGGAGCCCGGGGCCGTCCCTGATGCGGAAAAAGCCGCGGATCCGGAGGAGAGCCTGAAGATAATCCGCTGACTCCGGGAGAAGGCCGGATTTGTGCCGGGCTTTGAAATATGATATGATGATGTAAGGGTCAAAAGGTCGGAATTGCGAGAGCTGCTTCGGCAGTGGAGCAATTCGCGGCATCAGTCAGGGTCAAAAGGTCATAATGTAAAACCAGACAGGAAACACAGCTTGCAAAGGAGGCTGAGGTTGGCCGCAAATAAGGAAAACGTCAAGATAACCGTGGAGCATCTGGAGAAGCGCTTCGATGATCTGGAGGTATTAAAGGATATCTCCACGGAGGTTTACGAGGGAGAAGTGGTGGTGGTGATCGGGCCCTCCGGCTCCGGAAAATCCACCTTCCTGCGCTGTCTGAACCGTCTGGAGGAGGCTACGGGCGGTACCATCGTGGTGGACGGAACGGACATTACCCGGAAGAAGGTCAATATGAACCGGGTGCGGGAAAATATCGGCATGGTCTTTCAGCACTTCAATCTCTTCAATAACCTGAATGTGCTGGATAATATGACACTGGCTCCCGTGCAGCTGAAGAAATGCTCCGCGGAGGAGGCGAAGCGGCGCGCTCAGGATATGCTGAAAAAGGTGGGGCTTACGGAAAAGGCCGAAAGCTTCCCGAGCCAGCTTTCCGGAGGGCAGAAGCAGAGAGTCGCCATCGCGAGGGCACTTTGCATGCAGCCGGACATCATGCTCTTTGACGAGCCCACCTCGGCGCTGGATCCGGAAATGGTGGGAGAGGTGCTGCAGGTCATGAAGGATCTGGCATCGGAGGGCATGACAATGGTGATCGTAACCCATGAGATGGGCTTTGCGAGAGAAGTGGCGGACAGAGTCATCTTTATGGACGGCGGCTATATCGTGGAGGAGGGGACGCCCGAAGAGGTGCTGCTCCATCCGAAGGAGCCCAGGACCATTGATTTCCTGAACAAGGTGCTTTAACCGGAACAGAGTATTAAAAGCCTGCGGGGGCAGGCTGCGAAAAAGGAGAGAAGAGGGGGAATAAAAATGAGCGGATTGTTAAACGGGATCGAAACGGTCAATAATGCCGTAAACGGATTTGTGTGGGGACTTCCCATGCTGCTCCTGCTGGTGGGTACGGGCGTTCTCATGACCTGCCTGACGAAATGCTTTCAGGTATCGCATTTCAGGCACTGGTGGAAGAGCACCATCGGCAGGATCTTTACGGACAAGCATGTCACTGCCCATCCGGACAGGGAGGATAAGCAGATCTCCCAGTTTCAGAGCCTCTGCACGGCTCTGGCGGCCACCATCGGCACCGGAAACATCGCAGGTGTGGCGGCAGCCATCGTATCCGGCGGCCCGGGAGCCATCTTCTGGATGTGGGTCGTGGCCTTTTTCGGGATGATGACGAACTTCTCGGAGAAGGTGCTGGGGATTTATTACAGAAGAAGAAATGACAAGGGAGAATGGTCCGGCGGAGCCATGTATTATTTACGGGACGGCCTGGGGGCAAAGAAGGGCTGTAAGCAGCTGGGCGCAGTGCTTGCGGTGCTCTTCAGCCTGTTCTGCATGATCGCCTCCTTCGGCATCGGCAATATGAGCCAGATCAATTCCATCGCGGTCAATATGAGCACCACCTTCCAGATCCCGCCTCTGGTCACCGGGATCCTGCTGATGCTCCTGGCCGGTCTTGTGATCGTGGGAGGCCTGAAGCGCATCGCCTCCGTTACGGAGCGTCTGGTGCCCTTCATGGCCATCGTTTACATCATCGGCGCCGTCATCATCTTTGTGGCAAACATCTCCCAGGCGGGAGAGGTCTTCAGCGCCATCATCAAGGGCGCCTTCGGACTGAAAGCCGTGGGCGGCGGGATCGTGGGCAGCGGAGTTGCCTTTGCGATCCAGTGGGGCATGAAGAGAGGCGTGTTTTCCAATGAAGCGGGTCTCGGCTCCTCTGTCATGGTCCACTCCAGCTCCAACGTAAGGGAGCCTGTGGAGCAGGGAATGTGGGGCATTTTCGAGGTCTTTACGGATACCATCATCGTCTGTACCTTAACGGCCTTTGCGGTGCTCTCCAGCGGTCTGGTGGATCTGAACACCGGAGAGGTCCTTTCCCAGCAGGTGTCCACAGCTCTGGTGGCGGAGGCCTTTTCCACGGTCTTCGGGAAATTCGGCGCGGGTTTCATCGCCATAGCGATCCTGCTCTTTGCCTTTTCCACGGTACTGGGCTGGAGCCAGTACGGGACCAAGAGCTTTGAGTATCTCTTCGGGACCAAAGTGGTCTGGCTTTACCAGATCCTGTTCGTGGTCTTTATCGTGGTGGGTGCCACCATGGATCTGTCCCTTGCCTGGGACCTTTCGGATACCTTCAACGGCATGATGGCGATCCCGAACCTGATCGGTGTCCTTGCCTTAAGCGGCACGGTCATGAAGATCACGGAGAACTATGTGGACCGGAAATTCAAAAACAAACAGGTAACGCCCATGCTCTCGGCACTGAAGGATATTCAGGAGCAGCACGAAAAGGAGATCTGACCGGAGCTTCCGGACGGAAAGGAATATAAGTGATGGAGAATGAAGAAAAAGAGAGACTTTCAAGCTATGACCGGTTTCTTCTGGAAAACAGGGTACGGATCAATACCTATCTGAACATCTCGCTCTGGTGCTTTATTGCCACCGGCCCTGCCATCGCTTTAGGGATCGAGATCGGCTTTTTTACGGATATTTCCTTCACTACCTGCTTTATCATCTCGATCGCGATGTTCGTCCTGTCGTCCATCCATTTCATTCTATTAAAAAAATATCCCAGGTCCCTGGTGACGAGTATGTTCGCCCTGCTGGGGCTGAACCTGCTCCTGGTATACATGACCTATTCCCGTGTATCCATCTGCCTGACCTGGTTTCTGGTCCCGCTTTTGAGCATCCTTCTGTGCCTCCCCTGGTTCTATCTGCTGTCCGTCGCGGTAAACTACGCGCTGATGGCCCTGGCGGTCTGGCTTATCTCTCCTTATAACTGCAGCTTCTACGGGGACAAGACCACGCCTGTGGAATACTTCCTGGAGACCTTCGGGGGCTATACCATCGAGACCGTCATCGTGGGGATCTCCGGCTACGCCCTTGTGAGCAAGGCCTCCAGTCTCTTAAAGGAGCTTACGCATAAATACAGGGAGGCCATGGACCGCGAGGCGCTCATCGCCCAGAGGATGGATATCCTGGATTCCATGGCGGAGATCTACGACGACGTGAACCTGATCAATTTCAACCATGGTACGGAAACCTCCCTCCGGGATGAAAACCTGACCGAGCACGAGCTGGATCTGGTGAATCAGACCCATACCCAGATGAACCAGAAGATAAGGCCCTTCATCATGCCGGACCAGACCCAGGACTTCCTGAACTTTACCAACATCAAAACGGTCCAGCTGAGGCTTACGAATAAAAAGATCATCTCAGCGGACTTCATTCACATCCTGAAGGGGTGGTTCAGGGCGCAGTACATCACGGCGGAGGCGGATCAGAACGGTGTGCCGAGGATCGTGATCTATACCGTCCGGAATATCGATGAGGAAAAGAGAAGAGAAGAGCATCTGATCCGGATCTCCATGACGGATGAGCTCACAAGGCTGTATAACCGCAGATGCTATGAGGAGGATATCGCAAAATACCGGGAGGAGCCTCTGGAGGATGATTTTGTGCTGATCTCCATCGACGTAAACGGCCTGAAGACCGCAAATGATAACCTGGGGCATGCCGCGGGAGACGAGCTGATCAAGGGGGCGGCGGACTGCCTGGCTTCCACCGTCGGAAACCGGGGCAAGGCCTACCGGACGGGCGGGGATGAATTCCTGGTGATCATCCGCACCGACAAGCCGGATGAGCTCTGCGACAAGATCCGGAAGAAGACGGCGGAATGGCACGGCATGTATCTGGATAAGATGTCCATGTCGGTAGGCTTCGCGGCATACAGGGATCATCCGGGAGCTTCCATCAACGAGATCGAGAAGGCCGCAGACGACAGCATGTATGCCGAGAAAGCCAGATATTATAAGGAAAACGGGATCGAGCGAAGGAGATAGTTCAGATCCTTCCCGCCGTGATCTCGTCGATCCGCTTTAATTCCTCCTCCGTAAAGTCCGTATGCTCCGCGATGGAGATGTTCTCAAGGATCTGCTCCGGACGGGAGGCACCGATCAGCACCGAGCAGACCTCATCATCCTTTAAGATCCAGGAAAGGGCCATCTGCGCCAGAGACTGGCCGCGGTTCTTCGCAAGCTCATTCAGGGCCCTGATCTGCGCAAGCCTTTCTTCTGTCAGACTATCCTTCTTTAAGAATCTGTGATCCTTTGCGATGCGGCTGTCCTCCGGGATGCCGTTCAGGTATTTATCCGTGAGCAGTCCCTGGGCCAGCGGAGAGAAGGCGATGATCCCCATCCCCAGCTCCCGGCAGGCCTTCTTCACACCGTCTTCTTCGATCCCGCGGTCAAAAATGGAATACCGGCGCTGGTTGACGATGAGGGGGAGACGGATCTCCTTCGCGATGGCCAGAGCCTTCCGGGTCTGCTCCTCGTCGTAATTGGAGATCCCGGCATAGAGAGCCCGGCCGCTCCTTACGATCTGCTCCAGAGCCTCCATGGTCTCCTCCAGAGGAGTCTCGGGATCCATCCGGTGATGATAAAAGATATCCACGTACTCAAGCCCCAGACGCTTTAAGCTCTGGTCACAGCTTGCGATCAGGTATTTCCGGCTGCCCCAGTTTCCGTAAGGGCCGTCCCACATATCATAGCCTGCCTTGGAGGTGATCACCAGCTCGTCGCGGTAGGGCCTGAAATCCTCGGCGAGGATCCGGCCCGCGTTGGTCTCCGCCGCGCCGTAGGCAGGGCCGTAGTTATTGGCCAGATCGAACTGCGTGATGCCGTTGTCGAAGGCCGTGCGGCACATTTCCTTCATCGTGTCGTAGTTTCCGTTGCTGCCGAAATTATGCCAGAAACCGAGGGAGACGGCGGGGAATTTCAGGCCGCTCTTTCCGACCCGGTTGTATTTCATGCGTTCGTAGCGCTTTTCGGACGCCAGATACGCGGGATACAGATTACTCATATGATCCTCCTTTGATCTTCTTGAAACAGCGGCTTCGCACGGAGCAAAGCCGCAAAATGATACGGTATCATTTTAGGAGAAGGGAGAAGACAGGTCAAGCGGACAGGAGGGGAGAAACAGAGGAAATTCTGTCGGAAATATAAAAATTTTCTAAAATATCCATTTCAATTCGGGGTGGAATGTGGTAGGGTAAGGAAGCGGTGTATTGATTTTTACCATAGCTGTGCCGACCGGCTCTTTGAAGGATAAGGACATAAGACGGAATGAAAGACAAGATAGAAAAGAATCCTTTGATATCGGTTGCAACCTTTATCGTAGACCGGAGAAACCTGTTTTTTCTGATCTTTACACTTCTGATCATATTCAGTGTGATCAAGATGGATGATGTGGGAGTGGAGGACGACCTGGCAGCCTATCTGCCGGAGGATACCGCCACAAGCCGGGGTCTGGACCGGATGGATGAGGAGTTCATCACCTACGGCTCCGCCAGGATCATGATCACCAATATCGCCTACGACGATGCCGAGGCCTTGAGCAAAGAGATCGAAGCCCGTGACGATGTGGCGATGCTTGATTTCGATGAGACCAGTGAGCATTACAACAATTTCTCCGCTCTTTTTGACGTTACCTTTGATTTCGCGGAGGACGATGAACGGGCCATCGGCAGCCTGAATGAGATCCGGGAGCTCCTTGCGGATTATGATATCTATGTTTCCTCGGACATCGGCAATTCCGACGTGGACATGCTCAATGAGGAGATGAAGACCATCAGCGTCCTGGTGGCCATCGTGGTGGTCTCGGTGCTCTTTCTTACCTCCATGACCTACGCGGAGGTGCCGGTACTGCTCATGACCTTCGGCGCCTCGGCCCTGATCGCCGCGGGAACGAACTTCCTCCTGGGGACCATTTCCTTTGTATCCCATTCCGTTACCATCATCCTGCAGCTCGCGCTCTCGGTGGATTACGCCATCATGCTCTGCAACCGCTATAAGGAGGAGCATGAAACCCTGGGGATCCGCGAGGCCTGCATCATTTCCTTAAGCAAAGCGATCCCGGAGATCTCCTCCAGCTCCCTTACCACCATCGGGGGGCTTTTCGCCATGATCTTCATGCAGTACGGCATCGGACGGGATCTGGCCGTCTGCCTGATCAAGGCGATCATCTTCAGCCTGATCACCGTTTTCACGCTGATGCCCGGGCTTCTGATGATCTTCGGACCCTGGATGGATAAGACGAAGCACAGGAGCTTCATCCCGAAGATCAGCCTGATCGGAAAATACGCCTATGCCACCCGCTACGTGGTGCCGGTGCTCTTCGTGATCCTGATCGCGGGGGCCTTTGTGATCCAGAAGAAATGCCCCTATGTCTTCGGCAAGGAGATGATCGAGACTCCCATTAAAAACGACCGGCAGATCGCGAAGGACATGATAAAGGAAAGCTTCGGAGAGCAGAACGTGGTGGCCCTTATCGTGCCGGCCGGGGACTACGCGAAGGAAAAGAGGATGCTGGAAACCCTGGACCGCAGGAGCGAGGTGGATCATTCCGTGGGCCTTGCCAATACCGAGGGCAAGGATGAATATATGCTGACGGACAAGCTTACGATCCGGCAGTTCTCCGAGCTCTTTGACATGGACTACGAGGAGGTACAGCTTCTCTACATGGCCTACGCGGCAAAGGATGAGAATTACACGCGGATCGTAAACGGCATCTCAAGCTACAGCGTTCCCCTTATCGATATGATCCTCTATCTCTACGACGAGGTGGAGGAGAACTATCTGGAGGTGGACGACGATGTGCATGAGGATATCGTGGATGCCCATGACAAGATCCTGATCGCGAAGGATCAGCTGCAGGGAGAGAATTACAGCCGGATGCTGGTCTACCTGACCCTTCCGGAGGAGAGCGATGAGACCTTCGCCTTCCTGGACGAGATGTACCGGATCGCGGAGCGGTTTTACGACGAGGATGTGCTGATCGTGGGAAACAGCACCAGCGAATACGACCTGAAGAAGACCTTCAATGTGGATAACAGCGTGGTAAACGTGGTATCGATCCTCGCGGTGCTGATCGTCATGCTCTTCACCTTTATGTCCGTGGGAATGCCGCTGATGCTGATCATTGTGATCCAGGGTGCGATCTGGGTCAATTTCTCCTTCCCGTATCTGCAGCATAGAAATCTGTTTTTCTTAAGCTATCTGATCGTGAGCTCCATCCAGATGGGCGCGAACATCGACTACGCCATCCTCATCGCCGGGCGCTTCCTTGAGGTGAAGGACAGGATGAACCGGAAGGATGCCATTATCGAGACCATGAACTTTGCCTTCCCGACGATCATCACCTCCGGCTCCATGATGGTGCTGGCGGGCTTTTCCATCGGGCAGCTCACCTCGGACGGGGCCATCTGCGGCATCGGCCAGTGCCTCTGGCGCGGTACCGTCATTTCCATTTTGTTTGTCATGCTCGTACTGCCCCAGATCCTGCTTCTGGGAGAGAAGGTGATCGATAAATCCTCCTTCAAGGTCTCCGTTCCGCTGAAGCTCAACCGGGAAACGGGCCTGATGCGGGTGGACGGCTTTGTGCAGGGGCAGTTTAACGGAAGGATCGTGGGAGAGATCCATGCGGTGATGAACGGTGATTTCTCCGCCATGGTGCAGTCCGGACAGGCCGTAAGCATCGGTGAGGAGCAGATCGGAGAGGGGATCCGCCTCATCGCGGATAATATGGCCCGGAAAAAGGGTGAAGAGACAGGACCCGGGGAACAGCCGGCGGCAGAAGAGGCAGAAGAAGGCAGCGTGGAGGACGGTGACAGCGATGGGCAGGAATAAAAAAGGGGCTTTGAGCCGGAGGCTTGCATGCTTTCTTCTTATGATACTCCTTCTGGAGCAGGTCTTCCGGTCGGAGGCTTACGCCGGCGGTATCGATCTGCTCAGGATCGCCGCGGGAGCAGCCATCGCGCTTACGGAGGAGAAGAAGCCGGTCCTTCATGAAAAGGAAAACAGGATGACGCCGGATGAGCTGAAGGAGAAGCTGTTCTCCCGGAGCATGGCTGCGGGACAGACGGTCTCCGAACCGGTGGCCTGGGAGAGTGTGGCGATCGCCTCAGCGGAGGATCTCAGGGAGTTTTCCCTTTCCTGCGAGAACAACCGCTATTCGGCAAATAAATATGTCTATCTGGAGCAGGATATCGACCTTTCCGGCACGGACTACAATCCGATCCCTATCTTTTCCGGGGTGTTCGACGGGCAGGGACATACGGTCACGGGCCTCACCTATGTGGGAGACGGGGATACCTTCGGGCTGATCCGGATCCTGAGCGAAACCGGAAGCATAAGGGATCTGACGGTAGAGGGAAAGATCGCCGCCATCGATGATAAGAAGTGTACCGGAGGGATCTGCGGCATCAATAACGGGATCATTGAAAACTCCACCTTCCGGGGGAGTCTTTCGGGACGCTCCGAGACCGGCGGCATCGCGGGCGTCAACGGAGTCACGGGACTGATCCTGAACTGCAGGAACGAAGCCGGCCTCACCGGCTATTATTACACCGGCGGCATCGCGGGGAAGAATTACGGCATCATCTCGGACTGCAGAAACCTGGGAAATATAAACGACAGCAGGGTCTGGGTGGAAGAGACGGATGAGATGAGCACGGGAAAGGAGTTTCTGTCCTCCTTCCTGGATAATGACAGCAACGCGGAAACCCATATCCGCGCAGGCATCGATACCGGTGGCATCGCCGGGCTTTCCAAGGGGTATCTGGCCCGCTGCGAAAACACAGCGGGGATCGGCCATGAGCATATCGGCTACAATGTGGGGGGCATCGCGGGCAGGCAGAGCGGGATGGTCTCCTTCTGCGTCAATGAAGGAAAGATCCTGGGCAGGAAGGATGTGGGCGGGATCGTCGGGCAGACGGAGCCCTACCTGACCCCGGAGGATGTGGAATCCCTGACCGAGGCCGTGGACAAGCTTCATGCCCTAATCGGCACGGCTGTGGAAAATATGGACGGAAGCATCGATGTCATAAAGGGAGATATGGACCGGCTCACGGCCCAGGCGGATGATGCCACGGATCTCGGAAACAATCTGGCAACGATCCTTACGGACTTCGCAAACGACACCACCGGCAAGGCGAATATCCTGCTGGACCGCGTCTCCTATGTGACCCACAGGATGTCGGATGTGACGGAGGCGCTGATGAAAGCCGGGGACCACGCGGAGGATATGACGGAGGATCTGGAACGGCTTCAGAAGGACGTGAAGAAGGCAAAGCCCTCCGCGTCGGAGAATGAAGCGGTGGAGAAGAGAGCGAAGCGGATCGCGCAGGATACCTTAAAGCTCTTGGACATCGTATCGGACATCGGAGAGGCCACGGGGGAGCTGGAGGAGACCGTCGAAGAGATCCAGAAGCTTGAGAAGCAGATGAGGAAGGAGCTCCCGGATCTCCTGAACGACCTGGTAAACGGGGACGCGGCAGCGAAGCAGACCGCGGTAGAGAGACTGAAGGATATCACTGGCCTGCTCAGGCCGAATATCAACAAGCTCCTGGAAGAGGTCTCGGACCTGGAGGATGTGGATGATATCGGAAAAGAGATGCTGGGAGATATCGATTATATCGAAAAGCTGTCCGAGAAGCATCTGCAGCAGGCGGAGGCAGCGGTAAGCTCAAACATCTCCAAAACCACGAAGCATATGGGGGATGCGGTGGATGATCTTCAGGAGGCCGGCAGATCCATGGACGGCATCGTGGGTTATTTAAACGATCAGCCGGAGATCCGGCTTTCGGGCCTCGGGTACGATTATGACAATGCAAAAAACGGTCTTTATCTCGAGTTGAAGGCCATCAACCAGACCCTCTCGGCGCTGACGGGTCACGGGGCCGCCTCCTCGCATCAGACCATGAGCGACCTCTCCGCGGTGAACGATCAGATCAATGTGATCCTGCATATCATCTCCGACGAGCTGGACGATCTGGCCAATAATGACAATGTGGACGATCTGCTCTTTACCGACGTTTCCGACGAGGAGATCGAGCAGGCGCTGGCCGGCCGTCTGGACGGCTGCACCAATAAGGGCTGGATCGAAGGCGACGTGAACATCGGGGGCATCGCCGGAACCATGGCCATCGACACCGAGGATCCGGAGGATAATGCGGCGGGAAGTGTGGAGATCGGGCACCGCAACCGCTACCTCCTGAAGAATATCATAAGCGGCTGCGAAAATAAGGGCTTTGTCACCGGGAAGAAAAACGGCATCGGCGGCATCGCGGGCTATATGGCCCAGGGTATTGTGACCGGCTGCGGGGATTACGGCTATGTGGAGAGTACGGACGGCAGATATGTGGGCGGCATCGCCGGGCAGTCCCTCTCCATCGTGCGAGCCTCCTATATGTGCGGCAGCGTGGGCGGAGACGGCTATGTGGGCGGCATCGTGGGCCAGGGGACCACGGTCACCGGCTGCTACGGGATGCCTTATTTCAGCAAGACCGGCGTGAAATGCGGATCCGTCGCCGGGGCTGTGGCCATGGACGACGAGACCTGGGAGCAGAACCTGGAGAGCGTTTCCGATAATTATTTCGTGGAAAACGGCATCGGAGGCATCGACCGGATAAGCTACCACGATACCGCGGAGGGGGTGAGCTACCTGACGATGCTGACGGTAAGCTCCCTGCCTTCGGAGTTTAAGCACCTTAAGGTCGCCTTCCGGGTGGAGGATGAGCTGATCGCGGAGCAGGAGCTCTCCTACGGAGAGAGCCTTCAGGATATCCTGTATCCCGATATCATCCCGCCGGAGGGAAAGTGGCTTAAGTGGGAGGATACCGGAGAGGAGACCATGAAGGGGAGCCGGATCATCACCGGAGAGTACCAGGACATGATCCGCACCTTAAAGGCGCCCGCCTCCGCGGAAACAGAGGAGAAAAGCCCCGCCTTCCTGGACGGGAGCTTTACGGACCGGGTGAGCCTGAACGCCGCTATGGTAAAGGACGGGCGGAGAGACTCCCTGCTCCGGCAGACGGAAAAAAAGGAAGAGCAGACAATGCTCTATGAGATATCGGTCACGGGAGGGGATCCCGGAGCCGGATCCAGGCTCAGGCTTTATTCGCCCTTTAAGGAGGCTTCGGTATACCGCTATGATGCCGCTTCGGATACCTGGAGCGAGGCTGAGGCAGAGCAGAAGGGAAGCTATATGCAGGTGCTCCTTGAAGGGAATGAGGGCGTATACGGCGTCGTTTCTTCGGAGAGGAGCAGAGGCTTTTATCTGCAGATCCTGATCGGAGCCGCGGGCATCCTCCTTCTCTTCTTCGGGATCAGGGCATTCGGGAGAGGAAGAGCCGGCCGCAGAAAGAAACGGAGCGGCAGGGCTTGAATGAAGCGGTGCGGCAGGGCTTATCATAAAGGGAGAACGGATATCCGGAAGCGCGTTGCGGAGGGAAAAGAAGAGTGTTAATATGGACGGGATGGGACGGGACGGTGTACATAAGGAAAATGTGACGGTACATCGGGGGGAAGAACGGATATGATTAAGAAAAAAAGCTATCAGATCGGGCTGTTTACTGCGGCCTGTATCATCTGCAATGTGGTGGGAAGAGCCATTGCGGACCATTTCCAGCTACCTCTCTGGCAGGATTCCTTCGGCACTGCCGTGGCGGCCTATGCGCTGGGCCCCGTATGCGGTGCGATCATAGGCTTCGCCGGAAATCTGATCTACGGTATCCGGGACATCCATTCCGTTTTTTACGGACTCACCAGCATCGCCATCGGTATGATCATAGGGTTTTCCGCCAGGAAGAAATTCTTTGAGGACTGGTTCGGAGCCCTCTCCGTAAGCGTTATGGTCACGGGAGCCTCCGTGCTGATCTCCGTTCCCTTAAACTATGCCTTAAACGGCGGAAAGATCGGCAATATATGGGGAGACGGCGTGAGCACCTTCCTTTCGGAGCATGCGGTGCCTCCTTTTCTTTCCGTTGTGATCGGGCAGTTCTATCTTGATTTCGTGGATAAGGTCATCGCGATGACGATCCTGTATATCATGATCCATCTGATCCGGCGGATCAAAAACGGAAAAGCGGTCACCACGAAGATGACAGGCCTGGTCCTGCTCATCCTGGCTTACTCCCTCCTTTTGGAGGAGCCGGTCAGGGCTTCGGACAACGCGGCGGAGACCATCGATCTGCAGGGCTATGTGCAGACGGTCTACAGCAGCGACAACGGTCTGCCCTGCGGCGAGGCCAATGATGTGGCCCAGACGGAGGACGGGATCCTCTGGATCGGGACCTACGCCGGCCTCTACCGCTATAACGGCAGTGAATTCCGCTGGATGGATTATCAGTCGGTCCGAAACGTGAACTGCCTTTATACGGATGATGAGGGGCGGCTCTGGATCGGCACCAACGACAACGGCCTTTCCATCTGCATC
>CACZNS010000318.1 GCA_902782575.1 uncultured Lachnospiraceae bacterium
CATTCATCTTGAGAGTCATGAAGTTTACGGTCGCATCCTTGACGCCTTCTGTCTTTTTAGCTGCCTGTTCCATCTTGTCTGCGCATGCTGCACAGTCTACTTCGATCTTGTAAGTCTTTTTCATGGTTGTCTCCTCTTTATTTATTCTTCTACATGCTCCATTCCCATACTCAGGATCGTGCGTACATGCTCGTCATCCAGGGAATAAAATATGGATTTTCCGTCTCTTCGAAACTTCACCAGCTTGGCATCCTTAAGGATCCTCAGCTGATGACTCACGGAAGACTGGCTCAGATTCAGTATGGTCGCCATATCGCCTACGCATAGCTCTGTCTCAAACAGGGAATACAGGATCTTGATCCGTGTAGAATCCCCGAAGATCTTGAACAGCTCGGAAAGATCATACAGATATTCATCCTCCGGCTGACTGGCCTTTACCTTGGCCACGATCTCTTCATGCGCAGCTATGTAATCTTTGCTTCCTTCTTCGTATTTAGGTTCCACGAAAGTACCTCCTTTATTTCTATCCGCCCGCTCTCTTCTCTTTCAAAAGGTAATCCGTTTCATCGTGTCATTTCATATGAACGAGCTTACATATGAAAGTATATTCATATGTTCATGCTTTGTCAAGAGATTTTTGCAAAAAAAATACACAGGAACGGTTCCTGTCCGGGAACCATCCCCGTGCTTAGCTTTTGTGCCGGAAAGATTCATCCGACCTCATATTTAATATTCAAATGTAATCTCGTGCTTCTCCGGCTCACTGATAATGTTCATTTTCGCATTTGCAAGCCTGGTATAAAGATAAGGATCTCCCTCTTCCGTGTAGCTTTCAAAGGTTCCGATCACTTCGATCTCTGCCCCCTCAGCCGGATAATCCCCCGGGCAGGCATAACCTTTACACTCAAACTCCACGCCCTGAGAACAGCAGGCAAGGGCATCCTTGATCAGGACATAGGCATAATAGAGATTCGTGACACTCGATGTAGCGTAAGTAATCTTACCGCTGGCCTTAAAGGTTTTTCCCACATAAGCTTCCGGATCCACAAAGGTCATCTGGTATACTGTGGCATAAACCATATCGCTGTCCATAACCGTAAGGTCGATATCCACATTCTGATCCGGTGTGGACGTGTAGGAGTCCTTGATTTCCTTCATTAACTGCTCATCGGTAACCGTAGCGCTCTCTTCTTTCTGCTTATCTACAAGCGAAGCCCAGGTTTCCGTAGAATAATCCGAAGCAGCTTCTGTCGAGGGTGTTTCCGTTACCGGTGTCTCGGTCGGTGCTTCTGTCACTGCTTCTGTGGAAGGAGCCTCCGTTTTTTTCTCCTCTGTCACATTCTCCGCAACATTCTTTGCATCACTCTTTCCTTCCTCTGAAGCAATCTGCTGGTTAATGGCATTCTCCACCAGATTCTGATTCTGACCGGAACGGGAAGAACCTCCCTCTCCGCAGCCCGAAAGAACAAAGCCAAGAATTAGTGCTGCTGTGAGCATCATTTTCTTTCCTGATCTTCTCACGAAATATCATCTCCTTTTTTCTGTTGTAAAATAAGTCAAACAAATCCGTGAACGAATCCGACGTATCAGACGGAACAAACCGTTATCGAAGGACCTGCTTTCTTTACATACGGATCAACTTCAGCGATTTATCGTCACCGCTTTGCCACACGCCCGATCACAAGGCAGATCATGTAGAATACCAGATCCACAGACACGATGGTCGCGCCCACCGGGGTAGATCCCAAAATGGAGATCAGCATACCCAGCAGCGCCGCTACTATGGATAATATGGCGGAAAGCGCCACCACACCACGGAAGGTGTGCATAAGCCGCATGGCGGAAAGTGCCGGGAAGATCACCAGTGCGGAAATCAAAAGAGATCCCACCAGGTTCATTCCCAGTACGATGATCACTGCAATGATCACTGCGATAATAAAGTTATATGTCCTGGCGGGCATTCCCGTAGCCCGCACAAAATTCTCGTCAAAAGTAACCGCAAAGATCCGGTTATATAAATAAATGAACAGCACGATCACCACTGCGGAAAGGATCACGCTGATCAGAACTTCCGTGTCCGTAAGGGTAAGGATCGAGGTGGATCCGAACAGTGTGCTGCAGACGTCACCGGACACATTTGCTGATGAGGAAAAGACATTCATCAACATATAACCGATGGCAAGAGAGCTTACGGATACCATGGCGATAGCCGCATCTCCCTTCACTCTCGCCGACTCTCCCATTTGCAGAAGCAGAATAGCCGCCAGAATGGTGACCGGCATTACAAGGATGGTCTGGTTTGCCAGCTTCATTACGGAGGCAACCGCCATAACACCGAAGGCCACATGGGAAAGCCCGTCACCGATAAAGGAGTAACGCTTCAGCACCAGGGTCACACCCAGAAGGGATGAACAGAGTGCCACAAGGCAGCCCACGATCAGGGCATATCGTACAAAAGAGAAACCGAGATAGTATTCCAGTTTTTCCAAGATACCCATGGATGTTGCAAGGATCATTCTTCTTCCACCACCTTTCCGAAAAGCTTCCAGGCATCGGATTCCA
>CACZNS010000319.1 GCA_902782575.1 uncultured Lachnospiraceae bacterium
AGGGGGACAATGATATATCGCTTACTGATATACAGTTTAACGAAAAAGAAGCCCCGCATCCATGCAGGGCTTTGTCATATTTTTGTCTTTTTTTAACCTGGTCGGGGGATCCTTTGTGCATTCTGCCGGCCCGCCCGCATCCGCGAGGCAGGCGAAGGCATATTTCTGCTGTTATCTCTGGTCCCGGTCGATAAATTCCAGGCAGATCAGTGCCACGCAGACATAGAAAATGATATGCAGCAGCAGATATCCCCAGCATTTAACGATGTTTTCCGGCTCGGAAGCGTATTGGGGAAGCTGCGACAGCTTTCCGCACTGAGCCATGAAGGCATCCTTCATTCCGTTCTCTTCCATATAGATCAGAGCTTCCTCCAGCGGCTTCGCTCCCTGATATTCGATCCCCTTCAGCTTGACCAGGGCATTCCAGGCCGTGGCGGAGGGAAGTTCATTAAAATTGCCCTCGGCACACAGGGCGGTAAGCCCCCATCTGGAGATGGTAAAGGGCGTGATCTTCTGCGCCGTGGCATCGAGAGAAAAAAAGCCCCCCGAGAAAACAAGCTGGAAGATCAGCAGAAAGGGCATGACCGTCATGGCCGTGGTGGTGGAGCGTACAAAGGAGGAGATCATCAACGAGAGCATGTCCGCCGCGTAGGTGATGAGAAACACCGTGATCCCGAAATCGACGAGCACCTCACCCGTGATAAAGCTCACCCTGGGAAAGGTTACTCCCACCTTCCCGCACACGAAAAGGGTGATCCAGGTCTGGCAGAAGCAGATAAACGCCTGATAGATCATATGGGCGGTTATGTAGGCGGAGATATGCAGCCCGGAGCGGTGCTCCCTTTTTACGATGGGCCTCTCCCTGCAGACCGACTGGATCGAATTAAAGCAGCCGTTCCAGATGCAGATGCAGCACAGGGCAAAGGTTCCCATCAGGGTCGGCTCCATCTGGAGGAAAAGAGCTTTCCCCAGCACCGTGCCCACCAGCGCCGCTATGACCGCCGACATGGGGAGCACCTTCCAGTCGTTCTGGAAGGCAAACATCCTGAAAAGCTTCCCCAGATAAATCGCAGTCTGGGCGAAGTGGCCGCTGTGTCTTAATTCTTTTTCACCCGTCTCACTCATCAGACCGCCTCCTTTTTCAGATTACCGGCGTATTTCGCCACAAACTCATCCGCCATGCCTTCCCCGCCCTCATCCTTCTGATTGATCGAAAGCAGGATCTCCTCCATGGAATCCTTTCCGAAGAATTCATAGGCCTCCTTTACCGGTCCGTAATAGGCAAGCCTTCCGGTACGGGAGGCATCCTTTGCCAGAACGATCACATCGTCAAAAAGATCGATGACCCGGTCGGGGGTATGGGTGATCACCAGCACGATCTTATTCTCATCGGCGATGGAGCGGAGCTTTTCAAAAAGCCCCCTGGCCACCACGCCGTCCAGTCCGGAGTCCGGCTCGTCCAGGATAAAGAGCGACGGATCGGAGATAAACTCCATCGCGATGGAAAGCCTCTTTCTCTGCCCGCCGGAGAGCTTCTCCACCAGGCTGTTGCGGACGTGCCAGAGACCGAAGGACTCCAGCATCTCATTCACCCGCTCCGTTTTCTCCTTAAAGGGCATCCCCAGGGGCAGACGGAGCGTTGCCGCATCCATCAGGGTAAGCAGGACGGTATCGTGCCCCCGCATCAGATCCTGCTGCGGTACGAAACCCACCTCATACTTCATTTCCCCGTATTCCTTATAGATATCCCTCTCCTTAAGAAGGACATTCGCATCTGCCTTTTCATAGCCCGACACGGCATTCACAAAGGTCGTCTTGCCGGCACCGGAGCCTCCCAGAAGCAGGACCATATGACCCAGCGGGATGTTCAGATGGATATCCTTCAGAAGGATCTTTTTCTGAAAGAAATCGATGACAGACCGCTCCGTGATGTTGACGGAAAGCCCCTGCCCGATGCTCTTAAGCTCTACACCGCTGACCTCTGCCGCATCCCCGCTGCGGGCTTTGTCCAGCTTCTTTACAGGCTGAAAGCCGGGGTGTAACCCCCAGATAAGAGCCCCCACACCGTCCAGGGGGATCCAGAGCAGCATCCAGCTCTTTTTCCTTTGAAAAAGGCGGCACAGCCCCGAATAGATCCTGATCTCATAGATGAACTCCGCCACCCCGGCTGCAATGAAGCACACAAGAACGAACAGCCCTAAGGATCCCAACGCTTTATCTGCTTTACTTATCAGCCCCCAAATGATCTGAAGGATCGAGACGGCACCGGTCAGAAACAGGATCGACCGTCCCTCCCTCTCCCTGTCCGCAATGACAGACAGCCGGTAATTCCTGAAGCAGGGGATCAGGGCATACCATTTCTTTTCCCCGCATTTTTCAAAGATCTTCCAGTATCCCACCGTTATCAGGATAAACTGCGGCAGCTCGTATACTATTTGAATGATATCCTTCGGATCCATTGTTTACCCCCTATGTTCATCCTTAAATCCGCATTTTCTTCAGGCAGGGCTGAACGCATTATGACCTTTTGACCCCAACCGATGCCGCGAATCGCTCCGTTGCCAAAGCAACTCTCGCAATTCATTGTATTGCTTTGTTCAAAAAAAGGCAATCAGATATCCGGCCGGTTCCTCTTCCGGTATGCGCTGGGATTCTCCCCCGTCTCCCTGCGGAAGGTGCGGCTGAAGTGAAACTGATCCGGATATCCGCTGAGTTCTCCGACCCTCGCGATGGGCTCATCCGTCCGGGCAAGGAGTCTCTTTGCCTCCCGGATCCTCAGGGCTGTCAGGTAACGGATAGGGGATTCCTCCATGCTCTTCGTAAAGATCCTGCTCAGATAGGCGGAGGAAAAGCCGAAGCTCTCCGCCAGCTGCCCGAAGTCGATCTCCTCCCGGAAGTGCTCTCTGATATAGCGCTCCGCCTTCCGGACAGTCTCCTCCGTGCTCCTCCCGCCGGATTCATCCTCTCCCGGAAGCTCGTATCTCGCCTGAAGGGCAAGGCTCAGCTTATCCAGGATCCTCTCCAGCTCCTCAGCCGACACGGGCTTTAAGAGATAATCAAACACTCCCTGACGGATCGCCTCCCTTGCGTAATCAAAATCCGCATAGCCCGTAAGGATCACCGTCGGGATGTCCGGATAGCGCTCATGGATCGCCTTCGCCAGGGCAAGCCCGTCCATCTCCGGCATCCGGATATCCGTGAAAACAGCATGGATCTCCCCGTCCTTTAAGGCCTCCAGGGCACTTCTTCCCTCTCCGCACTCCTTTACCACCCGGAAGCGGCGGTCCGCTTCCCCGATCTTCCTGGCGAGGGACTGCCTTAAGAGAAATTCGTCATCAGCCAGCAGCAGATTGTAATGTTCGATCCGGATCATTCAGATACCTGTGCCCTCCAACCGTTACAAAGGCTCCGCCTTCCTCAAGGTTACCGAAATCAAAGATAAAGGGGATCCCGTCCAGCAGATAGAGACGGATAAAGATATTCAGGATCCCCATCCCCTCGATCCTGAGGCTCGGGAGCATCCCGGTCTCAAGGATCTCGTCCATACTCCTCCTGAGGCTGCGGTCCACCTCGGGATCAAAGCCGGGACCGTTGTCCTTCACCGTCACATGCCAGTCGTCCCCGTCCAGACTTCCCTCCATGACCACCCTCCAGGGCGGCTTCTCACGGGTCATGGACTTGATGGCGTTTTCCACCAGTAGCTGCACGCAGAGCTTCGGCACCATACAGTCCAGGATGTCGTCGTCGATCCTGTATTCATAGACGAGATCCTCTCCGTACCTCCGCTTCATGCAGCTTAAGTACCGGTCCACCTGCTCCATCTCCTCCTCCACACGGATCCGCTGCTCCTTATTGGAGGAGATATAGCGGAGGATCGACGTGATATCGCCGCACATGGCAGAGACCTGATCGGTCAGCCCGGTCTCCGCCATCTCTCCGATGGTGGACAGGGAATTATAGAGGAAATGAGGGTTCATCTGCGACTGGAGCGCGAGCATCTGCGCCTGCATCTCCTGCTCCTTTAAGGTAAGCATCGTCCGGGTGGCGGCCTCCTGACTGCGGATGCTCTCATTGAGGGAGTCCTTCAGCGCATCGATCTCCCGGATCCCCGTATCCG
>CACZNS010000320.1 GCA_902782575.1 uncultured Lachnospiraceae bacterium
CTATATGGGGATCGGGCGCCTGAACACCGGTGAGGCGTATTGCAAAAGGGAGCTTTCCGTGCCGGAGGCACAGGAAATAAAAAATGAACTCTATCAGGAAAAAGAATGCTGGTACGTGCCGACCCGGGAGGAAGTCTTCGAACTGGCCGGACACAGACTTGGCTTTTCCCCTCCTTCGGAGAAGAAGGTTAGGGATTTTATTGATCGTTATTCCAGATCGTTCTTCGGCTCCCTGTATGGGGATGACGGATACGACAGGAGCGTTTCGGCCCGTCACAAAAGAGGGGATCCGGAGGAGGCGCTGCAGAAGGCGGAACAGGATGCCTACCACCTGAGGTGGATCGGTGAGAAAGAAAAACAAAGGATCCTGAAGGAGCTGAAAGCCGTGCTTGAGTCAGAAGGAAAGAAGCTTCCTCTTATGTCATTGAGCGGCTATTCCGGGAAGAACTGCCCCGCAGAAGTCCGAAAGCACGCGGAAGAGATGGAGGCCCGGCGGAACACGAAGAAAGGCGGCTCCCTGAAGAGGGAGACTGTGAGAACGAGGACAGGGGCAGTAAAAAAGGCAGCGCCGGGAAAAAAAGCCGGGCGGTAACGAAAAGAGCAGGGTTATGGAGTTAAAGGATTATTTCAGAAGCTTTCAGGATGACGAGCTGGCCGGCGGGGCCGAGCTGTATTTTTCGGGAGCCTTTTCGGACATTGTAAAAAGGACCGGATCAGCCGAGAGACCCGGCGGCAGGGCAAGAGGAGCAGCGAAGGATTCTGCCTGGCGCAGAGCGGCTGACGTAACGATCACTGCAAAATGGCAGCTGCAGGAGATCAATAAAAAGCCTGTATCAAAGGGCTGCTCCATTACCATCGATCCCTCTCTTGGGCTGGTGTGCAGGACGGAATGCGAATGCGGGGATTTTGCCGGTGATCTTTACGGATGTGTGCATGTGGCGGGTCTTCTCACCGCTTACATTTCAGAGACAATGGGCGAGGATGTTTTCCGGGGGACCAGGCTGCAGGAGCTGTTAAGCAGCCGGACCGGAGCGGAGGATCCCTTCCTTCCCGGAGTTCTGAAAAGGACGGACGACAGGCTCTTATCCCTTCTGAAAGCAGATAATGAACAGACGGCCCTTCCCGAGTGGGGGGCTTCGAAGCGGAACGATGAACAGCTCGGGATATCCGTTTCATTGGTTAAGATAAACGGGAAACGGATGATCAGCCTGAAGGCCGGCACGTCAAAGCGGATGTATGTGATCCAGGATCTGAAGCTGTTTCTGCATAATTATCAGGAGCAATCTCTTTTTATTGCCGGAAAGACGACCTTCTGGATCGGAAGACGGTATTTTGACGAGCGGGGCGGAAATGTGCTGGACCTGCTTTCCGGGATCAGGTCCGCCTTCGAGAAAGGACTGCTCCGCGGGCAGATCTTTGCAGCGGACGGGAATAAGCCGTATAAGTATATGATGCTTACCGGCTCTGAGTTTGATTCGTTTATGGGCCTCTGGGAGGGGATGAAGGTCACGGATGAGCAGGATCGGGAGTATACGGTAAGGCTTGATAAAAAGGGACTCAGGGCTTCTCTCAGGAAAAAAGCCTACGGTGCGACCATGAAGCTTGGAAAGGCGGAGCTTTTTTGCATGAATGGGGCCTACCTCTATCTTACGGACGAGAAGGATATCTTCCGGGTGAGGACGGAAAGTGCGCAAAGGCAGCAGGCCCTTCTTACAATGCTTTCCTGGAAGGATGAGATCTATATCAGAGAATCCGAGCTTGGGCCGGTATGCCGCGGCCTGCTGCCGGTTTTTGAAGAATCCGGAGAGATCGAGACAAGGGGAATGGAGCTGGAGGATTACGGGCAGGAGATCCCGGATTTTCTGTTCCGGCTGGATCTGGACGAGGAGGAGGAAAAGCTTTCCTGCACGCCGTATGCTGTCTATAAGCGGCAGGATCTGAAATGCCTTCTGTTTGATCCGGAGGACAGTGCCGCCAGGAGGAATCCGGATGCCGAAAACAGGGTGGCTGAGGCATTGCCCGGGATCTTTTCTTATATCGACAGGGAATCCCGTATTCTTTATTCTTACTTCAACGAGAAAGAGTTGTATGAGTTTATGAGGACCGGACTGCCGCGCCTTGAGGAGTTCGGCAGGGTGATGGCTTCCGAAAATCTGAAGCGCAACAGGCTCCGCAGGCTTCCTGCTCTTTCCGCCGGCGTTTCGGTGGAGGGAGGTCATATCCTGCTCTCCTTAAAGAGTACCGGCCTCTCCACGTCGGAAATGTCCGATATTCTGGGGGCTTATCATAAAAAGAAGAAATATTTCAGGCTGAAGAGCGGGGAATTTGTCTCGCTGGAGGACGGCGGTGATGACGCCTGGACGACTGCCGCAGAGCTGTACTCTGACTATGGGAATAAGGATCCGGAAAGATTTAAGATCCCGGCCTTCAGGGCGCTTTACCTTCAGGAAATGCTGGAGGACAGAGAGAATGTGGATCTGATGGAGTCCGGTGAGTTTAAGGAGCTGCTGCGGAATATGGATGTGGCCTCAGCGGCTTCCGTAAAGGTTCCCGCATCCCTGAAGAAGATCCTTCGTCCTTATCAGACAGAGGGCTTTCAATGGATCTGTATGCTGAAAAACTGCGGCTTCGGCGGGATACTGGCTGACGATATGGGTCTCGGGAAGACCCTTCAGATCCTGGCCTTTCTGCTGCATGAAAAACAGAACCGAAAGGGTGGAAGAAAGGGGAAAGCAGGCGGCAAAAGCGGAAGATCGCTGGTGGTCTGTCCGGCTTCTCTTGTGTACAACTGGCTCAGGGAGATCGAAAGATATACGCCGGAGCTTTCCAGCATAGTGATAGCCGGAAATGCAGAGACCCGTAAGGAGCTGATCCAAAGCAGCGGTGATGTGGACGTGTGGATCACCTCCTATGATCTTCTGAAAAGGGATATCGCGTTGTACGAGGGGATCAGCTTTGATCATGAGATCATAGACGAGGCACAGTTTGTAAAGAACCAGAAGACCCTGGCGGCTCAGTCGGTACGTGTCATCAACAGCTCCTTTAGGATGGCGCTTACGGGCACTCCCATAGAAAACTACCTGAGCGAGCTCTGGAGCATCATGGATTA
>CACZNS010000321.1 GCA_902782575.1 uncultured Lachnospiraceae bacterium
AATAGGTAACGGATCCGGTAACTGCCGTTTCTTTGGACGAAAATCCCTCGATTTTCGGTGTTTCCGCCCCGGAAAAGAGCAATTTCCTCATCTGTTTCTATAAGGTTTCATTCCTTCGGATCTCAGGTACACGGATGTCCGGAGAGGGAGTTACGCTGATCATCATCCGCCGGTTTTAAGGCTTTGCTGATCAGTATTCTGACACAATTTCAAATCAGGAGGAAAACGAAAAAATGAAAGCAAGGATTTCGGTGAAAATGCAGCTGCTCGGGATGGCGATCATTCCACTTGTCTTAAGCGTGGCCATCGCGCTGATTCTTTCCGGCATCAGCATGCAGCAGGGTATGGAGGATCAGACACTGGACGGACTGATGCAGGCGGCCAGGATGTATAAGGATATCGCAGAGGAGGAGCATCAGATCGAAGAGGTGCCAAACTCACTGGAAAACCGGCTGAAGCAGGATACGGGGTATGATTTTACCTGGTTTGACGGTGATACCCGGACCCATACTTCCCTGGGAGAAAGCGCACTGGGAACCAAAGCCAGCGCTGCGGTTATCGCGGCTGTGATAAACGGCGGCAAAGAATTTACCAATGAAAAAACCGAGGTGGTCGGCATGGATTATATGGTTGCCTATGAGCCGGTGAAGCAGGACGGAAAGGTGGTCGGCATGGCCTTTGCCGGAAAGCCCCGCGCGGAGGTGGAGGCGCATATCCGGAACTCGATCATAAGGATCGTCGTGATCTCCGTATTGATCCTCATAGCGGTGATTGTGATCGTATATATCCTTGCTTCCAGGTTTGTGAAGGTGATCCAGGCCAATCTGGAGGTGGTCGATCATCTGTCAAACGGCGAGTTTATCAAGACGGACAAATATACAGACAGGAACGATGAGCTGGGTGACATGATCCGTGAAACAAACGGACTCATCGATCATCTGGGAGAGATCGTAAAGGATGTGAAGGAAGCGAGCAGCTCCGTGGGCGAGTCCTCACAGGCGCTGGCGGAGACGGCCGGGCAGATCAGCCAGACAACGGACGATGTGTCCGAGGCGGTACAGGAGATCGCAAAGGGCGCTACGGAGCAGGCAGATACGATCCAGAAGGCTACCGAGAACGTCCAGAGCCTTTCCGATGCGATCCAGAATGTGGCAAACAATGCAGAGGATCTGGCTTCCACGGCAGCGGGCATGAACGATGCGAGCATGTCCTCCGCGGAGGCACTGAAGGAGCTTTCGGTTAATATGGACTCCATGAGCGAAGCGATGGTGGAGATCTCCGAGGGCATGAATGCCACGAACGCCGCTGTCCAGGGCGTGAACGAGAAGGTGGACGGCATCACATCCATCGCAAGCCAGACAAATCTGCTGGCCCTGAACGCTTCCATCGAGGCGGCCAGAGCCGGAGAGGCAGGCAGAGGCTTCGCGGTAGTGGCGGAGGAGATCGGAAAGCTTGCTACCGAGTCCGCACAGACGGCTGAGGAGATCCGGGATGAGATGGCAAAGCTCCTTGCCCAGTCCCAGAGTGCGATCAAGAAGACGGACGAGGTGACCGCTATCAGCAACAATGTCAATTCGGTGCTGGAGGATACGGTAAACAAGATCAACGACCTGATCGAGGGCGTGGGCACAACCGTGGACGGCGTAACCACGATCTCCGGTCTGTCGGAGGAGAGTGCCGCCAGCAAGACCATCATTGTGGATGCCATGGATTCCCTTTCCGCGATCTCCGAGGAGAATGCGGCTTCCACTCAGGAGACCTCCGCTTCCATGCAGGAGCTGAATGCGACGGTCAATGTCCTTTCCCAGTCCGCAAGCGATTTGAACGAGCTGGCTAAGAAGCTGGATGCGGATCTTGGATTCTTCAAGCTCTGATGACAGAAGGAGAGCCCTGAACGGGCGGTAAAGATTTGATGAGAAAGGCCGGTGAGCAGCAGGCAGCTGTTCACCGGTTTTTTGATTGCGCAGATCCGTGTGCGGCTATCCGTGAGTGGCTATCCGTGTGCGGCTGTTATGCGACTCCTGCATTTGTTCAGCAGCAGGCTCGTCATGATTCCGGGCTCAGAGCATCGGATTCAAGTGATACTATGTATTCCGATGCCGGGAAAGCGGGATGGCAGGGAGGAAGAACATCGGAAATGAAGAAATCATCATAATCCGATGCCCGATGCCCTGTATTAGAGAGACTGGGGGCATCGGGAATCTCGCATTTTCTATATTCCGATGCGGGAAAGCGGGATGGC
>CACZNS010000322.1 GCA_902782575.1 uncultured Lachnospiraceae bacterium
CTCCGGGAACACGCCCTCCTCCGCCTCGACCGTGACCGTCACGCCGTCAACGGACCTGCTTTCCTTAAAGGACGGAGCCTTCACGGGCTCCGGCGCCTCCTGCTTTTCGGCCTCGTCCCCAGAGCCGTCCTGGGCAGCCTACGCCGGGGTCGCTTGTTCAACGGGAACCGTCGCTTCAACCGGGGCTTCATCCCCGGTCCCAGTCTCCGGCTGCTCCGGCGTTTCCGGTGCGACTGTTCCTTCCGGCTGCTCCGGCACCTCCGGCGCGGTCTCGCCTTCCGCTGCGGTCTCATTCTCCGACTGCTCCGGTGCTTCTGACGCGACCTTATTCTCCGTCTGCTCCGGCGCTTCTGACGCAGCCGTCATTTCCTGCGTGGTGACCGGTTCCGCCACTGTCTCCTGCATTACGGTTTCCTCCGCAAACGCAGTGACCGGCAGCTGCACCGTCAGCAGGATCGCTGCCAGGCCTATCGCCGCTCTTTTCCATCTTTCCTTCATGTTCTTCATAATCCCTAATCTCCTTCCATCTATCGCCAAACACAGGAAACCGCCATACCAAAGGGCAGGATCACCCTTCAGTACGACGGTCATCCGCCATTATCGTATTCCATTTCAGACTCTTCAAAAAAGAACGCAGTGCGCCCCTGCGGATTTACGTGATAAAATTCCCGAGCCGAGCCGATTTTCGCCTTTCTATCCATGGTTGTCAGTTTCTTTTCATATTGATCAGTCAATCAGTGGACGGTTTTGTGATCTATTTACGTAAGAAATACTACCACTGTGCAAGCCTGTAGTCAAGGTCAATATCCGTCCCTATAGTGCACCCGGCAGTGCTTTTTGAAGAAGGAAATCCCGTACCGGCCGATGTTTCCGTAGCCCTCCTCCAGGAGAGAGTCTGCATAATGCCCATCATCGATCTGTTTTATTGCTTCCTCAGCCGTCTTGTCCAGCATCTCCATTGTGACAGGCTTCCTGCCTTCCTGTTTCACCGTTTTTAATTCGATTACGAAAGCCTTTTCAAGCACATCTCCGGTTTTCATCAGTTTTAGGATTAATAAGCAGAATATCTCTGTATGTCTATAAGGTCCTGGAAAGGGGGATTGATATCTCTTCTCCTGCATCAGCGGCACATCCACGGTTTCGGATCGCCATTGACAGCTGAAGCTTATCATTCATTCAGCCGGCATTTCTCCCAGCAGGACATATCTCGGATAGTTGTCGTCATAAAGCCCCAGGCACGCATCCATGCCGTGATTGGTGGAAAAAGCCTTCATCAGCACGGTTTCCCAGGAGCCATACTTCTTATATAACGAATCAGCCGAAGGACCTTCTTCATTTCCGTAAGTCTTCAGATTGCTGGCTTTCACCTTTGCAAGCGCAGCCGGATCATCCTGATAAGCCTGAAGCCGGATCACGTTCCTCAGCCGGCTGATCTCACGGGCAGTCTCCTCAACGGACTTTCCCTGAGTCAGATACACCGCATACGTTTGATAAAGCAGGGAATCCTGCTCCAGATACATCAGCCGGTCCTGTCTCGCCTTCCATACCACAGTCGGATCGCTCCAGTCATATGCCGCAAATTCTCCCAGTCTCGCGGACTCAGGATCGGGGGAATACCCGTATATGGCATTCTCATTCACAATGATATCCTTTGAAGCTCTCGCATCCTTCATCGGATCGTGAGAATAAGCAAAACCGGTATATTTCTGCGGCAGCCACTGATCCGCCGTAGCCGGGGTGTATATTCCGGTTTCGGCAAAAACAGGCACCGTGACAGCAGCCAGAAGCGCAGAGGTGATCACCGCGGCAGCCAGTTTCTTCATAAGTTTCATATCAGACACTCTCCTTTTATAAATGTTTTCTTTACAGCTTCCCTTCAATGCACCATTCGGAAATTATCCGCATTATATCACAGATTCCCCCGTCGGAAGGAAACCTTTCGGGTCTTAATTCCACCAGGGCCTTATGCCCGGCTTCAGGATACGGGCCAGAGACGCGCGATTCTCCTCGTTCATCTTCTGCGTATATCTCGCAAAAAACTTCTTCCAGAACACTCCGTGTCCGTCCGCAAACATTAAAGAGACCGATGCCTGCAGATCGAGTACCGGATTGCCGAAGCCGCACCTTGTCAGGTCCATGAGCAGCAGCCTTCCGTCCTGCAGAAGGATATTGGAAAGCCTGAGATTACCGTATATAAACGTATCCGAAGCGTTCAGCCGGGCAAGCCGATTCAGGATCTGCCTGTTCTCATCGGAAAGATCCGGATTCTTTTCCACCTCCTCAAGCATACGCTTTCCGAAATCGGGCAGCTCTTTTGGATCCACCGAACGGTGGTGAAGGGTCTGCATGAGCTCCGAGAGCAGCTTCAGCTCCTCATGCATCCCCTCCGGGCGCTCCTCCCATATCTTATCCAGAGTCTTTCCGTGGGTACGCTCAAATAATATGCCATAGCTTTCGTCACAGGATACGATCTCAAAGGCTATGGGTGTGGGAATACCGTAGGATGTTGCGGTCTTTGACAGCTGGAGCCTGCGCTGCACATCTTCCAGAGAAATACCGGGCTTGTAGAGCCTGACCGCCAGCTCATTGACCGAGCGGTACAGCTTGCTGTCCGTATCATTGCTGATCAGA
>CACZNS010000323.1 GCA_902782575.1 uncultured Lachnospiraceae bacterium
GAGGTCATCATCAGGAACCGTTATCCGGATCCGATATCCATTTTTCAGCTCTGGTCGATCAGATCCATCAGCTGTTGATCGCTCAGCCTCATTCCGCCGCCGAGCTTGTAGCAGTCCACCACGCTGAGCGCGGCTCCTTCGTTCAGATTCATCATCCTGCCGTTTGAAAGCTTTATCTGATATACCTTCTGCCCGTTCTGAAGCTGTACGTTAATTCCGGCCTTCTTCATCTCGGTGTCGCTGTAGACCTGTCTTCCCGCTCCTCCGGATACCGCATCCAGCGCATCATCCGAAAGTCTGTTATTTTCGATCATTCCGTTTCTCCTTATGTTTCCGCTGATTCCTGCCATTTTCCGGCTCATCACGAGCCTCTTTTCCGTTCGCCTGCTCAGACATTGGCATGCGGATAGTTATACTTTTTAGACTTGCAGATGTTGATGAACGCATCCTTCATGATCACGAAGCCGTCGTAGCAGACAAATTTATGGCCCTTGTTGCAGTGATATTCTACGCTGCCCAGCTTCTTATCAACCCATGCATGCGGATCAAACTCGCTGGCCGCGACCGCGTTGCAGACAGGACACTTGATATTCATTCCGGTGGTGGCGATATTCGGTGTTACCTCCGTAAAACCGCCGGAAATATTCTCCAGCTCATCATCGGAAATCGCATTCACCTTCTTCTCCATCTCGATACCGATTTCCTTCAGTTCTTTCTCTGTAATAATCATCTCGCTCATATTGTTCTCCATCCTTTCGTATTTGTTTCCGCCCCTCAGGACAGCTCCCTGTGTTTTTATCTTTCTGTCTATTGATACGAAGATTTTTCCGGTGTGGCAGTATTTTTCGAAAATTTTTTTATAATGTCAGAATGCCGTTCCGGAACAGCCTGAAACCGGGCCCGGACGGCATTCTGAATTATGCTTGCCGTATCCATCTACCGGAACGGCTGATGCTTATCTTCTCGGGACATTTCCCTCCCGTCTTGCTCTTGCTGCCCTGATTCTGGCGATCTTTCTCTTTCTGCCGACTATCATGAGCACCAGGACAAGGATCAGGATCATAACCGCCGCGGTGATTCCGATCACAAGCCAGTTCACACCCATGCCCGCACCCTGATAAGCGAATGCGTAGCTTGAAAGTCCGTTGGTGCGGATCGTGATCGTATCGGGATCCGAATCCAGATCCTCCAGCACATCCACCACACCGTTGTGCTCTCTGACGACACAGAGCGTGCCCTTATCCATCTTTGCCGACTCGGGTACCTTCAGCACCACCTCCATCTCCACCGGCAGATCGCTCATGACCTGAGGTGTATCCTCTGTGGTTTTCAGAAGTGTCATATCAAAGTAACCCGTGGGTTTTACACCCTTCACGGAGCCAAGCAGCTTCTTCTGATCCTCCGAAAGCTGTGCCTCGGATACGTTGAAGTTTAAGGAAGCATGATTTCCTCCGAAGATCTTCATCTTCTCATCGGCTGTGAACAGCCCCTTGACAAACTCGTTGATATTGGCGATGGTCGAATTGCTTTCCAGCGGGTTCTCCGTGGATGTATCCTGAAGCTCCCCGCTCTTTGAATACTGGTTATTAACGGAAAGCTCCAGATAACCGTCATCGTAAGCTGCCTTTAAGAGCATGGAATCGTCGCCGGATTCCACCAGAGCCTTTGCCATTTCCTCGGTAATGCCGAGCTTTGCGTAGATACCGCCCGCCAGACCGAAGTCAAAGCTGTCCAGCTCCTCGATCTCTTCGGTATTATCCATACCGACCAGATTTTCCTCCATCTCCACATCGATCTCTTCTGATTTGATCGTCTCTTCTTTTCCCGCACCGGCTGAAACCTGAGCGGTCGAACCACCGGAGCCCTTACCCGAAGCGGTGGCCGTTCCGGCAGCATTTGCGACAGAGCCGGTTCCGTCCGATATGACAGACTGCCTGCTGTCGCTGCCGTCACCTGTTGACAGCGTTGCCGATGCGATGGCCGCAGCCTCGGCTGTGGAAATGATCTTCGTCATCTTCTGCGGAATGACCGCGTTCTGCTTCGGAGCAAACGCAACCGCAATGGTATGATCCGATGTCACATTCGTAAATGTGTAGGAGTTCACGGGGCCTATCTGCTTACCGTCTACCGCCACCGCCAGGATCTTATATCCGTTGTTCGGTGCGATCAGATAGGTGAAGGATCCTCCGTGCATCACTGTCGTCGCTCCCGAAGGAGAGATGACTCCGCCGGCGCCCATCTGCGCCACACCCGAGATGATCGTATGGGTCACGACCCCGTCCTTCGCAAACATTGCCGTGAAATACAGGTCGCGATCCAGGTGCTCGATCTTATAGTCCATGGAATTGCTGACCTTCTGGTTGTTCAGGTACCATCCGTCAAAGCGGTATCCCTTTGCGATGGAAACCCTGAGCTTAACGGTAGCGTCGTCATCATAGTCCCCCGCTCCGTCTACCACGCCGCCTTCCGGGATATTTTTCACCACGCTTACGGTATGTCCCTTCTTGCTGAAAACAGCCTCGATATCTCTGTCGGAGGTGATGTTGTTAAGCTTCAGCTTCTTATCCTTGCTGATGATCTTGTCATTTTCTTTCCAGCCCGTAAATCTGTAATCATCCTTCGGCTCCGCCTTGAGCTCCATGCTTCCGCCGTATTTGACCGTGCCGCCGCCGGAGACCTTGCCCCGGGAATCATGGTTCGCGCTGACCCTGACCGTGCAGCTTACCCTGTCAAACTTTGCGATATAGCTGGCGCTTTCATCTCCCATGGAGAACTGATAGGTATTGGATGTGGACATCTTGTCCGTCCCGTTCTTCCACCAGCCTGTAAATTTGTAGCCGTTGTTGGCAACCGCCGTCACGGTAACATTGTCACCGCTCCGATAGGTGCCGGAGCCCGCGACCTTTCCGCCGGATGCAGGATCTGCCGCCACCGTAATGGTCTTGGAGCTTTTCGGGTCGCTTCCCTTCTTTATGGTTACCGTAGCCTGTGCACTCACATTTTTATTCTGTTCGGAAGTCGCCGTGACCGTCAGGCTTCCGGAATCCTCTTCCGAATCGATGTTCAGCACACCGCTTTCACCGATGGCCGTTGCCTTTTTCCCCTGTCCGGCAACACTCCAGGTCACCTTCTGGGAAGGAGTGATCCCGCCCTCCTTGTTCTTGACCGTAGCCTGGAACGCAACGGATCCTCCGGGCTCCACCTCGGTCTTTCCGGGGCTGATCACAACCTCCTTCACATCCTCGGGAGAGGCCTCCTCTTTCTTCTCTTCTTTCTTCTCTTCTTCCTTCTTTTCTTCTTTCTTCTCTTCCTGCTTCTTCTCTTCTTCCTTCTTCTCAGGCTCGTCCTTCTTCTCTTCTTCCTTCTTCTCAGGCTCCTGCTGTTTGTCTACCCTGATGGATACGGGGATCGAAGCCGCCTTGGACTGCCCGCCTGCGGAAGCGGTGATGCTCAGTGTGTCGTCATAATTACCGGCCTTCAGCTTGCCATTCCCGTCCTTCACACCTGCGCCGATATCTATCACGAAAACCGTGGAACCGCCGCCGGAGATCGAAGAAGATCCTCCGGAAAGCTGGAAATATCCGCTCTGATGCGCAAAGGCAGGACTGATGGAGACCTCCGTACTGTTGGGATTGGTGACCGTGATCTCAGGGCCGCTGGGTACGGCATCTCCTTCCGTTCTTGTCTTAAAAGAAACCGCGTTTATTCCTCCTACACCTGCCACAGAGAAGCTGACCGGCTTCAGCTCTTCCGCCGCTGCCGGGGCCGGGGCCGGATTAGGATCCGGAGTCTGTGCAGGATCCGGAGTCTGTGCAGGATCCGGGGTCGGATCCGGAGTGGGATCCGGGGTCGGGTCCGGAGTGGGATCCGGAGTCGGGTCCGGAGTGGGATCCGGAGTGGGATCCGGGGTCGGATCCGGATCGGGATCCGGATCGAGATCCGGAATCTCGCCACCATCAAAATCGTCGAAATCATCCGCCCACGCCGTTACGGGTACATTGATCGAGCCAAAGGCCAACAGACCCGCCAGAGCGAAGGACGCGATTTTCATTAACAGTCTTTTTTTCATTTGCTCCTCCTTTGGTTTATTGTTGTATTTTGCCGTGAAAACACTCACAAAATATCGGAAATATATTTGAATTCAAGAAATTTTGCAAATACCCCTTTTAGGGTATTTGCAAAAATCCGAAAGGTTCTGTTCAGTTTCCTGTTTTTTCCCGGGCTGCCGAAGGAATGTCCTTCTCATTTAAGCTTCCCGTTCAGATAAAGATCTCGAAATTGCACATTTCGCAAAATGCCCTTCCGCCATGGCCTCTCCGCTCAAACCAGCGCGGGCATCCGCACTCGGGGCACATTGCTTTCGTCCAATCACCCTTCTCGGGAGGCCTGTTCGGATCACCCTTTTGCCTTTCGCCTCCGTCCTGCGGCCGGTTCACCCCTCCTGCCGCAAACTCCAGAATATCATCCGAAAGAATCCTGCCTCCGGAATACCTTTCCTTTGTATCGTCGATCAGCTTCTGCAGTCCCGGTTCCTGTTCGAATCTCTGATAATCAAATAGTCTCTTTATTTTTCTTTCTGTCTGATCACTCATATTTCTTCTCCTGTCAAGCTGGGGTTTTCTGATTATTGATACGAAGAAAAACGCCCGCTGGCAGATTTTTTCAGAAAAAATTTTTTCATTTCCTTAAGAGCGCTGTTGTGTCTGAGCTTTACCTGACCGTAGGACATCCCGGTTTTCTTCTCGATATCCCTTAAGCTGAGATTGTCATAATAATGAAGGATGATCACGTCCCGCTCCTCCTCCGAAAGGTGCCCCAGCGCTTCCGAAAGCTCCTGCAGGGTCTCTTTTTGCAGCAGATCCCGGTCCAGCTCATCATCCGAAACGATCTCCTCCGGGAGCTCCTCCGAGATCCTGTGCACGCGGTAATAGTCTATCACCGCGTTTTTGGTGATCGCGTAGATCCAGGTGGATACGGCTCCCTTATCCTTCTCGTACTCCTCTGACCGGGTCTGGATCTTCAGGAACACATTGGAGCAGATATCCTCCGCATCCTCGGCACTGTTAACCCTGCTTCTTATATATGAATATACTTTATCATGATAGTTACGATAGATTTCTTCAATTTCCATCACTTCCCACCTGTCGGTGATCCGTCCGCCGTCCCCTCCTCTTTACGCTCCGGACACCCGCTGCCCGCGGCGTACCGAAAGGGATTTTGAACGGTTCCTACATATAGTTCCCGAAATTTTATCATATAACAAGATATAGTGTCAAATATCTTTCCCCTCGCCCTCCGGCCGCCTGCACAGATACACGCCCCAGAAAGCAAAGGCGATCCAGCTGATCAGGGAGAGGATCTCCGCAGCGCGCCAGTATCCGGGAGAGAGATAGGTGATCCGGATACTTCCTTCATAGCCGGCCGGGATGATCACGGCAAGCCTGGCGTCCCTGTCGCTCCTCTTATGCTCCAGTTCTTCCCCCGTATCCATATCAAACGCATGATAATGACCGAAATCAAAAAGCGGTACCGCAGCTTCCCCCGTTTCGCCGGGATTGACGCAGCTCATGATCCTGTCTGCCCCGTCCTTTTCGTAAGATAAGACCTCGATCTCCGTTCCGTCCGTATATACATAATGATCCGCGATCCTTCTGGTCATTCCCCATACCAGATCATAGTCGGCGCTCATATCCATATATGCCGTTTCGTCATTGTTCATCTGAATATAGGTCCCCTGGGGACATTCCGTTGTGAACTCATGATAAAAGGACAGATCCGAAACCGCGGTAAGGGCGGTGATGGTCATGACGGCCGGAAGATAAAATCTGCGGTATCTTGTCCTGATCACAACGATCAGGGCGGTAAAGGAAACGGACAGCATAAGGGTGGCAACGGTCAGATTCCGCCATACAACCTCCATGATCTCCAGGAGCGACCGCAGGGGATCCAGCCTCCCTGTCAGAAGCCTTGCAAGGAGATCCCTCGGGAAATAGACCGTAGACATCCAGAGAGCCAGAACCGCCATGGCGAAGCTGATCCGGAGTATCTTTTCGTTCAGACTGTCATTGTCCCTTTCCTTATCCACATTTCTCAAAAGAAGATACAGGACCGTCAGGAAGAACCCCAGGGTAAACCCGGCTCCCAGCCCCAGGGGCATATCCCCGGTGGTACCCGGATAACTGATCCCGCTGCCTCCCGGAAGAAAGTCAAAGAGCTGCACCAGATAGATGCCTGTCCACTGGATCCTGTTCGTCACATCCGTCACCACCGGCTTCAGCTTTGTGACCGACTCCAGCATCGGGACCAGATACCACAGACAGAGCAGGACCGTGACGGCGGCAGCCTTGAAGAAGGCCGCTATCACCGCGGGCTTCAGCTTTCTGATCATGAACAGCATAAACACAAGAATGAAAAATGCCGTGATGACCGAAAAAACCAGATGACTCATCAGCTGACCGGCCATGCCCGCCGCAAGGGGCAGCCAGTCACCGCTCCGTATCTTCCCTGCGGTATAGATGCGGTAAACACCCTCACACACCAGAGGCAGAAAGGCAAAGGCCGTAAACTCACCGGCAGCCGCCCTTAAATAGACATCCGTCAGTCTGTAGGCGCTGAGGGTGAAGAGCACCATGCCGAAAAGCGCCTGATCCGGATCCCCGAATATCCTCCTGAAGCATCTGTAGGAGGTATATGCCGTCAGGGCATTGACCGCGAATACAAAGATCTGATAGCTCATCCGCAGGGGCAGAATGCAGTATTCATAGAGAAACGCGAAGGGATAGAGAAAAATATCGCAATAATACAGGGGCGTACTGTATCCGAAGCCCAGCAGCATATCACTCTGGATCCGTACCGGAAGCTTATGATATCTCATGGCAGCCGCCACGGCCTCCAGCCTGTTCAGGTGGAACAACAGATCGTGCCCCTTATAAAGATAGCCCATAAACAGGGGCGCGGAGGAAAAGAGGA
>CACZNS010000324.1 GCA_902782575.1 uncultured Lachnospiraceae bacterium
CGGGCGCGTAATGATCCATAAGTCAGGAAACCTGCCGGATATCTGGTACAAAGAACAGGTAGTCTGTTCTAAGATCACGGGGAATTGATCGTACCGAAGACTGCGCAGGAAAATTATGCGCTGTTTTGCGCCCCCGCTTCAGCCGGGGCTTTCTTTTTGCGTCTTTGCCGAAAATCCCCCCAATCAAACATGACAACCGCTAAAACGGTTCAAAAATTTTATGAGGAGGCAGAAAAATGAAAAAACTGATGGCAATTCTAGCAGCAGGGATCATGGCGGGGTGCCTGATCTCATGTGGTGAGGTTCAGAGCGCGGCACCCGCGGCGGAAAGTACAGAGCCGGCCGAAGAAACGGTCAAAGCAGCGGAAGAGAATGAGAAAGAGAGTGAGAAAGAGAGTGAGAAAGAACCGGCAGAGGAGAGAGAGAAAGAAGTAACGGATGAAACAACAGAAGAAAACTATGAAACAGGGGATGCATCGCTGGATGATCCGAGGAATCAGGATGAGATCGGAGAAAAGGAATTGCTTGTTGTAAGCTTCGGAACGAGCTTTAACGACAGCAGGAGGCTTACCATCGGGGCCATCGAACAGGCGCTGGAGGAAGCTTTTCCGGATTTCAGTGTACGAAGGGCATTTACCAGTCAGATCATCATTGATCATATAAAGGATCGTGACGGTATCGTGATCGACAATGTGAGCGAAGCCCTGAACCGTGCGGCGGATAACGGAGTGAAAACACTGGTGGTCCAGCCGACGCATCTGATGAACGGCCTGGAGTACAACGATCTGATCGAAGAGATCGCTTCATTTTCGGATGCTTTTGAGCAGGTAGCCATCGGAGAGCCTCTGCTTACAAGTGATGCGGACTTTGAGGCAGTGGCGAAGGCGGTCACTTCTGCAACGGAACAATATGCGGACGGCAAGACGGCGATCTGCTTCATGGGACACGGAACAGAAGCGGAATCGAACGGTGTATACGAAAAAATGCAGGAAGTACTGAAAAAGAACGGACATACGGATTATTATGTGGGAACCGTAGAAGCTTCTCCGTCGCTGGAGGATGTGCTGGAATCGGTGAAACCGGGAGGATATGAAAAGGTCGTACTGGAGCCCCTGATGGTTGTAGCGGGGGATCATGCGAATAATGATATGGCCGGAGACGAAGAGGGCTCCTGGAAGTCTCAGTTTCAGAAAGCCGGGTATGAGGTGGAATGCCTTTTACAGGGGCTCGGGGAGAATGCGGATATCCGTGCTCTGTATGTGGAGCATGCAAAGGCGGCAGCGGACAGTCTGAAGTAATATAGACAGCAGTTTCTTAAGAGGTGGGAAAATGTCTCGGATCAGAAGATATCTTTTATTGTTTATAAGCATCGTCCTTCTGGGTGTTTCCGGCTGCGGGGCAGATACAGCCGGCGGACAGACTGCGAACGGACCGGAAGATAAGGGGCAGGAAAAAACGGAACCGGAAGCGGAAAGCTCTGAGAGTGCTGTTGCGGATGCTTCCGAAATGACAGATGTCATTGACGTGACAGAGCCCGGGATGACTCCGGTCAGTGCCGGTGAGCTGAAGAATGGAACATACAGCGTAAAGGTGGATTCCAGTTCCTCTATGTTTCAGATCGATGCCTGCGAGCTGACAGTGGCGGACGGGAGCATGATGGCGGATCTGGCAATGGGAGGAACAGGATATCTCTACGTCTATCCGGGAAGCGCCGAAGAAGCGGCGGGGGCAGAGGAATCGGAAAAAATACCTTTTGAGGAGGATGCCGGCGGAGTACATCATTTTACGATCCCGGTGGAGGCGCTGGATGCCGGTGTTTCCTGCGCAGCCTTCAGCAAACGGAAAGAGAAATGGTATGACAGGACTCTGTTGTTTCGTGCAGACTCGCTCCCAACGGAAGCATTTAAGGGAAACAGACTGCAGACTGCAGAGAACCTGGGACTTTCCGACGGCACCTATACGGTAGAGGTAAGCGTGGAAGGCGGCTCCGGCAGGGCGGGGATAGAAAGTCCCGCGGAGCTTACGGTAAAGGAAGGTGTCTGTACGGCACGTATCACCTGGAGCAGCCCGAATTATGATTATATGATCGTGGGGGAAGAGCGGCTTGAACCGGTAAATACCGATGGAAATTCAACATTTGAGATCCCGGTTTCCGGCTTTGACGGACCGGTACCGGTAAAGGCTGATACAACGGCGATGAGCAAACCACATGAGATCGATTATATACTGACCTTTGATTCTTCCACGATCCTGCCGGGAGATGGTTCACCGGCAGGAAAGCTTACGGGAAAGCCTCTGGACTGGAAAGCGATGAAACCGGACGGGAAGATGAAGCTTTCCTACGCAGAGCAGTTTTCCATCGACTATTACGGCAGGGATTGTGAGCTGATCACGATCAGGGACATTGGAAAATATCTGCTGCTTTCAGAGGGGACGGCTGAGCCGTCCTCTCTTCCGTCTGATATTACGGTGATCCGAAAGCCATTAAAAAAAGTATATCTGGCTTCTTCCAGTGCAGCCGATTTCTGGAGGGAGCTCAATGTGCTTCCTTCCGTGCGGATGGTCAGCACAAAGGAAGAGGATTGGAGCCTGCCGGAGATGCAGACAGCGCTGAAGCAGGGAAAGACTTTATATGTGGGGCATTATAACGCTCCCGATTATGAGCTTTTGTTATCCGAGGGCTGTGATCTGGCGATCGAAAATACGATGATCTTTCACAAACCGGAGGTAAAGGAAAAGATAGAGGAACTGAAGATCCCTGTGATCGTGGAGCGATCCAGCTATGAACCGCATCCCTTCGGAAGACTGGAATGGATCAAATTGTACGGAGCGCTTACCGGAAAAGAGGAAGAAGCGGACCGGTTTTTTGACGATCAGCTGGCACTTGCGGAAAAAAGCCTGAAATCAAAGGCAGGCGGAGAGACGGTCGTCTTTTTTTATCTGAACGTGAACGGGGCTGCAGTAGTGCGGAAAAGCGGTGACTACGTAAACAGTATGATCAGGATGGCAGGCGGAGAGCCTGTCGTTTTCGATACATCCGAAGAGGATGAAAGTGCTTTGTCCACTATGAAGCTGCAGATGGAGGAGTTTTACAGCAGGGCAAAGGATGCGGATATCCTGATCTATAACAGTACGATCGCCGGTGATATGCAGAAGTTAAGCCAGCTGACGGAAAAAAGTCCTCTGTTTCAAGATTTTAAGGCCGTGAAGAACAAAAATGTCTGGTGCACGGAGCAGGATATGTTTCAACAGACAACCGCGACCTGCGGAATCATTTCTGAACTTAAGAAGATCATCTCCCGGACAGCGGATGAGAGCTCGTTGAAATATTTTCACAGGGTTCAATAAGGAGCTGTGCAACTTGATTTTTGCACAGCTCCTAAGGATCATAAAAGCCGGAAAGGAGGAATACGGTTGATCATGGACTGTAGGATGGGGTACATATGCAAATACCGGCCCGGGATGGTATAATGAGAGAAGATCATACAGAAAATTCGCGGCTGAAAAGGAGGAATTGCGTGCGGATCATCAATCTTATCGAAAACACGGAAGGGGTACCGGGGTGTGCTTACGCCCACGGACTTTCTTTTTATATTGAGACCGGGACTCACAGGCTCCTGCTTGACCTGGGACCCTCCGGGGAAACCATAAGCAATGCCGAAAAGCTCGGGATCGATCTGACAACAGCGGATACGGTCATCTTAAGTCACGGGCACTATGATCATTCCGGAGGGATCTTGCCCTTTGCAAAGCTCAATCCGCATGCCGAGATCTATATGCAGCAGACGGCGGGAGGGGAATATTACGCTGACAACGGCGAAAAAGCGGGAGGAGATCGTTACCGCTATATCGGTATAGATAAAAAGATATGTGAGCTTCCGCAGGTGAGGCAGATCAGGGGCGATTACCGGATCGATGACGAACTGGAGCTTCTGACGGTCAAGAAGCAGACTCATGCACTTCCTTTTACCGACAAAAGGCTTTTGATCCGGCAGGGGGACCGGTATGTACGGGATTATTTTGAGCATGAGCATTTTCTGGTGATCAGCGAGAGGGGCAGGAGAATCCTGATGTCGGGCTGCGCTCACAGCGGGATACCAAATATACTCGATGCTTATCGGGATCGATACGGCGGTGCACCGCATGCTGTGATCAGCGGCTTCCATTTCATGAAAAAAACGGAGTACAAAAAGGAAGAACTTTGGGAGATCATTGATACGGCCAGAATACTGACTCAGTATCCGACCATTTTTTTTACCTGCCACTGCACAGGAGTTCCGGCTGCAAGCGTGATGAAAGATATCATGGGGGAGCAGCTGCGGTATGTGCATTCGGGGGAAGAAGTCGATATAAGTTCCGAGTATGTTTTCGTCCGACAATGAAGCTATGATTGGATATAATCGTTTTAAGCAAAGGTTCAAATCCACAGAATAACATCACGCAGTAAGAGAAAATATCTCTTTAAGTGAGATATCGAAAAGGAGTGAGCGGATGGAAAACACTAATGAGACTAATATTGAAGCCAATATCGAAGCTGTTGAAATAAAGCTGACCAAAAAGGAGCGTAAGGAGAAATGGAAGGCTGCCAAGCGCGAAAGACGGAAGGCACAGAAGGAGTTTTATAAATATGCTCCCGGAATAGTACGCAATTGGAATCTTTATATCAAAGAAACCTTTTTGCGTGCTTCTGGTGATCTGCATTCTTGCAGGTCTCTGCTTTGAACCTCTGAAACAGACAATAAGTGATACCGCCTCCAGTCTTATGCTTGACTATTATAATAGCGTTAAAGACGCGGAGATCAGTCTACGTCGAGGCTTTCAGATGCGTGCTATCGGGATAAGCAGGCAAGCAATTGGTCCAGGTATTTAAGAACCGTTATACTAGGCAATTATGTCGATTATCTGGTAGACAGTTATCC
>CACZNS010000325.1 GCA_902782575.1 uncultured Lachnospiraceae bacterium
ACGGTCCGTGCTAAGCAAACAGCCACTGGCTGTTTAGCACCCCGCTGCGCCTGCGTTTTCAGATACGCACTCTCGGAAAAGCATTCTACGCATTAGTTCAGATATTTTGCGACCGTTATACTAGGTATTTGCAGTTCATGATACGGAAGTTCTTAAGAAACTACGGGGTCCCCGGATCCGGAGTATCTTACGCAGAGCATCGTGATATCGTCGTACTGCTTTGCTCCCTTTGCGAAGTCTGCGATATCGTTGCTTATTTCCCGGATGATGCTCTCGGGGCTGTCCTTTTTGCTGCGGTTCAGGCAGGACAGGACACGCTCCGGGCCGTATTGATTCTCCGAAGGATCCTGTGCGTCCGTCACGCCGTCCGTATAGATGAAGACAAAGCTGTTGGGAGACAGCCGGATGTGGTGATCCGGGTATTTCGTGTCGGGGATCAGGCCCATGACGATATCGGCGCTTTCGCTTTCGTAAAGCTTAAAAGGCGCATCGTTTGTCAGGATCGCCGGGGACTCGTGCCCCGCACTTGCATAGGTAAGCTCGCCGGAGGAAAGGTCCAGGATCCCCATCCACACAGTGACAAACATCATGGCCTCATTCTTCAGGCAAAGCTGTGAATTCACGGCGGTCAGGATCTCGCCGGGGGTTCCGTTTTCGTGAGCCCTGTGGTTGATCAGATTCTTGGCGGACATCATGAAAAGAGCGGCGGGAACTCCCTTGTCGGAAACGTCCGCGATGAGGAAGGCCAGATGATCTTCATCCATAAGGAAGAAATCGTAGAAATCCCCGCCCACTTCCTTGGCCGGTTTCATGCTGGCATAGATATCAAAATTCTTCCGGTCCGGAAAAGCGGTGCTGACATCCGGCAGAGCAGAGGACTGGATATTGCTTGCAAGGCGGAGCTCAGCGCTGATACGCTCCTTCTCTCCGGCCAGGGAGGCCACGGTGGCGGTATGCCGGTTCATCTCTATGGCGAGGGAGGAGAATTCCTTCGCCAGGCCCCCGATCTCATTCAGGGACTGGATCTGGGACATGTCCGCGGCTACCGCATCCGGATCCTTATTTTCCTCATAGCGTTTTACTGCACGGCTGATGATCGCCAGGGGACGCATCACCATCAGGTAGTTGAAAAGCAGGATGACAAGATCGATCACGATCACGAAGAGAACAGCTCTGTTTCTTGAAGCGGAAATAAAGTCCAGATGCTCGTAAACCTCACGTCTCCGGAAGGAATTGCAAAGAAAAGCTTCCTCGCCGTTTTCCCCGAAGAGGATCACCTTGTAGAAGCCGAAATCATCCTGATCCGAATACCGCCCAAGGGTCCAGGGCATCGGATCGGAAATGACGCTGTTATAATTCTCCCATTCCTTTGATTCCTCTTCCATATCCAGATACTGTCCGATCCGGTAGGTGCCGTCCTGATTGGTCTCACCGTCAAAGATGATCAGAGCCTTGCTGCTGCCATCGGGGACGACCAGATAGAGATCATCGAGATTATGTATCTGCATTTCCTCCTGATATTCCTTTGCGAGCCTGTCATAGCAGGTTTTCGCATAGAAATACTGCAGCCTCTCGGGCATGTCAGCCAGCTTCTCCGGCGGAATGGAGATAAGGCGCTCATCGTATTTTTCATGGAATTCCTTTTCGTACTCACCGGCTGTGTCGCTTGCGATCCTGTCGGCATTATCGATCCAGTACTGCATCAGCCAGGGAAAGGATCGGTAATGCTCCATTTCAATGACCACATCCGACAGATGGGATTCATTCCTGTCATGGATCGTCTTCAGGTAGGAAACAAAAGCGGCGGAGGTGACGATATTTGCGATGATCAGGGTCATGATGGTACCGAGAGACAGGACGATGAAACCCAGGTGGATCAGAATGCTTTTCCACATCAGGGAATAATAAACATAGATGATGAAGACCGTGATCAGCAATACGGAGAGATTTACTTCATGCAGTACGGAAAGAAAATATATCCTTACCACCAGGAGTATAACAGGCATGATCACCAGAGCTCTGTCGAGCTTCCAGAGCATAAAGAAGGAGATGAGCACATAACTATAATAAAAGGCGGTGGTGATGTAATAGACCCAGGGCGGAGAGCCCGACAGGACGATATAATACAGAAACATGACGGCGAAATCCGCGATCAGGGGAGTCAGAAACACCCGGAAACGCTGCTTTAGCTGTTCTTCAAAGCCTGCCTGGCAGGAAAGATACAGGGTAAATAAAAGGCCACCGGTATGGAAGAGAATATCGGAGAAAAGACTGAGCCACAGGAAGAGCCGTCCCGGGAGGGCTTCGGGGTCGGTCCCGTGGATCCGGGTCGCCGCGATGTTTAAGAGGGCGCCGGACAGAGTCAGAAAAAGGGTAAGTAAAAACAGTCTGTCTGCATATTCCTTTTGGTTCTTACGGAAAAGAGAATGAAGAAGTGAGAGGAAAAGCAGCAGAGCCGCAATACAATTTGTCAGATAAACCCCTGTAAATAGTGACGGTGAATCCATACAGCTATCCTGAATACAATCTGCCTGATAGGCCCAAATGCCGTTGATATGCTTAATTATGCCATAAACAGAGCAATACTTCAACATAGGGAGACGGGCCGTATCTGTCAAGCAATCGTTGGCAAATCATCCAGCAATTCAATTTTCTTGTTGAAAAGGAGGCCTTCCCTCCGCTTCGCTACGGGA
>CACZNS010000326.1 GCA_902782575.1 uncultured Lachnospiraceae bacterium
AGGGTGTGGATCTGCACAGCTACCAGCCCACCGCGGATGATATCCTTAAGATCTCGGACTGTGACATGTTCATCTACGTTGGCGGCGAATCCGATGAATGGGTGGAGGATGCCCTTCAGGAAGCCGCGAATAAGGATATGGTCGTGATCAGCCTGCTGGATGAGCTGGGAGATTCGGTGAAAGAGGAAGAAGTGGTCGAGGGCATGCAGCACGAGGAGCATGATCATGGTGAGGCTGAGGAGCACGAGCATGAGGAGGCTGAGGAGCATGAGCATGAAGAAGGCGGGGAGCCGGAGATCGATGAGCATGTCTGGCTGTCCCTGACAAATGCCGGATCACTGGTCCGGAGCATTTCCGATTCCCTCAGTGAGCTTGATCCCGGCAATGCCGAGACCTATAAAAGCAACGCGGAAGCATATATCGCAAAGCTGAAGGCGCTGGATGAGGAGTACAGGGCGGCGGTCCGGGATGCATCCTTCCATACGGTCCTCTTCGGAGACCGGTTCCCCTTCCGGTATCTGGCGGATGATTACGGCCTTGAATATTATGCCGCCTTTGCCGGCTGCTCGGCGGAGACGGAAGCCAGCTTTGAGACCATCACATTTCTGGCACAGAAGGCGGATGAGCTTGGACTCCCCGCGGTGCTGACCATCGAGGGCAGCGATCACGGGATCGCGGAAACCATAGTCCGGAACACCGCGAGCAAAGACCTGAAGATCCTTACGATGGATTCCATGCAGTCGACCACCTCAAAGGATGTCTTAAACGGTACCACCTACCTCTCTGTGATGGAGAAGGATCTGTCCGCCTTAAAAGAGGCGCTGAATTAAACGATAGGAGATGTACAGATGGCTTTGATCACCATTCGGAATCTTTCCCCGGGCTATGATTCCCATGCTGTCGTGGAGAACCTGAATTTTTCCGTAAACGCGGGGGATTATCTCTGCATCGTGGGGGAGAACGGCTCCGGAAAGACCACGCTGATGAAAACGCTGCTGCGGCTTCAGGAGCCGGTGGGCGGTGAGATCCTGACGGGAGAGGGCCTTAAACGAAACGAGATCGGATATCTTCCGCAGCAGACCCTTGTGCAAAAAGACTTCCCGGCATCCGTGAGAGAGATCGTTCTCTCCGGATGCCAGGGGCGCTGCGGGCTCCGGCCCTTCTACAGCAAAGCGGAAAAAGAGACGGCTGAGATGAACATGAGGCGTATGGGTATCTCAGAGCTGAGGGACCGCTGCTATCGGGAGCTTTCCGGCGGACAGCAGCAGCGGGTACTCCTGGCGAGAGCCTTGTGCGCCGCGGGGAAGGTGCTGCTGCTCGATGAGCCGGTGGCCGGTCTTGATCCGAAGGCCACCGCAGGGATGTATGATCTGATCGGGGCACTGAACCGGGACGGTATCACGATCATCATGATCTCCCATGATATTGACGCCGCCCTCCGCTATGCAAGCCATATCCTTCATATCGGGGATACGGTATTTTACGGAACCAAAGAAGAGTATCTGAAAAGCGGCGCCGGCAGGTTCTTTCTGCTGCGGCAGAGGAGAGAAGAGGATCCGGTGAGCGTTGATTTGGCGCCGGAAGCGGCCGCCCGGAAGCGGACGGCGGAAGGAGGTAAGGTGTGATGCTTGATAAGCTGTGGATGTATCTTCAATATCCCTTTGTGCGCTACGCCCTGATCGTCGGGGTGCTGATCGCCCTTTGCTCCTCGCTCTTAGGGGTCACCCTTGTGCTGAAGCGGTTTTCCTTCATCGGCGACGGGCTCTCTCATGTGGCCTTCGGCGCTATGGCGGTGGCTTCTGTCCTGAATCTGACGAATAAGATGCTCCTGATCCTGCCGGTTACGGTCATCAGCGCCATCCTGCTGCTGCGTACGGGGCAGAATACGAAGATCAAGGGAGATGCCGCCATCGCGATGATCTCCGTGGGGGCATTGGCCTTTGGATATCTCATCATGAATATCTTTTCCACCTCCTCCAACCTGTCCGGGGATGTGTGCAGCACCCTGTTCGGCTCGACTTCCATTCTGACTCTGACGGAGAAGGAGGTGTGGCTCTGTACGGTGCTGTCGGCTGCCGTGCTGGTGATCTTCATCCTGTTTTACAATAAGATCTTTGCGGTGACCTTTGATGAGAATTTCGCAAGGGCGGCGGGGATCAGCGCAGGAGCCTATAATCTGCTGATCGCCATCGTGATCGCCGTCATCATCGTGCTTGCCATGAACCTTGTAGGCTCCCTTCTGATCTCGGCACTGGTCATCTTCCCG
>CACZNS010000327.1 GCA_902782575.1 uncultured Lachnospiraceae bacterium
GATGCCTGCAAACGCCATACAATGACATTTCAGGCATCGGGACCGCTCTTTCTCCTGCTTTCCGATGCCTGCACACGCCTTACAATGACTCAGCAGGCATCGGGATCGCTCTTTTTCTTACTTTCCGATGCCTGCGACCACCTTGCAATGACACAGCAGGCATCGGGACCGCTCTTTTTCTTACTTTCCGATGCCTGCACACGCCTTACAATGACTCAGCAGGCATCGGAATCGCTCTTTTTCCTGCTTTCCGATGCCTGCACACGCCTTGCAATGACTCAGCAGGCATCGAGATCGCTCTTTTTCTTGCTTTTCGATGCCTGCGACCGACCTTATCTGACATATATGACATCGGAATTGCTCTTTCGCTTGCGTTCCGATTCTAAAGTGCCTAAACCCTTATAAACACTTGGTTTATCCGTGATTTTGTGTTTTATTGAGCTTTTTTGACTGGCTGTTGAGGTATTGTTGAGCAAGATTTACCCCTTTGGGTATTCAGTACTTAAAGATATCCCTATCTTTTTTTAAGTACATCATGGACTTATATGGCATAATTCGTCAATAATAGGCTCATAAAATACGCTTTATGAACTCAAAAAATTAGTACAGAATGAGTACACTAAAAAAACAGGCCTCCCGATATCCTCGGAAAGCCTTGTATTTACTGGCTTTGCAGCTACAATAGCCTGTGCTATACCTCGAACTTATAGCCCATACCACGGGTATTACATGTCCACGACATATTATGATTTACCTTAAAAAGCCTTGATTTATCTATAATTTCTGTCATGATCGACCTCATTTTACCTTACTTGGTTTTATACGGTTTTAAAGGCTGCGGTAGTTTTTGTGGTAGTACGGAATGCAGATATAAGTATTGGTAGTATAAGTAGATTGGTATATCAGCCTTAATAACAGCCTATCATCCACGAACATACTTCTGTTTACTGCTGTTGGGCTTGTCTGGTATCGTCCTCTTAAGTCTGCAAGCCGCCAACAATGGTTTTAAAATATTATCCGTGAAATAGTTTCTCGAACTGATCCCACAAAACTCCTGCATTTCCGTCCTTGATTTTGCCTCAGTACAAAACTCCAGTAACTCCGTCAATTTTTGCACATCCAGCTTAACAGCCACGACTTGCCCACCAACTTGCCCACTGACTTGTCCACTAACTTGCCCACTAACCTGCGGATTGCCTGCGAACACAGCTTGCATACTGACTTGGCCAGCTTCAATAGTTGAAGTTCCCGGACCAACCCTTGTCATCGAGCCTGTGGTCAAAGGAATGATAATCTCAAAAACATCTCCCTCTATAAATTCCGGTTCGGCACCGCTATATAATTTTGTATATTTATAACTATTGCGCATACCACTTCCAAGCTCATCAGCATAGCCTATTTCCCTAAAGATCTTTGAAATAGACGGATTTTTGGGAAACGGTTTAAAATCCTTAATATTTAATGCACCTATGCCGTGAGCCCTGTTTCCATTTTCAACAAGTATACGTTCTTTCTCAATAATCATCTTTGCAATATATGCATTACTGTAATCACGGTGTGCCAGACTATTGGAAATAATCTCACGCAAAATGGCATCTCTGGCGCTAACATTTTGAATCCCATCAAGCACAAACAGATCATTGAGATGCTTTTGCCCGAAATCAAACATACGGTCATAAGAATCCAAAAGGTTCGTTGGATCAATAACATCGCGGTCATCATAGCGATCAAGATTATATACACGATAAATACAATCCGTTTTATGATGCGAACAAGCAGAAGCAATCATATTGTCGGTGCCAAACAAAAGAACAGCCGCCAATGTTATCCCTGTTCGTCCCTGTTCATCTGTCAGGATCAGTCCTGATGTCCGCAGCATTTCTTCGTCTTCCATAGTTTCCCATGGATGGCGTTCATCCCTGTTATCACGCCGTTTTCTAACCACAGCCATTTCACGAGCTTTCTTGAGAAGATCCTCTCTCAGATCACCCGATTTCCAGTGCGGAAAGACCTTGTTCACATAGTAGGTGCTTTGCTTACGCGCATAGCACTGAAATACCATATCAGGAAGATCAGTGATATCTAAATCACCATCCTCGTTTCTATCAAATATCCTTCCCTTATGTCGTACAACGACAGGACTGACCGGTATGTGGATATGAATTATATGATATTCTCCCGGTTGCTCGATAACAGTCTTCCCATTTTTATCAATTCCAGAGAACCCACCCTTAGAAGTATATGTATACTCTTTCGCTGTCAGATACATAGGAGGAAAGATTTTATCCTTATTATTAGCAAGTGTTCCAAAATTCGTGCGCAGTTTAACTACACATGAAGGATCAACTCCCATTATTACTCCGGTATCATGTACGCCAAGAAAAATATCCCCTCCCTCCCGATTTGAAAAGGAACTCACTGTATCAAAAAGGCTCTTGGGCAATTCCGTATATGCTTCTTTATATTCAATTTGGTAATTTTCCCCATGCCTTATTAATGCCAACAATTCCTTGGGAAGTACCGATACATTTTCCATCCTGTCTCCTTATGTATATGACAGCTTATCAAAGAAAGGACGTACTTTTCCCGGTATGGCTATTCAGTTTTCTTTGGGTAACGATGTACGCAATCAGATTAACGCTGAATTTCGTTTTTCCGCGTTTGTACGGAATGTCGTAGTTTGCCTGAAAAAATGAAAACTACGATATTTCGGAAATAAAGAAATGCATCACTTATACATAGAGCATATGATCCTGCCCTATATCCAAAGTGATGCATCCATGTTAAACTTGTTTTTATGAAGAAAGATATTTCAATCCATGAAAGGATATTTGACCTGTGGGTGGACAATGGTCTAACGCAGACAGAACTGGCGGAAGCACTGAATATTCCTGCCACCACCTACAGTGATTACGAGCAGGAAGAGAATCCGATCCCCCATGATGTAATAATCGCCCTCGCCGATCACTATGGGGTCACGGCTGATTATATCCTCGGCCTGTCCACAAATATGAAACCTGAAAACATTCCTCTGCAGTCCTTATGTATAAGTGATGCCGCAGTGGATTTCCTGCGCGATGAACAGACAAACTCCCGTCTGCTGTCTGAGCTGATCTCTCACCCGGCCTTCCGGAAGCTCCTTATTGATACTGAAGTATATGTTGATGGTTATGTGGATGACGCGGTCCAGACCTATAACCTTATGATGGAAGTCGGTCGGCAGAAGCTATCCGAAGTATCGGATGGATCGCATGACGCAAAGACTGAGGCTCTTGATAAAGTGAAGCTCGTTCAGGATGATTACTTCGCACAGATACTCGCCCGCGATCTCCTGCCCATACTCGCTGATATCAAAGAGAACCATAGGAAAGACGCCGACACCTCTGATTCCATGTTTGATGAAGACTCGATGAACAAGCTTATCGAAGTCATGCAGAACCAGCCCGGCGGACCGGTTCGCAAGATCGCTGCATTTGTCAATGAATTCATGCACATAAGGAAAACTGCATCAAATATGGAGTTTGCCGAAGATGTGATGGAAAATCCTTCACCGGAGAATATTTCCGACCTGGCTAACCGATCCGACCTCATCGAACCGAATTCCCGGAAGAGAAAAACAAAACATATGTGACCATCGGTACAGTAAATTTCTTCGCCAAAAAATGAATTATTACGTTTGATATCGCCTGTTGTTGAATATTATTTACAAACAAATTATGTTGGCTTTTATGCTGTCTTTATGGTTTAGTCTCAGTATATTGCCTGATACGAACACAGTCTTCACATAACATATCACAATCACGCATTCTAAACTGATCCGAAGCGATAGTGACCCCTGTATAGGGGATATATTTATTCTTACAGATTTCAATTATCTCAAGCCTATCTTTTTTTGACATTTTATTTCCTAAATACACTCTTTTGATTTTAAAAAATTTGCAATTATATTTTTTGTCTGTAAGCGAATTATCATACGATATTAAGCGCCATTCCTTCTGATATTTCC
>CACZNS010000328.1 GCA_902782575.1 uncultured Lachnospiraceae bacterium
TCCCCGTAGCCGCCGGTCAGCATGACGGATGCCAGCTTTGCCAGATCCTCCGCGTTGGAGAAAAGCCCGGCATGTCCCGAGATCCCTGCCATGCAGTAATACGCGTTGGGATCGTGTACCTCACCCTGTATGGTCTCCGTCCGGATCCCGGAATAATGAAGGTTTCCGTCCCTTGTGTTTCCCATAAGCTCAGTTGCCGCGCAGTCGTCCTTCTCAAAGCCGTGCTCCAGCGGATTGAAGGTGATGTGCTTAAGCCCCATAGGCTCAAAGAACACCTCGCTCATATATTCATCGAGCCGCTTCCCCGTAAGCTTTTCCACGCAGTAACATAGGATCATATAATCCGCGTCGGAATAGATCGTCTGGCTTCCGGGCTCGTACATGAGCGGCGTCCGGCACAGCCCTCCAAGGGTCTCCTCTCTGGTCTCGGGATCCCCTGCCGTTCCCACATAGATCACGTTTCCGGCGTCGGAATCAAAGTCCTGCGTGGCATGATCATACCTGTCGTTGTAATAATGCGGTCCCGGAGGAAAGCCTCCCTGATGCCGCAGGAGATCTCTTATGGTCAGCTCCTCCTTCCATTTTTTATTTGTTTCAAGCGAGACCGGATCATAGCCTTCATAATCGATCCGGATGGTATCTTCGGCAAATTCCGGTCCTATGATATCCACCACCCGGCTGTTTAAGTCGAGCTCTCCCCGTGTCAGCAGGTATTGGATCACGTAATTCACACTGTACATCTTGGTGTTGGAGGCCAGGTCATACAGGGTATCCGTCGTCACCGGAGCGCTTTCCGCCGGCTCACCGTTTTCGTCATAGGTCCTGACATTTCCCCAGGCCTTATCATATACAAGCTTTCCATCCTTCACCACAGCCAGCTGCGCACTGGAAAACCCGTTTTCGATATCCGCGGTGATCAGAGAGTCGATCAGCGCCAGCGCATCCTCTCCGATCCCTGTTTCCTCCGGTTTTCCCTCGATGATCCGGGGATACGGGATACAGACCCTGACATTTCCCTGCTCCAGATCGCTGACCTGGATCGTATTCATACCGTTTACGGTCAGAGGCGAGATATCCGCCGAATAGGTTTTGCCCCCTTCGACTGCCGGAGCATCGATCCTTTTGCCGTTTACGAAGAGATCGAAGCCCTTCACGTCCTTATCGCATTCCAGGTAAACCATCCCCTGCCCGCTGTATGCCGTAAAGCCCACGCAGTTATTGATGGCATAGGTGGAGCTCATATCCCCCTTCCAGTCCGGGAAGGACACATCCAGCTGCCATTCGGAGACCGGTATCTCATTCTCTGTCACGGAGATCACCGTATCCTCCGTGGCCCCGGATTCCGTTACCAGTCCCGCAAGCTCCAGTCCCTTCTCGATCTCTGCCTCGTCCGGCATGGGGATATCGGCGCTCACGCAGCCTGAAAGCACTCCCGCTGTCAGAGCTGCTGTCAGAAGCGCTGCGAAAGCAGTCCGTTTCCTGTTCGTTCTTTTCATACGTTTCCTCCTTACTCTTTTTATTCTTTCCGGCAGCATTGACAGCTCCGCCGGCAAAAGCACCGTTGTCATCCGTATACAATATTTACACGTACCGGAATCCAAAATGCGACAGAATTTAAAAAAGACCTGATCCGGGTCAGGTCTTTTTTATGATAAACCCTAAAAGGGCCGTGTTGTCAGTTTTCCTCCGGATCCGCCTTGCCGCTTCCGAAGATGGTATCCACATATTGCATGAAATGGTTCAGCTCCACCCAGAAGGTTCCGTTTGTATCGGTCTTGTCAGCCACCGTCTCAAGCCTGCCTCTCTTGCCCTTTTTGTATTTTGTCACATAGGAGGCAAAGGGATTCCTGAGTTTGATCATCCTTGCACCGCTGTCCGTTATGGTGGTGCTAAGGATGGTATAGGCATGCCCTCCGACCATACCCTCGCTCATACCTTCTCCGGCCATGCCGGATTCCGTACCTTCCACATCTCTGGTACCGCAGCAGACAGACTGCTTTTCGGAAAGCATCCTGGTGATCTGATCGAAATATCCGATGGCTTTTGTATCTTCTTCGCCCATCTCCGGGGGCTTCGGGAAATCGCCTGTCTTTTCAAGATTATTCAACATCTTATTCAGGACCTCCACCACAAAGCCGGAAAGGATGTTCATGGAATCCGTTTTCGTCTCTTCCGGATCGCCGGGGAGCAGCTCCGGGAGAGCGACCATCATATTATTTACAGTATCCTGGAATTCGTCATCCTTTTCCTTCGCGCTCTTGATCAGGAGCTTCAATGCTCCCTTGTAGGCCCGGAGATCAGTGCCTGTGAACACATCCTCGTTATCCATATTCTGGTAGATAAAAACCTTTGCAAAGCCGAGGATCGCCTCCGATATGGGCAGCTGCATATTTGAATACTGCTGATCGGTTGCGCCGTACTTCTTCATTACCTTTTTCACATTTGCTTCTGCCTTTGCGAAGGCATCCTCCATGCCGAAGAATTCTTCCGGAATGATTTTGTATAATCCGGGGTCATTCGGATCCGGCAAGACCTTTATGCCCCTCTGTTCCTGGATGTCCTTCGGATCCGTAAGTCCGTGCTTTAAGACCAGATCTGCTATGGCCTCGTTATTAGCGCTTCTTTTCTCATTGCTCCGGTTTATGATACCTGTAAACAGGGCGTAGGTATCTTCCATTTCCTTCAGGTTTCTCTTGTCTATGGCCAGCTTTTTCTCATACACCTGCTGATATTTCGGACCTTTTTTGATCTCATTTTCCGTGATCGCGATCTCCTGCTTCAGGTTTTCGATATAGAACGGAAGCTCTCTGATTTCCTGAAGCTTTTTGCCGCGGGATCTGAGTTCCTGATCCACATTCTCTGACAATTCGTCGATCTCATCCTGCAGACGCTCCACCTCGATCTGTGCGGCGCCCTTAACACTCGTGCATCTTAAAGCATCCATACAGATCCGGGAGGGAAGCTTTTTCGGTTTGGGCCGCTCGATGTCTATGGATTCGTCATTTGTCCCAAGCAGGTCGCCCAGTACTTCGTTCGAAGAGCCGCCGTTTGCCACAAAGCCCAGATCGATGACATTTTCCGGGATGATCTTATCCTTCCGGTTTTCCATCTTGCCGGTTTCCGGATTCAGTTCCTTGAGCTCCGTGAATTTCAGCGTGTTGGCGGCCTTTGTCTGCCGGAACAGGGCATACGCCTTCTCCATGACCTGCACCCAGAGACAGTCCAGGGCAGAGTTGGTCTTAACGATCTTATCCACCGTTACATACACGGGATGACGCTTTCCTGTCTCACTGTCCTTATCAAAGAACCGGACCGTAACCGTTCCGTCCCCGTGATCCAGCATCATATCCCGGATCTTGTTTCCCGGGATGCCTGCCAGAGCGGCCAGGAAGTAGCAGTTTCCCGCAGCTCCCTGATAGATATCCTCCATCCCTGGTCTGTGGGCAAAGAGAGGCAGCTTTCTCTTATCCACGATCACGTCGGTTTCCATGACGTATCTCAGATCCTCGTCTTTTTCGTCAGCGGTCGTCTGGATCGTTTTCCCGATCCCGTTGATCTCGTTCTCTCCCGGCTTATATTTTTTCCATTTTGCTTTGGTCCGCTCTTCGTTGGAAGCAAAATTTCCTACGATGTTTCCGGAGGTAAGGACCATCTTGTTGTAAATGGCCGTAAGCTTGTCCGTAACCTCTTTATATGCCGGGTCGGCCGCATATCTCGGGATCACGCCGGCAAGCTGCTTCTTCAGCTTTTCCACGAGCTTATGCTCTTTTTTGATCTGGCTGCGGTTTCCTCCGATGTTTCTCCAGATCTTAAAAGCCCACCAGTAGATCCCGGGCCTGCTATGGGTACGCTCGGTGGCGTTCTGCCTGGCTGTGGCCTGATTGAGCGTATATTCCTCTATTGTGGACAATACCTTTTGGATATCGGAGGGGAGAGACTTTTCCTTATTTCCATCCTTTATCTTCACTTGCTTAAGCCAGTAATAATCCAGGACCAGATATCCTTTTTCGGCCATTCTGTCGGGATCCACGTCCCGGGCTGTTTTATTCAGCTTTTTGACATCCTTCAGGAAACGCTCCTTATTGAAGGGCTTCTTTTTGGGAAGCTGGTTCTCTGCGGCAATGGGCTCGATATTCTGATCCGCAAGCAGCGGCGGCAGCTTTTGCTCCTGCTTCTGACCCTTCACCTGCATAAGGGCGTTCGGATCCATATTCTGATTCACCGGAACTGTTTTATTCATATCCATGATCTTCTCGGTGAAAACAGGCTGCTGACTATTCTGTTCTTTATCATATACTACCCATTCATTCGGATCGGGCATTTTATTTTCCTCCTGTGCAATAAGATAATTGATCGGAAACGGGTACCTCCGGCGGCGTCAGTCTTCCTCCGCCATGCGGTCTAAGGACGACAGGTGATCCACCTCCGTGATGAAGCCGTCCAGGATCTGTTTTAATATCACCGGATCGGTAAGGCCGCCGGCTTCCGGGATCGAGGTGCTGATCACAACATATCCCCTCTCATCCTGCGTAAAGGAAACCAGCGTGCTTTCCTTCATCCACTGTTCCGCTTTCTCAAGCTCTTCTTTCTTCAGCCCCGGCTTATAGAACCCGGAGATAAGATGCAGGACATACCGGTCTCCGTAGTCCGTATCCTCCGCCTCATAGAGCAGGGAGACGGGGCGTTTCCCCTCTTCCCGGATCAGATTGAGCGCTGCGGTGTTCGGAGAGCTGACGATCTCGTGCCCGTAGCCTTCCCCGAAATCCTCAAGGATCGCGGAGAGCCCGTTCAGACGGGGCATCAGGAGAGCCGAATAAGGCAGGGTAAAGGTCTCCGGGATATCCTCTCCGATACTCTTAGCCATATCAAGGGCAAAGGATACTCCGGCCTCCTTGTCCTCTCCGGCGATCAGATAAAGCAGCTCCTTTTCCTGATCCGCGGAGGCCATGAAACGGATGATCTCATCCATTTCAAACACCGTGATGTAATGAGCGATGGCTGTGTATAACAGCAGATAGCTTCCATCCGGATCATCCTCCGGCAGAGCCGTTTCCCTTACCACGATCCCATCCTTATCATCCGCGGAAGTAAGGATATAGCCCTTCGCGGACGGACCCGTCAGGACAAAGGACAGCTCCCTGTCAAAGGGGATATCCGGCAGTGCCTTCAGATCGTTTCCGGAAAGCTTCGAGACCGGCACGATCCGGATACCTTTCGGATCCTCCCGGTCATCCTTTCTGGCCTTCAGCAGCTTCAGCCGCCTGACAAGCTCCTTCACCGAGATATCGTAGAAGGCTTCCCGGGTCTCAAACTGATCAAAGCCCAGGGAATGAAGAAAGCTCTGTGTACTGTTCTCCTCCGGGATGATCACTCTGGCCCGGACCTCTTCCAGCTCTTCCGATATCCGTTTTTCTTCAAATGCCTCGTAAAGCATCCGTCCGAGCCCCCTTCTCCTGAGGCTCTCATCGATACAGATGCTGTCCACAAAGCAGGTGCCCTCTTTCGGATAAACGCTGTAGAGCAGAGCTCCGCAGGAA
>CACZNS010000329.1 GCA_902782575.1 uncultured Lachnospiraceae bacterium
CATCGCAAAATCCAGAACGATAACACCCTGGACAAGGATCATCTTTCCGCCCACCATATGTCTGGCCATCGTGAAATAAAAAATGATGTCCTTTATCCCGCTTATGGCCAGTCCCAATGCCAGGATGACAATCAATAACATATATATATCATCCGACGGGTTCACGATCAGTATTACCGCAAAAACCAGCATCAAAACGCCGATAAGCAAACCTCTTATTCTTTGAAATACAGTCATGTCCCAGCCCTCTTTGATATCAGCTTCGAAAAACCGGCAAGCAAGTTGCCTGACCTGAAGATCTCGTCCACAACCATTCCCTTGTGTGCTATCGCTCCCTTCGTAAACCTTCCGATAAAGGTTTCGTCCTTTTTATCTGCCGGAGCACCCATATACTCCTCAAAATACTTATCCGTTGAAAAGTCTTCTATCGTCTGCCCCGAAAGCTCTTCGCCGAAAGCCTTCCACTCGGCCTCCGCGTTGATCTGCCGCTTTTCGATGATACCCATGATCCTCTCCCGCCATGGTCTTACAGCCTCATCATCGTACGTATCCTTTTCAAAGACCGGATACTCTCCCCGGATGAATTTCATGGCCCTGATCATCTGGGTGAATGCCTTTATATAATCATTCGGATTATCCTTTACGATGTCATTGTATTCTCCCCATGCGGGAAGATATCTGTATCTTGCAAAGCTGTAGTCCGGAAGATGGCCTGCCCGTCCGTGTCCCAGATTCATTATCGTATTCTCGGCCCTCTGATACAGCGTATTGGTATATGTGCTGTTATCAAGATCATCGGGCGACGAGGCCTTATGCACAAAGTTTATCTGCTTTTCCGTATAGCCGCCCTTCCCGTCGGGAAGCAATTCATAAAAATTATAGTCTGTGTTGTTTATGACAAGGGAAGGAGTGCCTGCAAAATTCGCATGAGCCCATGTGTCCGCGAGCACATGCATCGCGATCCCCACAGACTGAACCGGTCTTCCTTTGGCAAGCTCCACGGTCTTTACGGCCAGATCACCGTTCGGCCCCGCTATCAGCCTGTATTTGTTCATATAGCTTATGCCGCAGCCCTTTTTCTTTTCGGCATAAAGATCTTTCGGCAGAAAATGGAAAGAGGCCCATATTCTTGTAATGTCCTGCAGCCCCACCGAATCCGTCCTCGCATCCATCATCTCCAGCTGCAGCTGTGTGGTGGCGGCAGCGGACGGGCCCTTGATCTTTGACAGTAATGTCCTTGAGCATTCATCCACAAACTGTGCGCTGTAAGCCACATCCAGGCTTTCTTCATGGGAATAGCCTGCTATGAACGCCGCGCAATATGTCGCATAATAATGAAAATCCTTCTGCATGATCCGGTCTACTCCAGCATCTGATCGTCAGTTTCAGTTTCTTCTTTGTTATCAGCCTGTTCTCCCGCAAGCCTGCGCATCTTATATGTGGAGATTATTACGACGATAAAAATATAGATCGTGGTTATATCCACAAGCAGTGCGGCCAATGTGGTATCAATATGATCAATATCCTTAAAATCCTCAATATAAGTCCCAAGGCTTGCTATCGTAATCACGCATAAAACGATACAGACTGCAAAATACTTTTTTTTATAATCCTGACCTCTTGCTGCCTTCATGGCATTTAATCCGACGTACAGATGAAGCCACATAATGAGCGAGGCTATACTGCCAAAGATGAGCAATATCAGGATAATGCTGAAGATCCTTTCAGCCCGGGTGTCACTCTCAAGGTTTACGTCATTCTTGAACTCGGTAAACAATTCTATGATGGCTTTGACCACGCTCCAGACTCCCAGGACGATAACGCTCAAACCGCAAACATTAAGATCATCCCGGTATTTTCTGATTTTCAGTTTATCGCTGGGCATATTTTCTTCCTTTCGCTGCTGTATGAAAACACGTTTCGCTCAAACGCTGTACTATCAGGCCACCGGACCGTCCCCCGACGGAGCTTCAGTCACCGGACCGTCCCCCGACGGAGCTTCAGTCACCGGACCGTCCCCCGACGGAACCCCTGACGGAGCGGATGCCTCTTGGATAACAAGCTGGTTAAACGGTATCTCAATGCCTCTGCGGTCGAATATGAGCTTAATATCTCTGTTAAGGGCACGCGTAGCCGGATACTGTCTTGCGATTTCCGCAAACATGGATATCTGGATCATCACGCTGCTGTCCTCAAAGGAGCTCACTCCGTCGTACTTGGGGCCCCTGGTCAGTCCGGGGATCTTATCCGGTCCGATCAGAGGCAGCTCCTCTGCCAGGATCGCTTCTATCTCCGCTATGTCTGCATCATAGGATACAGGCATTTTCAGTGCGATACGCGTGATATCCGCAGAATTGATAATATCACGCATTGATGAGTTATTGAATATCTTTGTGTTTGTACCGCGTTTTACCCTGGTGGTACGAAGACCGATCTCAGTAACCGTACCCTGCCAGCTTCCTACACTGATAAAATCCCCCACCTTATAAGTACTTTCAAAAATAATGAAGAATCCTGCCAGGATATCGCTTACCAGATCTTTGGCGCCCATACCTATCATTAACGATAAGATCCCCGCCGATGCCAGCAGTGTCTTTGTATCCACACCAAACTGGGCCAGACCGTAATACACAAAAATGATAACAGATATATATTTTATCGCGTTCTTTACCAGAAGGCAGACAGTTTCTACCCTCATATCCGATGCCTTGGCTATCTGATAAAGGAGAAGATCCAAAAGCACCGTAAAAACATACATGGCACACAGAAGGAATATGCAGGAAGTGAAGGCAAATATATTAACTCCCTTCTCCCATTTTCCCGATATCACGTAAGAAAGATTATTCAGGCTGCCTATGTTTATACTGCTGCTCAGACTGACATAAAGAGTAGGAAGCAGCACCAGAAGACAGAAAAGCAAAAGCAATCGGTAGACAGTACGCATGATACGCATTTCAGGGCTCTGATCTTTTCCCATCAGCGCATTTAACTGCCAGCGGTCATCAAAATCCTTTTTGTTCCGGATTTTTACCAGTTCCGATATTCCGGACAAAAGTCCGCCGTCATCGGGAACCTCTTCATCGGTTTCAATATCAACCTCGGGTTCTGCCACCTCCTCTTCCTCCGGTGCCGAATCAAGCACGTCCTTTTTGTATCTGAAGAGTGTCAGCCCGATAATGATCATCAGTATCACTGCCGCGTAAAGCATGAGCTCGCCCGAACTTTTTATCGCCGCCGCATTGCTTCCGCGCCGCATGATCGGTACAAGATACTGCTCTTCGGAAGCACTTACTCCCGCATAATACTCGATATCGTTTATCTCAATGAAACCGCTGAAATTCTGTTCAAGATTTGCTTTGGAAATGCCGATCTCTTCAACATTCTGTCCCACATAACCAAGCCCCGTTGTGGCTGAGATCAAAAGCGTATCCTTGTCAATGGCAACGGCATAATCAGGCAGACCTATGATAAGGTTATCCAAAACCTTCTCCAGTGTCAGCGCATTTAAGAGTTCATCTCTTAATGCGGGATCCACTGCTATCATAACAAATCCGTCACAAAGATCCTCTTCATTTCGAATGCTGACACCTATGTACTGCAGATATTCGTTAAATCTTTCATCCTTTTGGGGCGGAAGTATCACACAGTCCGCACCATCCAGTAAAACGCGGAATTCATAAAGAGGATCTCCCGGCTTTGAACCGACCTTTAAATGATCATAATTCGAATTCGTAACTTCCACACTGCCTTCCTCATTGAACAGAAAGACATATTTTACGGACAGATAATCCGAATATATCTTCATTGCATCACGGTCCAGCGGCTGCTGCCTTTTTTGTATCATTAAAGCGGCGAGCCGGCACTGAACCTCATAGAAGGAATCCATCCACTCCCCAAGCGTATCGCTCTGTTTCTGATAGGTCTCAAGTGTTTCCACTGCCACCTCGGCATGGTGCGTCATGGTCTTAAGCTCATCGGCCACCTTCGTCAGGGTCTGGAAATACCAGGAAACCACGAAGGCAATAATGCAGACTATCAGCGAATAGGCGATCAGCTTGTTCCTCATGGACCGGGGCGTTTCACAGCGTCTGTCGAGTACAAGACAGATCCATTTTATGATAAGCCAGATAAGTATGAAAAGAATAACAGTCACTATAGCGGCATTTGCAAGAAAAGACAGCCGTTCATACAGAGAAATGCCGCAGATTATATAGTAGTCCCCGTATTCCATTATACAGCCGTACAGGGACTTGGACATATAATCATCGAATTCCAGAAAACTGGTCAAGTCCGCCTCCGGAGGAATATTTTCAAACACGTAGAAATCAGCCTCCAGATCCTCGGCTTTCGTTTTCGGGGTAACCGCTCTCAGATCAACAACACTTTCCTTCGTGAGCTTTTCATTCGGTTCCAGATGTGTGCCAAGCATCTCTTCGTTCGGATGGGCGATAACAGTCATGGTATCCTTATCAAGCACCACAACAGAACCGTCACGTCCAACCTTGAGTCTGGTCACCCTGTCCATCCATGAAAGGGTTTCCCCGATGAACTGTTCCAGCTTCGATCTTGTATCGGGAATGTTATAGTCCGATTCGTCAAGAATTCCGTCCGCCGCTATCCTGTCCCAGCTGTTATTCATCTGGTCACAGACTTCCCTCAGCGCGGATTCGCTTTCTTCAAGCTGCGGAATGATCTGGGCCACCTGAATGACCGCCCGGCATATCTGGGGTTTCAGTATGACCTTGTAATTCTCACTGTATATATCCACATTTTTGATCAGAACAACAAAGAAGGATATGATAAGAACAAGGTACAAAAGCAGCTTTCTTAACAGAATCTTCTTTCTGTATTTTTTGTATTCCGCAGTTTTCGCAGGTTTCTTTTTTAATTTGAGTTTTGATAAATTCATCACCATGTTTTACGTATCTCTTCAAAATCAACATCTTTCATATGACATTTCCAGATCCATATGCATATGGCGATATCAACGGCCATGTATTCAAATGTGATGATAAGTATGCCCGGAAGCCACCCCTTTGCTATCGGCAGTCCGTCCCTGATACCAACCACAAAACCCGAGATGAAACCGCAGATGGAAAAGATCAGAGTCGGAAGCAGAACAAGAATAATATATCCCGTTCTGTTATTGCAGTTTTCAAAGGCCTTCTCCCGTGAGATAAGATAAAGGAAAACAGCTCCTGCCAGAGCAAGCGCCAGGCGGATCGCTCCCGCCTCAAGGTTGCCGACCATTCTCGGTCCCAGATACCGCACGCATAATCCGACAAAGAGCACGCCGGTCAAACCGGTTATAAGCGGTTGTTTTTTCAGAAATTCAATCAGTTTCTTCATTTTTATCACCTCGTATTTAGTGATGCTGGTTCAAAAGGCATTATGCCCTTTTGACCCTGACATCATTTAATAGTTGGATCCCCTGAAGCGGTCATCCTTCTTCCATTCTTTGATACCGCCGCTTCCGATATCCGCGCCGGCCACCGCACTGTAATAGCTGTCGCCGCGCGGGTCGGTGATCACTACCGAACCGAGATAATAGCCCTTGGGAAGAGTCTTCATCTCATAGGACGTATTGCCCTTGATCTTTACGGATTTACCTGTTACCGTGCTTTCAGAACCATCCTCCAGATCAGTTTGCTTATAAAGCGGAGTTATCGTGTCTCCATTTTCCAACTGCAGATTGGATCTTGTATTATCCATGAAATTGGCATCGCCTTCTTCCACTTCCCGTACGGAGTTAACTGTAAGCTCCTGCGTGTCCTTATCGTAATTCAGGATCAGATATGCCTCATTACCGTTATGGTTGATATGGGATTTGAACTCAATCCCCGAGGGGGTGTTCGAAACCACTTCCACATACAGCGGAACATTATTTATATAAGGCCACTTTCCGTCAAAATTGCTGATAAGACAGCCGTCACCGTCCAGTTCAAGACCGCCGTTGGAACCATAATCGGTGATGATGCCTTTCTTCTCATCCAGATTAGCAACTTCAATGTAATAGCTGACCATCAGATTCTGAAGTTCCTCACTTACCGGAAGCGAGAAATTGCCGTCTCCGATCGAAAGATCAGCCTTTGTAAAATCATCAAAAAGTTTAAGATCAAGTTTTTTGGGCTCATTATCTGTCAGGGACTTCACATATTCTTTCAGCTCGTCATTAAGACATCCTGCCTGCTTGTAGTAATAAAGAGCCCGGATGTTGTCATCTTCGACCACATCGTAAACATAGGTCAGATACTTGACCAGTCCTTTGTAATTATTAACCCTGCCGGGGATATAAACGGCAATTCCAGTAGAATCACTCAACGATCCGTTCTCGCGATGATATAACACGGTTTCCCCAATCAGCTTCTTTATCTTACTGCACTCTTCGGGATAACTGTCTACCATGTAATCAACGTAATTTCCAAGATCCGACATATTGAAAGCATCACAGTATTCCTGACCGTATCTCGTTGAACGAAGTGCCTGACGACCCACTTCCGACAGAACGCCAAGATCTGTTGTGGCATCGATCAGCTGCTTTTTGCAAAGCTCGGAATATGCCTCAAACAGCTCGGCACACTTCCTGGCATCCAGAACCGAGAAGGTAACACTCTGCTCAAGAAGATCACCGACGTTGACATTTTCCTGCATGTAATAATCTGTAAATGAATCCGCGATCGCCCGGCCGATCTGCGGTGCACTCATGGTCGGGTCATCTGTCATTTCTTTAAGGAAACGGTTATATGCCCATCCGTCTCCGGGTTCTGCTTCTTCACTCACACAGAAATAATCCGCATAGTCGCTGAAAGTATTTGTAACGGTGATCTCTGACATAAGGCAGGCATCAAAGCCCATGATATCATACGGAGATTTTTCAGGTGACGGACCATAAACGTTTTCAAGTGCTTCTCTGATCTCCTTTAAAGAGAACATCTTATCGTGGATCCTGTCGTAACCATAGCCGAACGGTCCCGAGCCGTGATCCCATAACACAAGCATATTATGATCCGAACCGTAATTCTCATTGGTGAAGGAAATAAAATCGGTAAGAGTCGCTGCCTCTGAAGCTTCCTTCAGCGGAAGGTTCGCGATCTCCCTGAACTTGCCTTTTTCATACACAAAGCGCTGTGTACGGTTGGGATTTACCATCTTGTTGGACCAGTGTCTGGCTCCGCCTGTCTGGATCACAACACGAATGTTGTCCGACCAGACATCGGAACATATCTCACTGATATCGCTGGTTGCAGAGCCTGTTCTGTCAGCAACCACAACATCCTCTGTCACATTCTTTGAAGATGCCACAGGCACGACCGGATAATAGAAAAATGCAGGCATCTCAAGATCGTTATCAGCCAGTTCTCCTGTAAATCTTTCCAGTCGTTCCTGTTGTCCCGCAAGATCCTGTTCATCATTTTTTGCCTTTTTTCCCTTTGTCTGTTCCAAAGTAACCTCAGACAGATCCACCTGTTGACAGTCTTCCAGATCGGAACCCACGATATATATGTTTATAGTCCAGGTCTCATCCGAACCGATGGCAGGAAAAGCATCGATCTTCTTGTTTCCTTCCTCATCGATCGGGGACATTTCATAGATCTGTTCCTTTTCTTTATCACTGATCTCAGCATCCTTTGCACTGAAATAATAATCCATAATGACCTGGCTGGGTAATTCAGTTATTACCTCCATCAACGGTCCGGCAAACACAGCCGCGACAAGACAGATCGCCAGGATCACGCAGAAAGGTTTCTTTATATAAAGATTCCAGTTGCGCACTATTTTGGGAGCATATTTATAAAACTCCTTTTGTGCCTCACGTCTTTCACGTTTGGCAGTCTTCCATTTAAGCTTACGTTCCTCTTTTGTCATTTTATTTTCTTCCACTCATTTTCCTCCTTTTTTTGCTAAGGTCAATCGACTCTCCATTTATCTGATTCCGTTTACAGTCTCTGTCAGATTCTCGCGGTCATAGAAAGACTCAATGAAGGCCAGAGAGAAGTCCGGATCTGTGCCGCGGTCGATATCATAGAAGCTTCCGTTCTTTGTAAAAGCCAGACGGCTGGGACCGGAGATGCGGAAGAAGCTTCCATATGCAGTTGTAAGAGGCAGCACAACGCAGCTTCCGCCACCGGAGGCCTTGCCGATCAGCGTAACCCTTTCGGAATTCTTAAACACACAGGGCACAAAGTTGCCGCAGGAGAAGCTGTTTGATGAGGTCAGGCAGAACAGTTTCTTATCCGTAAGACCTCGGTCATCTTTGTTAAACTTTCCGTCAAGATTCACATCCACATTATATACGGCAGTAGCCAGCGCACCGGTCATGGTGTTCTTAAGGCTTCCGTACCCTTCACCCAGGAAGGTGGAGATCACAAATACGGCTGTGTCGGCATCGCCGCCGGAATTGTTGGAAAGATCCAGCACTACGTTTTCGACAGGGCTGTTCTTTCGCATGATCTGTGAGTAGGCATAGATCATAATGCCTATCGTGTCCGTTGCTTCTTCTGTAGGAGGAGTTTCATAGTAATCCACACCTTCGGGGATTGGAAGGAAATTGTCAAAGGTGATATAGGCAGTGTTGCCTATTTCCTCATAGGCCGGTACTCCGTCCGGATAGTATTTTTCACGAGCCTCCGTAAATTCATCACCCTTTATGATGCTGTCACGGTAGCATCTTCCGACGCTGACCTTTTTAACCAGATCTGCTGCCAGTCCGTCACTGCTCCGGGCAGATTCAGCCCCGAAGGTACTGTGCATATCATCCAGATGAAGGAAGATGATCTTATACAAAGCCTCATCCGCGGCATCGGGATCAGTTCCCATCAGGACCTCTTTTGCCCCGGCCTGCTGAGCCAGATCATCGAAACATTTGATGTCATGTGCCTCTTTGAGACCATAGAGGTTGTCGAAAGCCATGCACCGTTCGTTGTAGCTGAACTCACCCATAGACTTGCTGATCTTCTGCTTTTTTGCTGAATAATACAGATCTCCGAAAGGTGTCCTCTCTCCCGTCAGTCCTTCTCCGAGATCACCCAGCTTCGCAAAAATAACGGCTTCACCGTTATAGAACAGATTGATATATTTTACAGACAGAAGAAAATCGCTGAGTGTCTGCATCGGTACATATACTCCCTTGTCGTCAGACACCAGGTCGATACCGTATGCGCCGGCATCCAGTACGAGCGAATCACCGTAACGCTCATACGACCCCTCGGCGCGCTTAAACAATGATTTTTCATCTTCCGAATGAGCTCCGTCCGAATCCAGAACGTCAAGCAGCACACGATCTGCTTCAAGACGCTGGAATGCATCATAATCATAGAAAGTGATCGTATCTTTATCGCAGTCGACAGTCATGGTGTAGGGATCCCCGTCCGTCCTTGTCAGTATACCGGTCTCACCGTCACGGGAGTAGTCAAGCCCGTATTCAAGATCCTCGTCTCCCAGATGGACATAGTTCTTCAGCAGGTAGGGATATATTTCCGCCCAGTCCTCCAGGGATACGTAAGGCACATCAGAATCTCCGACAAAATAGACAGTCTGCTTGCGGGTATCTTTCATATCGCACATATACCAGGTCATATCCTCTGCTGTTATCTTCGCCGATTTTTCAGAAGTGGAATCACCCGATCCTTTAGCCGACGACGTGGAAGCGTTTGCACCCATAACAAATACATTGCCGGCAAAAAGACTGATGGTCATAGCCAGTGCTACAGTAACAGAGATCATCTTTTTCATCTTCATTTTCACCCTCCCTTATATTAGCCTGTCCAAATTGATACAGTAACAAGTATACCTTTTTTCAGAGCAAAAAAGAACCTCCTCTCTCTCATAAACTCTCTCCGGTATCAATGCCATACTTCACATTTCGTATTCTATAGTATAACGGTCGCAAAATATCTGGACTAATGCGACGAATGCTTGCCCGAGAGTGCGTATCTGAAACCGTAGGCGTAGCGGGGTGCTAAACAGCCAGTGGCTGTTTGCTTAGCACGGACCGTAACGAAGTGGAGACC
>CACZNS010000330.1 GCA_902782575.1 uncultured Lachnospiraceae bacterium
AATGGTCTGCAGAGTGAGTACAATGGTCTGCAGAGTGAGTACAATGGCCTGAAGGAGAAAAACAATGGCCTGAAGGACGAAAACAACGGCCTAAAGAATGAAAACAATGGCCTGAAGGATGAAAACAATGGCCTGAAGGACGAAAACAATGGCCTGAAGGACGAAAATAATGATCTGAAAAGCGAGAACATCCATCTGAGGATCTTGCTGAAGGAGAACGGGATCACTTATGTCTGATTACCGTCCAACCTATTACAATCTGTCAGAGGAGCTGCAGGAGCGGATCCGGAAGGATCGGGCAGAGCATCGGGAAAATCCGTATGCCTGCAGGGATGAGAGTGTCATCCGCAGAAATATGGATCACGACCGGGCAAATCTCTGGCGTCCGGCCTTTGTACGCGACACGGAAAAGATCATGAACGTTCCGTTCTATAACCGCTATTCTGATAAGACCCAGGTATTTTCCTTATTCAAAAATGATGATATTTCCAGAAGAGCGCTGCACGTGCAGTTTGTTTCAAGGATCGCCCGTAATCTCGGAAGGCTACTGAACCTGAATACGGATCTGATCGAGGCGATGGCGCTGGGGCATGATATCGGGCATACGCCCTTCGGTCATGCGGGGGAGCGCAAGCTCTCGGAGCTGTACAGGGCACATACCGGCAGGTTTTTTAATCATAACGTGCACAGTGCCCGCCTTCTGGATGATATCTGCGGCCTGAACCTGAGCCTGCAGACCCTGGACGGGATCATCTGCCACAATGGCGAGATGGAAATGAAGGAATACAGGCCGAAGCCCTACGACAGCTTTGATATCTTTGATGAAAAAAAGGAGACCTGCTTTACCCGGGAGGGGGCAGTGAAGAAGCTGATCCCGGCAACGCTTGAGGGATGCGTGGTGCGGGTGTCGGATATCATCGCGTATATAGGCAAGGACCGGCAGGACGCGGAGCGGCTGGGTCTCTTTGAAACCGAGCCGGAGTATACGCAGCGTACCATTGGTCGGACCAATGCGGAGATCATCAACAACATGATCGTCAATATCGTGGAGCACAGCTACGGGAAGGACTTCCTGAGCATGGATCCGGAGTATTTTGCGGAGTTCAGCCGGGCAAAGAAGGAGAATTATAAGCTGATATACGGGAACGAGAGGACGGAGAGGGCTTTTCGGGAGGAGATCGGACCAATGTTTGAGGAGCTTTACGAGCGGCTCCTGAAGGATGCGAAGTCTCTTGATGAGAATACGATCCTTTACCGGCATCATATCCGTTATATCGGAACCATCACACGCTACAGCAGGGTTTTGAAGAAGGATTACCGCGAGACGCCGCCGGATGACATGGTAGTGGATTTTATTGCCGGGATGACGGATGACTATTTTATCGATCTTTATGAAGAGCTTTTCCCGGAGGGAAAGCACAGGGTGAATTATACGGGATATTTTGAGTAAGGGAAGTCATGACTTTACAACAGATCAGATACGTGATCGCAGTTGCGGACTGCGAGTCCATCAATAAAGCGGCGAAACAGTTTTATTTATCACAGCCGGCGCTTTCATCTGCGATCCGGGAGATCGAGGAGGAGATCGGCTTCAGCCTCTTTGAGCGCAACAACAGGGGTGTGGTAGTGACGGCCGAGGGGCATGAGTTTTTAAGCTATGCCCGGCAGATCGCGGAGCAGTATGAGCTGCTGACGGACCGTTTTGTCAATAAACAGAGAAAAGAGAAATTCAGCGTGTCGACCCAGCATTATTCCTTTGCGATCGACGCTTTTATTGAGCTGGTAAAGAGCGAGGGCATGGAGAAGTATGAATTCTCCGTCATGGAAATGCGGACCTCAAATGTGATCACGGACGTCAGGGATTTCAGGAGCGAGCTGGGCGTTCTATACCTGGATGAGGATAATAAGGAAGTCCTGACCAAGCTTTTCCGTGAGAATTCCCTGACCTGGGAGCCGCTCTTTGACTGCAGTGTCTGTGTATATCTGGCTGCTTCTCATCCGCTGGCCGGCGAGAAGGTGATCCGTCTGGAGGAGCTGAAGGAATATCCGAACCTCTCGTTTGATCAGGGTGCGAGCAATTCCTTTTATTTTTCGGAAGAGGTACTCAGCACCTATGATTATGACCGGGTGATCAAGACAAATGACCGTGCGACGATGCTGAACCTGATGACGGGCCTGAACGGATATACTCTCTGCTCGGGGATCATTTCCGAAAACCTGAACGGCAGCGCTTACCGGGCGGTCCCGCTTCAGAGCGATCATGTGATGCATATCGGCTATGTCCGCCGGGCTGGCTCGACCCTCAGTATCATCGGGCAGAAATATATTTCCTATCTGAAACACTATGAGGCCATGGCAATGAAACGACAGTTATAAACAGACCTTATAGCCAAGTCTAAATAATAAGTCTTTTACAAAGAAAAACTTGTATGCTATCCTCAATTCATCTTAAGGAACGGTTCACGGAAATCTTCAAAGGACGGCTTCTTAAGAGCTGCAAATAGAGATTCGCCGGCAGATCATTTCAACGCCTTACCGGTGGGCATCTAAAAGGATCGGATGGACGGTTAATCTCCTGAAAGCAGTCTTACGAACAGGAAAAGAGATTAATATAAAAAAGGAATTGAGGAGGATAACATCATGGCAAAGGTAAAGTATGAAGACAGGAATCTGAAGTTTGAGACCATCGCACTGCACGCGGGACAGGAGAAGCCGGATCCGGCTACGGACGCGAGAGCGGTTCCGATCTACGCAACATCATCTTATGTATTTCACAATTCAGACCATGCAGCAGACAGATTCGGACTGAGGGATGCGGGAAACATCTACAGCCGCCTGACGAATCCGACACAGGATGCCTTCGAGCAGAGGGTGGCAGCCCTTGAGGGCGGTGTGGGAGCGCTGGGAGTGGCCTCCGGAGCGGCAGCCATCACCTACGCCATCACCAATATCGCAGGCAGCGGCGATCATATCGTATCCGCGGAGAATATTTACGGCGGGTCCTACAACCTGTTCGAGCATACGCTCCCGGAGTTCGGGATCGAAACCACCTTCGTGGATGCGAGAAACCCTGAGAATTTCGATTCGGCGATCAAAGAGAATACCAAGGCCGTCTTTATCGAGACCCTGGGTAATCCGAACTCGGATGTGGTGGATATCGAAGCCATAGCCAATATCGCTCATAAGCACAAGATCCCGCTGATCATAGATAATACCTTCGGCACTCCGTACCTGATCCGTCCGATCGAGTTCGGCGCGGACGTGGTAGTTCATTCAGCCACGAAGTTTATCGGTGGCCACGGCACATCCATCGGCGGCGTGATCGTGGATTCCGGGAAGTTTGACTGGATCGGATCCGGGAAATTCCCGAGGCTGGTAGAGCCGAACGCGAGCTACCACGGTGTCAGCTTCGCGAAGGATGTGGGAGCAGCGGCCTACGTCACAAGGATTCGTGCGATCCTCCTGCGCGACGAGGGAGCAACGATCTCTCCCTTCCACGCGTTTTTATTCCTCCAGGGTCTGGAGACTCTTGCCCTCAGGGTAGAGCGCCATGTCGAGAACGCGCTCAAGGTGGTCCAATATCTGAACAACCATCCGCAGGTAGAGGCTGTGCACCATCCGTCGATCTCATCCGATCCGGAGCAGCAGCGTCTCTATAAGAAGTACTTCCCTAACGGCGGCGGCTCGATCTTCACATTTGAGATCAAAGGCGACGAGCGGAAGGCAAAGGACTTCATCGACCAGCTTGAGCTGTTCTCGCTTCTTGCAAATGTGGCGGACGTGAAATCTCTGGTGATCCACCCTGCCTCTACGACGCACTCCGAGATGAACGAGGAAGAGCTTTCAAAGGTCAGCATTTATCCGAATACTGTCCGTCTGTCCATCGGTACGGAGAATATCGATGATATCATCCAGGATCTGGACGAGGCCTTCAAGGCAGTGGCGGACTGAGCAGCAATAAGCAGACAAAGGGCAATATCTTTCAATTCCTTCTTTAAGAGACATGCCGCATCTCCCATTCGAGATGCGGTATGCTTTTTACAGTTAACGAAATTTGTAATTGGTGTATTGTGAGCCGTAAACGCTTTGCTGCGGACGCTTGCGGCTCAGGAAAGTGCAATTCTGAATTTGTTCACCATAATTTGACCATATCCTTTATGCAAATTGCACAAAAATAAAAAATTAAGAAATTCCTCTTCAGAAAATCACGGATCATCCGATAAACATAGTGAAATCATTCAAGAGTAGATTTCCCGGGAGGGAGATTTCGATAAGGATCATAAAAGGAGGAGTCTGAAATGCGTATAGAGGCCTATAATCAGATCCAGCAGCTTTACGGTATGAACAAGACAAAAAAGACTTCCAGAACTGCACCTGTCAGCTCGGGACGTGACGCGGTTACGATTTCCAGTATCGGAAAGGATATCCAGACGGCAAAAAACGCTGTGAATTCCGCATCCGATATCAGACAGGACAAGGTGGCGGCTCTCAAGTCCAGCATCCAGTCCGGCAAATACAATGTATCCGGCGAGAGCTTTGCGGACAAGCTGATGCAGAAATATAACGAAGCGGCTGCGTTTTAAGAAAAACGGGGGAAGTTAAGTGGCAAGTCTGATGCAGGTATTGATCGATACTCTGGATACCGAAGAAAAAGAATATGTCGCTTTACTGGAACTCGCAAGGAAGAAAACCCCCATCATTGTGGAGGGAGACATCGAAAAACTTCAAACGATCACGGATGAGGAACAGATTGTCGTGGACCGGATCTCCGCTCTGGACAGGCAGCGGGAAACGGCGATGAACGACATAGCGGAAGTTATTAACAAGGATGTTACGACTTTGAAGCTTTCATACCTGATAGATATGTTAGACAAACGGCCAAAGGAGCGCGAGGCGCTTGCCCGCGTCCATGACCGGCTCAAAGCCACCATCGGCGAGCTGAGACTTGTGAATGATCAGAACAAGGTGCTCATAGAGCAGTCGCTTGACATTGTTAATTTCAATCTGAATCTGGTCAAATCCATGAGACAGGCGCCGGAGACCGGCAATTATACCAGGAACGCGGGTATCGCAGGAGATTACATGGGAGGATCCGCAGGCGGCTTTGATGCAAAACAGTAATAAAGGAGTGCATTATGTCGCTGTTCAGTGGGCTATATACAGGGTCTTCGGGTCTTGTCGTTAATCAGAATTCTTTAAATACAACAGCACACAATCTTGCAAATATCGGCACCGCAGGCTATACGCGCCAGCAGGTCACACAGGGCAACCGCCACTATGATACGGTGGGTCAGTCCTATGTCAGTGCTCAGCAGGTCGGTCTGGGTGTCGCTTATTCTGAAGTCAGAGCTGTGCGTGACATCTTTCTGGATCAGCGCTACAGGCTCGAAAGCGGCAGATCAAATTATTATTCCACCAGTTACAATGCCATAAAAGAAGTAGAGACCATGTTCGGCGAGATGGAAGGGGTTGAGTTCCAGACCTCTCTCGTGGAGCTGACGCGCTCTGTGCAGGAGCTGCAGAAGGATCCGACAAACGCGGCGAATCAGGGTCTTCTGGTCAGCAAGGCCTATTCCTTTATCGAGAGAGCCCAGGCTGTTTACCAGGGCCTTGCGGGCTATCAGGACAATCTGAACGCGCAGATCAAGGATATGGTGGAAAAGATCAACGATATCGGCGATAAGATCCATGAGCTCAACCAGGCGGTCATCAAGATCGAATCCTCCGGGATCGAAAACGCCAACGATATCCGGGATCAGCGGGACAAGCTCCTGGACGAGCTGGCCGGCTACGGGAAGATATCCTATAAGGAAGACCTCCACGGAGCGGTGACGGTTCAGTTTGAGGGAGCGGATTTTATCTCCGGCGATTTTGTTTTCCATATGGGTCTGCTCACCGGCTCCGAATTTAATAAAAAGTACGAGGAAGAGATCAAAAAGGGCGATATGCCGGAATATGATATCTCCTTTAACGTACCGGTCTGGACACACCTGAAGGACCGCCCGGTCATCAGCTCCAGGGAAGAGATCTCCAGCGATCTGGATACCGATATCGGCGCCCTGAAGGCTCTGGTTCACGCCAGAGGAAATGCAAGAGGCAATTATACGGATCTGGGCCTCAGCAAAAAGACGGGTATTTCCGCCATGGCAGCTTCCGGTACACAGGCAACGGATTATAATCTTTATGAATTTGAATTCGGCGATACGGGTGTTGTTGTAAGAGAAACGGGGAGCTATGTTCCTTCCGCTCTGGAGACGATTCCTTTCAATAATATCCGCACCGCAGACGGCTCCACACTGGATTCCCTGAAGGAGGGAGAATACAGCTTTGATGTAAACGGATTAACCTTCACCTTCACTCTGGAGAAGGATACCACAAAGGAAGACCTGATTGCCTCCTCGTTGTTTCTGAAGGCAAAAAAGCAGGATGACGGAACCTTCGCCGTTTCAGGCCTGAATCCCGTGACCGATAAAAGCGGAGTCTCCCCTGATGCGCAGGCGATCTACAGGAATACAGAGCGTTCCACACTGATGAATGTTATGGCGGAGTTTGATAACCTGGTGCATGGCATCGTGACCGGAATGAACGATATTCTGGGAGGGGGCATCCAGTTAAATTATGATAAGAGCGACTGGGAATGGGTAAACGGGGTCAACCTGTTCAAGCAGATCACGAGAACTGATGATTATGAGGAGCTTGGTAATTACGAACCCCACCAAAATGTGCGGGTGGATCCTCTGGGGGACGGAACCGACGGATGGTCCATCATGAATGTGATGGTGGATCCCGCTGTGATGCGCCAGCCCACACTTCTCTGCAACGGCTTCATCCTGAAGGGGGAGGGTGTTCCTCCGGACGTGGACGGGACGTCTGCCAATCAGGACGCGGCGGATGCCCTCGCGGATCTTTTCCTGCAGGATAACGCCGGGAAGCTGAATCCGAATACCAGAGGAAATCTGACCTTTATGGAATATTATACGGCCCTGACCGGTGAATACGCCATCAAGGGGAGCATCTACAAGGATATCACCTTTAATGAGGAAACGGCCGTAAGCACCATCGACGCCCAGAGGCAGCAGGTCGTGGGCGTATCGGACAATGAGGAGCTGACCAATATGATCCGCTTCCAGAATGCCTATAACGCCAACAGCCGTTACATCAATACGATCAGCGCGATGCTGGATAATCTGTTCGGGATGATGAGCTAGTACAGCCGTTCCGGTTCTTCCGAAGGAAGCCGGACGGAGGATGCGGGCTGACAGAAAGAGAGGTAGCCATGCCGTCACAATTTTCGGGATTAATGATCGGATATTCGGGACTGACCGCAGCGCAGGTTTCCCAGAATACCGTTGCAAACAACATAGCAAACGTAAACACCAAAGGCTATTCCAGGCAGGAGGTTAATACCCGGGCCAGCGACGCCCTTCAGACCTTTACCACCTACGGCATGATCGGAACCGGCGTTACCGCGAAATCCATCGACCAGGTCAGGGATATGTATGTGGATCTGAAATATCATCAGAACGCCTCCCTGCTCGGCGAGTATTCCAAGAAGCAGACCTATACGCTGGAGATCGAGAACTACTTTACCGATACGGAAACGGTTCCCGGCTTCAACACCATCTATACCGAGAATTTCTACCGGGCCCTCTCCGCCTTAAAGGAGGAGCCGGGAAGCACCACGGCCCGTACCTCCTTTGTGGGAGCCGCCCAGTCCCTTACGGAATATTTCAACGTGATGTCGGCAAATATGGAAAAGACCCAGTCCAACCTGAATGAAGAGGTGAAGGACGCGGTGGATCAGATCAATTCCATTGCCTCCCAGATCGCGACACTGAACAAGCAGATCACGGTGATCGAGCTGAAGGGAGTGGTGGCGAACGAGCTGAGAGACCAGCGGGAGGTGCTGGTAGATGAGCTTTCACAGTATGTGGACGTGGAGACGAAGGAGGTGGAGATCTACAATTACGCCGATCCGGACCACCCCACCGGTGCGAAGCGCTATGTGGTCTCTATCGCAAACAATGCCCAGCTTGTCTACGGCTATGAATACAATGAGCTGGAATGCCGGCCAAGGGGGGAGAAGGTAAACCAGTCCGACATCGACGGACTGTATGATATCTACTGGACCCATACAGGGATGGAGCTGAACCTGAACACACCGAACCTCACGGGAGAGCTGAAGGGTCTGCTGGAGCTGAGGGACGGAAACAATAACGAGGCCTTTCGCGGCGGGGTGGCAGGAAATGCAGCCGCCGGGCAAGAAGAGATCGAGGTGAAGGTAGATAAGGATTATCTGACGGATCCCAACAAGCTGACTCTTGCCGAAAAGGGGATCATCACCATCAGCGGGGCACAGTATCAGTATGACGGCTGGGAGTATGATCAGGATGAACAGAAATATACATTTAAGAATCTCACCTATCTTGACTCAAACGGGGTTTCCCAGAAGGGTCTCAGAGATCAGGTGGATGACGAGGCTACGGTGAGGATCGGAAAGGCCGTGGACTATCAGGGCATTCCTTACTATCAGGCACAGCTGAATGAGTGGGTCAGATCCTTCTCCTATGCCTTTAACCTGATCCAGCAGAGAGGGCAGGACCTGAACGGAAATCCCATCGGGGAGAGCTGCTTCTTCCGGATGTACGACGAGGTGGAAGGGAAGCAGCAGGATCTGAAGGATCAGGCGGAGGATAGCGTCTTTGGTTCGGCAGGAAATGCAGACGGTCCGACGTACAATCTCCTGACGGCAAAGAACATCAGACTGAATGAGGGGATCCTGAAGGACTGCTCCCTGTTTGCGACCACCTACAACGCAGAGTCTTCCGTCAACGTGGATGCCAACGATATGCTCTTTGATCTGGAGTCGATCAAGACGGATAAAAACAAGGTCAGCTTCCGCGGCTGCTCCTCGGCGGAGTTTCTGCAGTGCGTGCTCTCGGATGTGGCGCTGAATGCCCAGAGTGCCAATATTTTTACGGCAAATTATACAAATATAGGGAACGCCCTGACGAACCAGAGGCTTTCGGTCTCGGGTGTGGACAGCGACGAGGAAGCGCTGGATCTGGTGAAGTTCCAGCATGCCTACGACCTGAACGCCAAGATCATCCAGACCATGACAGAGATGTACGATAAGCTGATCAACCAGACGGGAGTGTAAGAGGGTAAGAGGTAAAAGCCATGATGCGTATCACCAATAAGATGACGGACGTGATGCACCGTTCTAATATGAATACGAACAAGACCTATCTGGATAAGCTGAACAGCCAGATGTCTACCGAGAAGAAGATCATGAGGCCTTCGGACGACCCTGTGGTGGCGATCCGTGCGCTGAGGCTTCGGGGAGACCTCTCCGGGATCACACAGTATTACGGAGCCAATCTTCCGGATGCCAAGGCCTGGGTGGATGTGACCCAGAAGGCCATCGACTCCACGGTGGATCTCCTGTCCAATATGAAGGCCCTCTGTGACCAGGGCGCCAACGGTACCAACGACGCCGAAGCCCGGATGAAGATCTACGAAGATCTTCAGGCCAATGTACGTCAGATCTATAATAACGGTAATGCGAACTATGCGGGCCGGACCGTTTTTACCGGTGACCGTACCTATGAAACCCTGACCTTTACGGAGGACACGCAGGAGCTCTACCGGGGGATCCATGACGGCTTTAATGCCGCAGATGTGAAAAAGAACACCTATGTGGAGGGTGCTCTTTGGATGGATGATATCAATGCACTGAATGCAGAGGATCATGACGAGACCACCGTAAAGGAGGACAGGGTCAACCGCATCCGCCTCTCTTACGATAACATCGACCGGGAGGCAAAAAGGACGCCTGTCACAGGGATTGTCGGAAATGAGGCTGGCACGATCTCCGGCTGGGGTGGCAGTACCGATGTGACAAAATATATCGATCCGGAGCGGTGGGAGTATACCGCTGACGGTCAGAGCTTTTCTGATACTATCACATTGGATGGTAATAATGTAGTAGTTATTTTTGATGGAAATAATCCGCCTGACTTAAGGCTGATCCCTGACGATCCCAGTACCCGTAATGATGGTTTGTCCGCGAAGATCGAAGGGACTCCCGAGGAATACCGGATCCTTTATAACGGTCAGGTTTATACGGTAAAGAAAAATGATGCGGGGGACTATACCGCAGATAAGGGAGCCGGGGTAACGGTGAACGGGGACGGCTCGCTGACGGTTTCTTTCATGACCGGCTCCGCCGGGCTAAAATCCACGGTCTCGATCGATGCAGGTAAGTCCTTTTCCGATGAAGACATTCCGGTGGAATTCTATGCTGAAAAAACGGATACGGGAGAGATCCGGATCCCCTACGGAGATCTGGTCTATACCGTGAAGCAGGATGATACGGGGAAATATACGGCGGATAAAAACGCAACCGTAACGGAGAACGGGAATACCTTAACGCTCACACTTCCCGGGGCATCTCCGAATATAGTGACTACCTTAACGGTAGACAAGGCAGATCCGGCAGAGGTTTACGTTTCCACGATGAAGGACATCTATGAGCTGGATCTGGAGCGGGTAGACGGAACAGTATATGCAACAAACCGCGAGGAGACCACAAATCTGGTCTACCGCACAGAGCTGGAGGGGGAAGCATCAACAGGCAGTGTCCGGACGGATCCGGCTTTCGGGCTGCAATCCTTTGAGCTTTCGTATACGGACGGATCCGGCAATCATACCTGGCAGATAGAAAAAGGAACTTATGGAAGATTCTGGGCGGTCAATCCCGATTCGCCGGAAAAAGATAGATATAATAATGTAAATGTAGTCCGGAATACGGACAACTCCTTTACGATCACGGTGAAAACGAATGGAGACTTTGCGAAAGATGGTTCTTCGGGCATCAACGACGAGCGGAGAGTCTTTCATGTGAGTGCGGATGGCAGGACCGTAACTTCCATGTATATGGAGCATTGGTTTGATATACCGATCATCACCTCTGACGCACCGGTGGTGACGGACAGCGAAGGTAAAGATCTGACAGCCTATCAATATCTTGCTCTGGATCCGAATGATAAAAATGCGGATGCAAAAGCGGCGGATGCGGTTTACCTTCTGGCCGATACCGGAGAGCTGGTTTTTGGCAGCAATATGGCCGATACATTAAGCAGCCTGAAGGACATTCCCGGAGTGGATACGATTTCCGTGATCTATGACAAGACCAGCTTTGACGCTGGAGATCTCAGACCGGAGCATTACTTTGACGCCCAGGTGATCGATACCGGGCATCTCGGCATTTACCCGGCAGTCTTTGACGATCATGAGCAGGAGATCAGCTACTCGGTGGGATCGGATCAGAAGATCCGGATCAATACCAATGCCAGTGAGGTCTTTGATACCCAGATCGCCAGAGAGGCGGAGGAGATCCTTGGTGCCATCGAAGAGGTGAACGCGGCAGAGGAGAAGGTGACCCGGTTAAAGGCCATGCAGGAGGACGTTGCATCCTACGGAGAAGAAGACCGGAAGAAGATATCACAGCTTCTGGATGCGGCGAATAAGGAACTGGCGCTTTCGAAAAATAAACTTCAGAAGGTATACGAGAGGGGCATCAGCTCCTTCGGAGAGTTTCATGATCAGGCAAATCTGGCAGCCACGGCCTGCGGTGCCAGGGATAACCGGCTGACCCTGATCGAAAACCGCCTGCAGGAGGAGCAGGCCACGGTGAAGACGCTGGCATCCGAAAACGAAAACGTGGATGTCGCGAATGTGGCTGTGGAGATGCAGCAGGAGGAGCAGGTGTATTCCGCGGCCCTGCAGGCTGTGGGAAGAGTCGGACGGAAGTCGCTGGTGGATTACCTCTGATCCGGGACATGGCGGATCATAAGGTTTGAGGTTCATTGATGAGGTGTATGTATGCGGATCACGAATAAAATGATGTCCAATAATTCCCTGGTGAATATCAACGGCAATAAGGAATATCTGGATAAGCTCAACAACCAGATGGCCACGGAGAAGAAGCTGATCCGGGCCTCGGACGATCCGATCGTTGCGATCCGGGCTCTCAAGCTCAGAGGAGCTCTTTCCGAGGTGTCCACCTATTACGATGCGAACATCCCGGATGCCAAAGCCTGGGTGGATGTGACCCAGACGGCCATCGAATCTACGGTGGATATGCTCTCCAACATGAAGGCCCTCTGCGACCAGGGGGCAAACGGTACCAACGATGCCTCCGCCCGGGCAAAGATCTACGAGGGCCTGAATGCGGATATGAAGCAGATCTACTCCAACGGTAATACCAGCTATGCCGGACGTACCGTTTTCACCGGCTTCCGTACAGACCGTTCCCTGACCTTTGCGGGAGATACGGAAGCGGATTACCGGGGCATTAAGGATACCTTTAATGCCTCCGATGTAAAGCGGGCCGCCTATGTGGAGGGCGCTCTCTCGATGGATGACATTGAAGCGCTGAATGCTCCGGGCCATGAGGAGACAACTGTAAAAGAAAACACGGTCAACCGGATCCGCCTCTCCTATGACAATCTGAACAGCGCGATCAAAACGGAGAGCGGGGAAGAAACGAGCACTTCGATCGTGTACCGCAAGGAGCTTGATTCGACCCCGGTCATTGAGCAAAGCAGCGTGAAAACGGATCCCTTAAAAGGACTTCAGGAGTTTTCCATCCGGTACGGATCGGAAACGTATAAGATCAAAAAGCAGACAGACGGCACCTTTGATATTGATCCTGCTGATCCGGCGGTAACGGTAGAGCAGCGAACCGACAAGTCCTTTACGGTCTCGGTGGAGCAGACAGGAGCGGTGCCGCCGGTCACTGGAGTGAAAAATGTCTTTAATGTAAGCGCAAACGGAAAGCTGATCACCTCCTCCTACAGCGAGTCGGCTATCGAGGTTCCCATCATATCCTCTACGGAGGATGCGGTCGCCGGCAAAACCGCTTATCAGGAGCTGGCTCTGGATCCGAACAACCAAAACTCAGACGCTGCTGTCGCGGATAAGATCTATCTTCTGAAGGACACCGGGGAGCTGGTCTTCGGCAGCAGCATCGCCAAGACACTTTCCTCTCTGAAAGATATCGAAGGGGTGGATACCATAGCCGTGACCTACGACAAGACCTCCTTCAGGGACGGCGACCCCAGGCCGGAGCATTATTTTGACTGCACGCTGGAGGATATCCAGCGGCCGGACAGCCCGATCATCTTTGATAATCACAGGCAGGCTATGGAGCAGACCGTGACATCGGACCAGACCGTGAAGATCAATACCAACGCGGAGGATCTGTTTGATACCCAGATCGCCAGAGAGGTGAAGGATATCCTGGATGCCATCACGGATGTCAACAGTGCGCAGGAAAAGGTGGACAGGCTGAAGGCGATGCAGGAGAATACCTCCCAGTATGGTAAAGAGGATCAGGAAAAGATAGCGGTTTTGCTGGATGCCGCAAATAAGGAGCTTGACATTGTAAAGAATAAGCTGCAAAGTGTATATGAGAAGGGTATCACATCCTTCGGGCAGTTCCATGATCAGGCGAATCTGGCCAGTACGGGCTGCGGAGCAGTGGACAACCGGCTGGAGCTCATCAGCAACAGACTGATGGAGGAGAAGGCCACGGTAAAGACTCTTGCTTCGGAGAATGAGGATGTGGATATCACGAATATCGCCGTGGAGGTAAGCGAAGCGGAGCTCGTGTACAACGCGGCGCTCCTTTCCACCGGAAAGATCAGCCAGCATACGCTGATGGATTATATCTGACCGGTACGGGGCGGCCGATCCTGACCGTCCGGTGCTGATCCATTTTATAAGGAGGACCACATGACAGTAGAAACCAGATTGTTTGGGGAGATCACCATCGAAGATGAGAAGATCATCAGATTTCAGGGCGGTATCGTCGGTTTTCCGGATCTGACGGATTTTGCCCTGATGCACGACTCGGAGAATACGGACGGGAAGGGCTTAAGCTTCCTGGTATCCCTGCAGGAGCCGGCGTTTTCGATGCCGGTGATGAATCCGCTCCTGGTAAAGGCGGAATACAATCCTGTGGTGGAGGATAATTATATGATTCCGCTCGGGGAGATGAGCGAAGAAGATATGCTGGTGCTCGTTACGGTAACGGTACCGCATGAGATCGAGAAGATGTCTGTGAACCTGATGGCGCCGATCATCATCAATGCCGCGACCCGGAAGGCTGTACAGGTGATCCTGAATGACGACAGCTTCCCGGTGAAGTACCCGATCTACGAAATACTCGCAAAGGCCAAGGCGGATGCGGAAGCCAAGGCCGGAAAGGCGGAATAAATGCTTACACTGTCAAGGAAGAAAAATGAATCTCTGGTCATTAATAACAATATTGAAGTAACGATCCTCGATATTAAGGGGGATCAGGTAAAGGTCGGTATTGCGGCACCCAAGGAGGTTCCGATCTACCGGAAAGAGATCTATCTGCAGATCCAGGAGTCCAACAAGAACTCCATGACTGCGAACGGAATGGACGTATTAAAGAATCTGCTCAAGTAAAGCTTCTGCCCCTCGGAAATTTTTCAAAAATTTTTTTCGGGGGGTGTAATGTTTTAAAGGAAATCAGCCGATAAACAGGATAGTAACGTATTATCTTTTTAGCTTTTGCGCTGTAATAAGGATATTACAGTTGCTGCGTAAGGAGGTTTTACCATGTCAATAGAACCGATCAGTAATGTGATGCCGTATCAGGCAACACCGCAGGTGGCGCCGGTGGCGACGCAGGCTCAGACTCAGGAGGATGCGTCAGCCAAGACCGTGATCCAGGAAACAGAAGCTGCAGCGGAGCCGGTTGTGGCGGAAGCATCTGAGGCCAACGAGGAAAACGCAGCGGGACAGGGAAGTCAGAATAAGTCCGAGGGATCGAACGACCAGGTAAAGAAGGCTGTGGAGCAGCTGAACAAGAAAATGGTCAATCAGAATTCCGAGGCGGTTTTCGGTATCCATGAGAAGACAAACCGGGTTACGATCAAGATCGTGGACAAAACTTCCAAGAAGGTCATTAAGGAACTCCCGCCGGAGAAAACACTGGATATGATCGCCAAGGTATGGGAAATGGCCGGGATCCTCGTAGACGAGAAGAAGTGATCATAAAGGTTCTCGTTGTACAGATTTTGTGTCGTAATATGAGGAGGAGTTTATGTCAGATAGAATGCGAATGACCGGTATGAATTCCGGAATGGATACACAATCTATCGTCGAGCAGCTTGTAAAGGCCAAGAGCGCTAAAAAGGAAAAGCTGGTCAAGGGCCAGACGAAAACGGAGTGGAAGCAGGAAGCCT
>CACZNS010000331.1 GCA_902782575.1 uncultured Lachnospiraceae bacterium
GAAGGCGAACTGCCGATCAAAGCTTGCAAAAAAAGCAAAAATAAGTATACTGATTTCAAACAGATATTATCATTTTCAGGAACAGCACCTGCCGGCCCGGAAAGGACGGAGTACGGCATGGGCATTCCATAAGGAAGAGAGGAGTAAGGAAATGGCAGAAGAGACCAACAGGAAAGACGTGGACGAAACGGCGGAGCAGGAAGAAAAATCCGGTGCCAAGACGTTTACGGACGCGGTAAGTGAGAAGATCGACAAGGCCGCGGAGAAGGTAAAGCCGGTGGTGAAGAAGGCGACAAAGCAGGTTAAGGAAAAGGCAAAGCCCACCGTAAAGGCCGTGAAAGAAAAGGCTAAAGAGGTGAAGAAGGCGGTGGACAACAAGCTCTATGAGCATGAGGTCATCGTACAGTTCGCCGGAAATTCCTACTACGCAAAGGACTCCAATGAGAAGGCGATCGAGGATTATGTGGCATACGGCGGCAAGAGGGATCAGATCAAACAGATCCAGCTTTACATCAAGCCGGAGGAAAATGCCTGCTATTATGTGATCAACAACAAGACCACGGGAAGAGTGGATCTGTAACACAAAAAAAATACGGCCGGCCGGGCAGATCCTTCGGATCTTTGCTTGACCGGCTGTCTTTTTTTTGGTATACTCACTTTAACGCGTTAAACTTTTACGCGTTGAAGCATAACGCTTTGACGCGCGAAAGCGACAGCGAAAGAAAACCGGGCGCAAAAGCGCCTCACAGAAGATTCGGAGGAGAGAAAAATGGCAATCAAGATCATCCTGCTGCTGTTGTTTTTTGCGATCATGATAGCGGTAGGGCTTTATTCCAGGAAGCATTCCACAAATGTAAACGATTTTGTCCTGGGCGGCAGAAAGGTCGGCCCGTGGCTTACGGCATTCGCATACGGAACATCCTATTTTTCGGCGGTGGTCTTTGTGGGATACGCCGGGCAGTTCGGTTACAAATACGGCATGGCGACCACCTGGGTCGGGATCGGGAATGCCCTGATCGGCTCCCTTCTTGCCTGGGTCGTGCTGGGGCGGCGCACGAGGATCATGACGAAATATCTGGATGCAAAAACAATGCCGGATTTCTTCGGCAAGCGCTACGACAGCAAGGCGCTCAGGATCACGGCGGCGTTCATATCCTTTGTCTTTCTGATCCCGTATACATCTTCGGTCTACAACGGTCTGTCCAGACTTTTCGGGATGGCCTTCAACATTCCGTATACGGTATGCGTGATCGTTATGGCGGCCCTTACCTGTGTATATGTGATCCTCGGCGGATATATGGCAACGGCGATCAATGACTTTATCCAGGGCATCATCATGGTGATCGGACTCTGTGCCGTCATCGCCGCGATCCTGAACGCAAACGGAGGGCTGAACGCGGCCATCATGGATCTGGCGCAGATCCCTTCCGATGTTCCCGCCACCATGGGACAGCCCGGGGCCTTTACGGCATTCCTGGGGACAGACCCCGTCAATCTTCTGGGAGTTGTGATCCTGACCTCCCTGGGAACCTGGGGGCTTCCGCAGATGGTTCAGAAGTTCTACGCGATCCGAGATGAAAAGGCCGTGAAGATCGGAACGATCATCTCGACGGCCTTCGCCATCATCATTGCGGGGGGCTGCTATTTCCTCGGGGGCTTCGGAAGATTATACGATACTCCTGCGATCTACAACGAAAGCGGAGCCATCGCCTACGACGCGATCATACCGTCCATGCTCTCGACACTGCCGGATCTTCTGATCGGTGTCGTAATCATGCTGGTGCTATCGGCTTCTATGTCGACCCTTGCGTCCCTTGTGCTGACATCCAGCTCCACCATCACGATCGACCTGTTAAAGAATAATGTCATAGAGAATATGGATGAGAAAAAACAGATCGTCACGATGCGGATCTTTCTGGTGTTCTTCATTGTGATGTCCGTCCTGATGGCGCTGAAGCCGCCCACATTCATCGCACAGCTCATGGGGATCTCCTGGGGAGCTCTGGCGGGCGCCTTCCTTGCTCCGTTCATGTACGGTCTCTACTGGAAGGGCGTTACAAAGATTTCGGTATGGGTCGGTTTTGCTTCCGCGATCCTGATCACCGTATTGAACCTTTTCCCGGCCACGAAATTCATCCAGAGCCCGATCAATGCCGGCGCTGCGGCGATGATCGTGGGGCTTGTGGTCGTGCCGCTTGTGAGCATCTGCACACCGAAGATGGATGTAAAAGTAGTGGACAGGGTCTTCGACTGCTACAAAGAGAAGCATATGGTGGAGCAGCAGTATGCTCTTCCGGATGATGAGAATCAGGATGCCTGATGACTGGTTAACATAATTTTATATCCTTTACAAATAGCCGCAAGTACGGTAAAATAAAAACGTATTTGTCGAGTTTTTTATAGAGGAGTCATCGGATGGAGAAAATTCTGATCATCTCTTCCAACAAACAGAAAATGCGTGATCTGCAGGAGTCTCTGGTGACCAGTTATAAGGTGCAGACACTGCCGTTGATGAACAGCAGTATCATCAGTGAGATCTCCGGAGTACCGGACTGTATCGTTTGTATTGTGGAGACTCTTACCAGGACAAAGCTTTTCGGAATGATGGATTTCAGGGAGCAGGAGGATATCATTGATGTGCCGCTGCTTCTGATCGCGGATGAGGAGGATGAGATGATCTTCCGCAAGAATGTGCATCCGGGACTGGATGCGGTTCTTCGTCCGGATGCGATGATGCTGGAGATCAGGCTCGCCATCGAGCGGCTCTGTGCCACATCGGCCACGGTTCACAACATTCTGGTGGTGGATGACGATCCGGTTTCCTTAAAGCTGGTCCGTTCTTATCTGGATGATAATTACAGGGTGACCTGCGTAAAGTCCGGGATGCTTGCCTTGAAATTTCTGGAGCGGCATAAGCCCGATCTGATCCTTCTGGATTGCTATATGCCGGAAATGAACGGGGCGGAGACGCTGAAAGCGATCCGGAGCATTCAGAAGCTTCGGGCCACACCGGTTGTGTTCCTGACGGGGAATTCCGACCGGGAAATGGTTATGAACTGCCTGTCGCTGCATCCCAGCGGATTTCTTGTAAAGCCCGTGCAGAAGGAGGATCTGCTCGCGAAGCTGAAAGAGATCATTTAATAAAAGATACCTTAGGCATATCAGACAGGATCCCGTCTGAGACCAGACGGGATTTTTCTTAAACAGAATACCTATTATGCCAATAGGAAATACAGAAAATAAATCAAACGAGCGAAAAAAGGAGGAGAAGAAAATGACTGATGTAAAAGAAAGCGGGCTGGAGCTGATCGGAAAAACGCCGCTCCTTAAGGCAAAGCGGTACAGCGAAGCGGCAGGGGCTTCCCATGCGGTGATCCTTGCAAAGATGGAATATCTGAACCTGTCCGGAAGTGTGAAGGACAGGATCGCGCTGGCCATGATCGAAGCAGCGGAGAAGAGCGGCGAATTAAAGCCGGGGGCAACGATCATAGAACCGACCTCCGGAAATACCGGGATCGGGATCGCGGCGGTGGCGGCCGCAAAGGGGTATAAAGCGATCCTGACGCTGCCGGATACCATGAGTGTGGAACGCAGAAACCTACTGGCGGCATACGGTGCAAGGCTTGTACTCACAGAGGGCGCCAGAGGAATGAAGGGAGCCATCGCCAGAGCCGAGGAGCTGCATCAGGAGATCGAGGGATCGATCATCCTGGGTCAGTTTGACAATCCCGCAAATCCGGAAATGCATAAGAAAACAACGGGACCGGAAATCTGGGAGCAGACGGAGGGCAAGGTGGATATTTTCGTAGCCGGTGTGGGTACCGGAGGCACGCTTACGGGTGTGGGGGAATATCTGAAGGAAAAAAATCCGGATGTGAAGGTGGTCGCGGTGGAGCCGGCGGCAAGCCCGGTGCTTTCCGGGGGGAATCCCGGAGCGCATAAGATCCAGGGGATCGGTGCAGGCTTTGTGCCGAAGGTGCTCAATACAAAGATTTACGATGAGATCATTACGGTGGAAAATGAGGATGCGTTTACGGAGGGAAAACGATTTGCTGTGACAGAGGGCATCCTTGTGGGGATCTCCTCCGGCGCAGCGCTGAAGGCAGCCGTGACAGTGGGAGAAAGGCCCGAAAACAGGGACAAGGTGATCGTTGTACTGCTTCCGGATTCGGGTGACCGGTATCTGTCCACACCGCTCTTTGCTAATAATAATGAAGAAAATGGCATCTGATCCTTGCCATGGAATGAATATCCGGAAAAGCAATACATCCCGTCCGTTAAGCCGGACGGGATGCGTTTTTGTCATAGATGAATTTCAGTCCCTTGAGCATCAGCTCGGGATCCTGAATGATCTTATGCCTGCAGTGCGGAATGATGACGCTTGCCAGCCCTCCTGTGGCGATCACGGTGGCGGGATAGCCGAGCTCCTCTTCAAAGCGGTCGATCATTCCGTCGATGCGGGAAGCTTCTCCGTAAATGATACCGCTTTTCATGGCGTCGATGGTATTGCTCCCGATGACCTTCTTCGGTGTGCCGAGGGAAATGCGCGGCAGAAGAGAGGCTTCCGAGGAAAGGGATGCCAGCGAAACGTTGACGCCGGGGAAAATGATACCGCCGAGGTACGCCCCGGTCCTGTCGATGGCAGCCATTGTAGTCGCGGTTCCCATGTCGATCACGATATTCGGCACATCATACAGATTTATGGCCGCAACGGAATCTACCACAAGGTCTGCACCCATGGTCGCGGGATCGTCCAGCTTGATATTAAGTCCGGTCTTTAATCCGGCGCCCACAACGATCGGATCCCGGCTTAAGAGCTTGCGCAAAGCCACCTTAAGGATATGTGTCAGAGGCGGAACGACGGATGAGATGATGGAGCCGCTGATGTTTTCGGGAGGGACATTATAGATGTC
>CACZNS010000332.1 GCA_902782575.1 uncultured Lachnospiraceae bacterium
CCGGATGATGTGCTGGAGGAGCTCTATGCGCAGCTTGATTCTTGAGGGATTTATGGGCTGCGGGAAAAGCTATGCCGCAAGGAATCTTTCCGCGGAGCTGAAGCTGCCGTTTATCGATACGGATGCGGAGATCGAAAAGAAGGCGGGGAAGAAGATCTCGCGGATCTTTGCCGACGAGGGCGAGGAAGCATTCCGAAGGATGGAGACGGAGGAGCTTGAGCTTCTGCTGAAGAGGGGAGAGAAGGCTGTGATCTCTCTGGGAGGCGGCTTGCCCTGCAGGGAAGAAAACAGAAGACTTTTGAAGGAACTCGGAACGGTGATCTATCTGAAAGCATCTCCCGGGCTTCTTATGAAGCGGCTGAAAAACGGTGTGGAAAAGCGCCCCATGCTTGCGGGGCAGGGAGATCTGAGGGAGAGGATCGAAACCCTTCTTGCGGAGAGGGAGGAGCAGTATCTGGCAGCGGCGGATATTACGATCGAACTGGATACTGTAAACGACAGACAGATCGTTTCCGTGATCAGAAAGGAGCTGGGGCTTTGAAGATCCTTATCATAAACGGACCGAACCTGAATTTCCTGGGGATCAGGGATAAGGCGGTCTACGGCAGTGAAAGCTATGATTCTCTGGTGAAGATGATCATGAAAAAAGCGGATGCGGACGGCTTTGAGGCGGAATGCTTTCAGTCAAACCATGAGGGAGACCTGATCGACCGGATCCAGCAGGCATATTTTGACGGCACAAGCGGCATTGTCATCAATCCGGGAGCTTTGACTCATTATTCCTACGCGCTCTATGATGCTCTGGGGTCTTATGATACGATCCCGAAGGTGGAGGTTCATATCTCGGATATCAACGCCCGGGATGAATTCCGGCGGACATCCGTTACCGCTCCTGCCTGTACAAAACAGATCGTGGGACACGGTCTGCACGGCTACCTGGAGGCGATGGATTATATCCGGGAATATATGAAGGACCGGCTCTGAAGCGAAAAAAATGCGGGGAAATCTGTTTCGGGTTTGACTTTGCCTGCATTATAGTGTAAACTATTCGGGAATTGTATTGAAAAATCGAGGGGCGGGGTATGCGCTCCGATACTTGAGGAGGAATGAAACATGATTTCGGCCGGTGATTTTAGAAACGGAGTAACAGTTGAAATAGAAGGTACGGTGTACCAGATCATAGAGTTCCAGCATGTGAAGCCCGGAAAAGGCGCAGCTTTTGTCAGAACCAAGCTGAAGGATGTGATCAATAGCGGTGTGGTTGAGAAAACCTTCCGTCCGACGGAAAAGTTTCCGCAGGCAAGGATCGACAGGAAAGACATGCAGTATCTGTATAACGACGGAGAGATCTACAACTTCATGGATCCCGATTCTTATGAGCAGATCGGTATCGGGCAGGATGTTGTGGGCGATGCGATGAAGTTCGTTAAGGAAAACGAGAACTGCAAGGTCTGCTCCTACAACGGAAGTGTATTTTCAGTGGAACCGCCGCTTTTTGTGGAGCTTGAGATCACGGAGACCGAGCCCGGCTTCAAGGGCGATACGGCAACAGGCGCTTCCAAGCCGGCAACGGTAGAGACCGGTGCGGTGGTTAATGTGCCGCTGTTTGTGAATCAGGGCGATGTGATCAAGATCGATACCCGTACAGGCGAGTATCTGTCACGCGTAAACAGCTGATATATCTCTTTTGATTTTTTCTGTTCTTACTCCGGTGTGATGCGCATTCTCCGCATCCGCCGGTTTTTGGTTTTCGGGAACTGCAGGGAAGCGGACGGGCCATACGCCTGATCCCCGCAGATCCTGATCCTGTCAGGCAGTTTCCTGCCGTATGATTTTCCTAATGTGATCATGAAACGATCCGGATATCTTTCGGACTGACCGGTCCGGAGATGCTCTGCTCCGCTTCAGCCGCATCCTGTATTTCCAAAAGCTTAGGGGACATTTGATGTGATACCCCGTATTGAGCGCTTACATGCGTATAAGAAAAAAGGAGGATCTATGAAATTTGAAGTATTTACGGAAGCTGTGAAGGAAAGGGTGAGCAGTCTCTGCGGCCCGGAATATAAGGTAAAGCTGACGGAAACATTGAAGAACAACTCTGTGAGGCTTACCGGGATCATGATCATTGAGCCCGATACAAATATTACACCGACGATATATCTGGAGGATTTTTATACAGATTATTGCGACGGGACTTCCATCGAATCCATCGCAGACCGGATCCTTACGGTTTATGAACGGAATCGCTGCGTCGGAGATGTGGATGTGTCTTTATTCGGAGATTTCGACAAGATATGCGAAAGGATCATCTACAGGCTTGTAAATTACGAAAAAAATGCGGAGCTTCTGGATAAGGTTCCTCATCGGAGATTTCTGGATCTGGCTGTGATCTACAGCGTTGCCCTCGGTGAAACAAAGGTCGGGTATGCTTCCGTTACCGTTTATAACGAGCATCTTTCCGGCTGGGGGCAGAGCGAGGAGGATCTGTGGGAATATGCCCGAAGGAATACACCCCGCATCCTGGAACCGGAGCTGAAACCCATGACGGAAATGCTTTCCGGTATCATGGGTATCGAGTGCCCCGTGGAGGCAGAACAGCCGGAGGGGGCTCCGGTGCTTTACGTGCTGACGAATAAACGCCACGTGAGCGGCGCGGCCTGTATGCTTTACGATAGTCTGATCGGAGATTTCGCAAAGCAGAAGGGAAAGGATCTGTACATTCTTCCTTCCTCGGTTCATGAACTGATCCTGTTCGATGCAGACGAATCCTTTGATCCGGAGCAGCTTACGGAAATGATCCGTGAGGTCAATGAGACGCAGGTGGGAGAGCAGGAAATATTATCTTACCGGCTTTACAGGTGCTTTCGGGAGACCGGCAGGATCGGCTGTATGCAAGGCGAAAATATCTGAATTTTTGCGAAAGTTCTGTGAAAATGCTTGACAATACACAGATAGGAATAGAATAATTTTTGTAATAATTATATTATTTCGCTTACTATTTCAGTCACGGGCCCCGTTTTACCGCGGGGCGCGTGCTGAAAGGAGAAGGTGTGCGGTACCGCGCATCAATTGTGGTACGGCAGGAGAAAAGAATGAGTGTTTTGAGAGTGACCCTTGAACATAAAAAGGATCTGAAGGCGCTTTTAAATCCCAGCGCAGAATACTGGATCGGCAGAAGCAATGTTTTTTCGCTGGCGGAGTTTGGAGCCTTCGGTCAGTTTGAAGGACTCATCCAGTTTACGGTCCGGGATGAGGAGATCCCGGCAGGAGAGCTGCTGTATCTTTATGTGAGGCCGGAATGCCGACACAGCGGAACGGCGGAGCAGCTTCTGATGGCTATGGAGGAGTGCTTTTTTCAAAGCGGTATAAACAGGGTCGAAGTGCTGCTGACGGAAAACAGCTCCGGGCTCGGAGAGTATCTGGAGGATTACGGCTTTGAAATGGAGGAAACGGATACCAGGATCTTTACCTTTCCCTATTTTCCCGCCGAGAATGATGCTGTCAGGAGTGCGAAGAAGAAGATCGTCTCTCTTGCGGATCTGACGGGACGCGAACGCGAAGAGCTGGAGCCGCTTTTAAAAGAGGCCTGCCGGATTTACGGGGGAAAGCAGCCGGATGAACGTCAGACCTGCGTATACCGGGATCCCGCAAGAGGTACGGGTATTATTCTTGCGGAGAAGCGCGAAGGCCGCCCGACTATTTTTGGCATGAAGATCATCGGAAAGGATGCATTAAGGATCTCCACACTCTTAAGCCTCTGTATGATCTCGGAGATACAGAAATACTCCCCCAGAGGCGTGGAGCTGGCGGTATCGGACAGGGAAACGGCGCAGCTGCTTGAAAAAAAACTGGACCGCTATATTCATGTGGAAAAGGCGGTAAAGGGAATGCTTTCTGTAAGGGAACCGCAGCGTCTGGATGATATTTTGGATATGGAGGAAACCTATGGACGTAAAGATTATCAAAACGGCCAGATCTCTTCAGTTTAACACAGAGAATGCTCCGGACCTTCTGAAGGAGGAAACGTTAAAACCAAAGTATTCCTTCATGCCAAAAGGGGAGGAACGTTACCTTGCGGCCGTCACCGCTACCGGCCACAGAGTACAGCAGAATTATCGTTCCTATTCCGTGGCGCAGCTGAAGAACGCTCTGGACCACGGCGATTATACCGTTGTGGGGCGTACCTTCCGGGGCAGCAGGACGCGATTGACAAAAAAGGAGAAGGACAATCATCATTCCGAATATATGACTCCGCTGGTGGAAAGCATCGATCTGCTGGAGGAGAAACAGAAGCAGCTCGTGACGCCGGAAAATGTGGAGCAGCTGGTCGAGGAGCTGATGGATATTTACAATTCGATCTTTGAGCACGCATTTCGCTACTGCGAGAAGCAGAATCCCTTTTTCCCGGAGGGCAAGGCCCGTAAAGACATGGTGAAGCTGATCCGGGATCAGGCGAATGAGGAGAGGCTGAAGCTTGGCAATAACGCAAGGGCACTGGCAGACCGGGTCAGGGATAATCCCGATGAAAGACTTACCTTTTCCGATGCTGTCGGTATGATCCGTACGAAGAACATCCGGGCGGGAGAAAACGGCATCAGAGAGATCACATCCGGCGGTAGGGGAACCTCGGATATCATCGTGGCGGAAAAGGACGACGGAGGCAGGCTCTATATCCGCCCCTCGGAGTCCATAAAGGCGGACAGCGCCACCTGCAAAAGCTACTTTGACGATGAGATGGAGAAGGTTGAGCAGGAAAGCGGTGAATACAGGATCCTGCAGGTATTCTCTCAAAATCTTTCAAGACTGCCAAAGGCCGGAGAGTCGGAAATGGATCGGGTGATCCGGGCACTGTCCTTTTTAAAACCAGCCGATTTCGATGACGAATATGAGGAGCAGGTGATGAAAAACAATGCCCTCTTTCCCTATACGGATGAAATCCGGAATATGATTGATGAAATGAAAGAGGAGCCGGTCTATCAGGAATTCAAAAACAGGCGGGATAAGCTGAATACAGCCTGGAGGCGGGCCAAGAACGAAACCCTGAGGCGGGGGATACAGGGAAGGTCAGAGGAAGAAAAGAAGATCCTGGCAGAGATGAATGCATTAGGGGAAGAGTTTAACAAAAAGGAATCCTCTGTGAGCCGCCTGCTTCGCGTGCTAAGGCCCATCGGCAGGCTCCTCAACCAGAGAAATTTTGCCAGAGAGGGCGCGATGGTAAAGGAAGGGACCAACATCTCGGATCGAAATGTAGCCGTTTCCATTATGGCAAGGACTCTTGGACTGCGGAGTATTGTGGCGGAGTCTGAGATTGCGGAGGTGGAGGTCAATGGAAAAAGGATCCGCGGGATCATCATGGAGGAGGCGAAGGGTGAGAACCTTCGGATGGTTTTGAAGCGAAATAAAGAGGAGGGACGGAGGACCAGATACGCCCCCGAGGCGATGAAGCAGCTCTCAAATCTTCAGATCTTTGATCTGCTTTGCGGGCAGGTGGACAGGAAACCGGACAACTACGTTGTTACCGTTGAGAGGCAGGCTGATGATTCCGATATGGTTACGGGTATCAAGGCTATTGACAATGACATGTCCTGCGGAATGGTTGATTACATGGAGGATGTTGTCACAGGCTTAACCGTAAAAAGCAGAAGGATGGTGAAAGGCTTCCTGCAGGAACTGCCTGCTATGACCGACGATGATGGCAGACTGATCCTTGAAGCGGTGGATAAGGACCTCCGGGACAGACTTCTTGCATTGTCTCCCCGATTTATCGACTTCCAGCTGACAGGCATTCTGTCTGCGGAAGAACGGGATGCTATGAAAAAAAGGCTTACCGCGATCCAGAAAATCTTTCAAAAAAGGGATGCGCTTGAGAGAAAGACGGGAAGTCCTACGGTTTATATGCAGTCCGGGCAGGACTGGGAGCGCTTCAGAAACCGTTTTGAACAAAAAGGTACGGATATGCACACATATTATTTGAGGGATCTGATGCAATCAAAGAAAGACCAGACATGAAGCCGGTCAGAAGCGATGAAACGCTTTTTGATACAAAGAGTTTTCCGGCTTATGTGAGAGTGCCAGGCTGAGGGTGTAAGTTTTTGAAATTCAGGAACCGTCACGAAATCAGATGCGCATTTTTTGCGGGATTTTTCTTTGCTATAACATCGGCTCCGGGTTGTTTGTTGCGTTATAATGTTTTTTATGGTATGATACCGAAGTATGCGGATGTGATTCGTTGCTTTTTCGTGTCCGTCCCGCATACAACACGCGTTCGTAGCTCAGCTGGATAGAGCACAGGCCTCCGACGCCTGGTGTCGTGGGTTCGAATCCCGTCGAACGCATTTTTTATAAAAGAGAATAAGGTTGATATGAGGAAGAATAATGCGAAGAAGAGGTTTTGATTTACGTGATTTCATATTAAGCCATTACCAGTATTTTATTGTGGGTATTCTTTTTATTGTTTTGGTGGTGGTTCTTGCGATCTTTTCCAGTAAGCATAAGGGGGAAAAAAAGGACAAGGATACGGAGAGTGCCGATGCCGTCGATGTGAGTGAGAGTACCGATCTGACGGATGAGAATGCAGAGATCCCGCTGACGACGGAAAGTCTTCAGGTGGATGCGTATCCGGAGGTGAATGCTCTGGTAAATACCTATTTCTCGGCAATGGCATCCGGAGATATCGCTACGCTTGAGACGATCTGTTCTTCTCTGGATGATGCGGCCAAGATCAGGATCCTGGAGCGCGCAAAGTACACGGAAAGCTATGATGACATCCGCTGCTACACGAAGCCCGGGCCGGTTCCCCAGTCCTATATCGTATTTGCTTATTATCAGATCAAGTTCCTGAATATCGATACCAAGGCTCCGGGGCTGTCTTCTCTGTATGTATGCACGAATCCGGACGGTTCGCTTTATGTGTATAACGGAGATCTGCCCGAGAATGTATCCACCTATATCAAGGGTGTGGCTGCCCAGGATGATGTGGTGGCGCTCTTAAGTCAGGTGGACAGCGAATACAGCGCGGCTGCGGAACAGGATAAGACCTTGAAAGCGTTTATGGACGCGCTTCCCGCGAAGCTGGATGAGGCCGTTGCGGCCCAGATTGCAAGCGGAGCTCCGCTGGATACGTCGGGAGCTGCGGATCCGGCATCTTCGGAGGTTACGGTGAAGGTGGTCGGCAGTAACGTAAAGGTCCGTTCGTCACCGGATTCTTCCAGTGAGGCAAACTTCCTCGGCAAGGTACAGGGGGGAGAGACCTTTACCCGTGTGGATGTGGAAGGCGACTGGAGCAAGATCAAGTATAAGGATACAACAGCTTATATTCGTTCCGATTTTCTGGAGGTAGTGGATTCATCTTCAGCTGAGGGTACTGCCGAAGGCGGAACCGCCGAGGGCGGTGCTGCCGCGGGAGGAAGCGGTACGATCTCCATCACCGGAAGTAATGTAAGAGTACGTTCGTCGGCCAATACGGATTCTGACGGCAACATCATCGGAAAAGCCAATTCCGGAGAAACATACACCCTTCAGGGTGAAGCGGATGGCTGGTATCAGATCGATTATAAGGGGCAGACGGGATACGTAAAAGCAGACTCCAGCTTTGCAGTGAAGAATTGAGGGCGTTTTGATCTTGGCTTAACGCGTTCGGACAGATATTAACGGTACTTGAAGACGGTTTTGAAAGAGGGTTTATGGACGGATTAACACCGGAACAGCAGGCTTTGTTTGCAAATATCATGGGAAACTCTTCTCAGGCACAGGCAATGAATCCGCAGATCACACCGGCGGCACCTGCACCTGCGCCGGCTCCTGCATTCGGGGGCTTCGGAGCAGCACCCGCAGCGCCGGCGGCAGGCGGCGGAGGGAATGATAACCGTGTTCTTTCCCAGGCAGAGATCGATGCTTTGATCGCTTCCATGGGGAATTGATGCGGGTGGCTGTGTGTTCTTAAACCGGTTTGTCACGAAATAGCTTAAACAGGCAGGGCATTTGCCCTGTCTGTTTTCTTGTCCGGAGAAGACGGAAGCTGCGGGGATGGAAGCCGGGGGATGGTTGGAGGCAGGGGCGACGGGAAGGATGCTTTCCGAATATTTGCAATTTGATATGTGCTGTTAATGTGATATAATATAGTGTCTGACTTTGTAATTGGAGATTTTAACACAAATGACATCCGATGAAGAATATCTGGACCGGCTGCTTCGGTCGGTCACAGAAAACAAAATAGAGGAGCCGGAACCTGAACCTGAGCCTGAGGTGACGCCTGAGCCGGAGCCGATACCTGAGGCAGTGCCAATGCCCGAGGCGGTGCCGGAAGTGACGCCTGAGCCGGAGCCGATACCTGAGGCGGTGCCAATGCCCGAGGCGGTGCCGGAAGTAATGCCTGAGCCGGAGCCGATACCCGAGCCGGAGGC
>CACZNS010000333.1 GCA_902782575.1 uncultured Lachnospiraceae bacterium
CCGTTTTCCCAGGCCCCCTCGATGATATGATGAAAAACGGAGTCGGGCGGAAGCAGCTTATCATGCAGGACTGCAGCAATGAGAACGGCTCCCGAGAAGACAAAAAAGGATCTTTTTAAAAACTGCTTCAGGGCATATTCCGAACGGAACCGGATCTTCTTATCGGCGGACATATCATCAGCCGCAGCGGCAGAAAAGCCGGAGAGCAGGTTCAGAAGCAGATAAAGGAGTATGATTGCCGTGAAGCCGGGCAGGAAGGTCAATACTGCGTTCTGCAGGTTTCCGGACAGCAGCCCGGAGGTGGGAGTCACAATGAAGATGTAGTCGGCATCCGACGCTGTTGTCTCACACAGATATCTTACCCCGGCAGCGGTGATATATCCCACATACCCGTCCGTTAAGGCCTTGGGAGTGATCCCGTAATCAGCCGCTGCTTTCCCGATGAGTGAGCTTACGGGAGAATAAGAGTATTCACCGGTTTTTTTGTCTATCGTAAACACAGAGGAGTTATTTGTGCCGCTGAAGGTAGAGAGGATATATTCTCTGGAGGTGGTTTTCAGGGGGTCCGAAAGGAAGGCCGGATCAAAGGCCAGCTGAACGAACCCGTTCGGATCCCCGTTTTCATCGGTCATAAGGCTTCCCACAAACAGGTAGGGCTTTTCCAGATAGCTTTCGTCAGGCTTATCCTGAATCACATAAGGTGTGCCGTACAGAAGCTGCCTGAACTGGCAGGAAGGGTCCTCCGGGTCTTTTGAAAGGGTAAGCCCTTTATAGGTCGTATCCGACACAGCCACGGTACCCTGCTTATCGTATAAAAGAATGTGCTGTGTCTGTAAAATGTCATTGAGCTGCTTTAAGGAGGAACGGCTGGCAAGATCCGGATTATCCGATATGATCCTTGCCGAGATCCCGGACACCTGCAGCAAAAACCGGTCGTAAAGCTTTTTTATCATGGCCTGGTTTTCCTTTTCATTATTCAACGAAAAGACGAGAGCCTTTGCATCCTGGCGGTTTATGGTTTCCTGGACGGCGGTTGCATAGAGGAGATGGATGAACACCGAAAAGACCAGAAGCACAAGCAGGGAAAAGGCCACCTGGGCCCGTGATTTTTTGAAATAGATCCTTCTTAAATGCTTTCCGCTCTTCACGGTCCCGGCATACTCCTTTAAGATCATGGAGTAGGAGAGGATCAGCGTGAACAGGATCACTACGACCGCAAACAGGAGAGGGATAAACAGGATCATCATCGCACTGACGATCTCCATGAGCGGAAGGGCGCAGATGATCCAGGCGTCTTCGGATGTACGGTATTTACAGCCGCAATAATACTCTTCTCCGAAGATGCTCAGGCGGAGGAAGGCGCCGTCAGAAAGATCGGACAGGCTGAAGCCTGCGGTTTCAATTGTCATATTTTCTTCTCCCCCGATGTAATCCGGGCTTTTACCGGTGGGGTCAAAAGGAAAATAAAGGAAATATCCCTCCGCATCGACCGCAAAGGAGAAGCCGTTGGTGCCCACGGTATTTCGCTCAAGCATCGAATGCCAGGAAGAGGAGGAGCCGGAGGCTTGTGATATATCATTCACGTCTGATGCGATCACCAGAACATGGGAGTCATCTGCCTTTTCGGAAACCAGACCGATCTCCCTCAGACTGCCGTTTTCAGAATCCTCATTAAAATAGAGGATCTCGGATGCGCCTCCTGCTTTCAGGACATCCAGAAGCACCGCGGGCTCCCGGTCCGTAAAGTCGAGGCCCTCCGGCAGGGGTTCGGCAGAAGAGATAGTATTGCCCTCCGGATCAAGAAGGATCACGTTATATACAGACAGCAGATGGCAGAGCTTTGACAGGGATGACTGAGACAGACCGGTATAATCGTCTTCTCTTATGTAATACATGGCAAGATCGGCCTTGATCTTCAGAAGCTTTTCGTTATTTTCCGCATTCTTTTTTATGGCATTCAGGCTTTTATCCAGATTCCGGTCCGTTTCCGTAAGCTTGGTGGTGAGCTGCTGCTTGTAATCCTTTGTGACCAGGCGGCTTAAGAGAACCAGCAGAGAGCCTGCCAGCAGCAGGATCAGAAGGATCGAAAAGAATATGGGAAGCTTTGAAGGTGATTTTTTTTTCATGACGGAAGCTCCTGTTCAATTACGGGCGGCGCCGGCCGCCTTCACAAATTCATCGATCATCCCGCTGATATATTCCCCTGCTTCTTCATAGGTCTTATCATCCAGAATATCCACTCCGGCGATCTTTAACAGAGATGCCGGATCGGCGGAATTTCCGGATTTCAGGAAATCCAGATACGCATCCGCCACCTTCTGCTTTTCCGCAGGGGTACGCGCTTCCTCCAGCTTCCGGCAGATAGTGGCTGCGTAAGTAATGGAGGTTGCATATTGAAATACATAGTATTTCGTATAGAAATGAGGTACCTCGGCCCAGCCGGTACCGTAATCATCCGAAATGGTAACAGCTTTTCCGCAATACTCCCTGTAAAGCGCAAGCCATTGATCCGAAAGCTCTTTGGGATCCAGTGATCCGCCCTTCTCGATGGTCTTATAGCAGCTATCCTCAAACTCCGAAAACATACACTGGCGGAACAAGGTTCCAAACAGCAGGTTTATTATCCGATCCAGCCAGTACAGCTTTTCCGCCTCTGTTTTAGCCTGTTCATACCTGTATTTCACGAAGGATAGTTCATTGGTTAAGGAAGCCACCTCCCCGGTAAATATCGTCGGAGTGCAGTTATAAATGTTCTGATTCTGCCTGGAAAGCTCCATATGAACGGCATGTCCCATTTCATGGACGATGGTTGAGGTGTAGTTTTCCGTACCATTAAAGTTCAGCATTACAAAAGGCATTATCTCAGTTCCCTGACCATTCGTATAAGCCCCCGTTTCCTTTTTCGACGAGGGATATACATCGATATGAGGTGAGGTAATAATCCTGTCAAAGGTTTCCAGATATTCATCCCCCCATATGGCAAGCGCCTTTCTTCCGTCGTTTACCGCAGCCTCATAGGATACCGTTTTCGGCACATAATCCGAAACCGGGACCCTCAGATCGCTGAACAGCAGCCGTTCATTACCGAGGATTTTTTTCTTTGCTTCGAAATATTCATGAAGCTTCGGAAGCATGTCGCGGGCAAAGCGGTTCACCCTGTCATAGACCTTCGGGTCCACGTCCGCTTTCTCATTAAGTGCCGCTTCAAGCGTGGAATCAAAGCCATCGATCTGGGCGTCCGCCCAGTTACAGCGCATCTGTCCCTCCAGGAGAGAAGCATAGGTTGCCGCAAAGGGCTGTCTGGCGGAGCTGTAAAGCTTAAAGATCTTTTCACGGTATTTCTGATCATATTCGGCACTTTCGAGGATCTGATCGTAGACCGTTCTCGTAAGGGTCCCTTTTGTACCGTCAGGATAGGTAAAGTCCGGCAGGGGCAGCTCGACATAATCCAGTGTATCACGGGTCTTTTGATTGTTGCAGGCACTCCTCATGAGAGTTCTGGCTTTTTCCGTCTCTTCGCTTAAGACTGCCTTGTCCGGATCCGTATAGTCTCTGCAGGAATACGCGTAAGGTGCAAGCCTTTTGTCCGAAAAGAACTCGATACGTTTTTTTAGAGGCATTTTCATGATCTCCGAAGCTTCAAAGGCAGCGGCCAGCTGACACTTCAGGTAGGCTTCATTAAACTCAGAGGCTGCTTTTATCGCACGGGGATCGGTGATATCCAGGGAATTCAGAAGGCTTATATACATATATCCCTTGTTTATGATCTCATTCATCTCTATTACCGGCGGAGCTTCATAGTAACGTAAAAATCCCTCCGGAGTATTCAGAGTGCCCCGAAGCTTTTCCACCTCCGGAATGAGCGTATCCAGCCTCTCCATATCGGCCTCGAAGGCTTCGTCATCCGCATAGATCTCCGTCGGATCCCAGCTTGTGGGAAGGTCCTTCAGAACCTTATCCTTCGGATCCGCCGTTTTGTATCCCGAAAGCACCATGGAGCCTGCAATGCAGATGACCAACAGAATTCCCGTTAACTTTTTTTTCATATTCCCTCCTTACAAAATCCGTGCGCATCTTCGCGAAGCGTTATCGTGTATCACCAGACTGCCACCCTGTCCCCGGGAGCAAGATACATCCTGTCTCCCTCTTTTATTCCGAAGGTTTTATAAAATTCCTCAAACTGCTGGACTACCACATTGATCCTTAAATATAAAACCGGATGAGGATCCTGCGTAGCGGAAATATATTCTATCTCAGGGCTTGAAACGCATCTCCATAGTCCGGCAAAGGACCTGAAGAAGGTCTCATAGTCAAAATCCGTCTTATCCTTTACCAGTGTGAGTATGGCCTTCATCGCCCCCATATCGGCAACGATCTCGGACTGATCCAGTTCTCCCGAAGCGTTAAGACCGTCCCAGATCGTGATGGTGTCATAATACTTTATCAGCTTTTCAGCTCTTTCATGAAAGGCCTGCTGATCCTCCGCGGTCCACCAGTTTTTCAGATTTCCGTCCTTGTCATACTGCGAGCCGATGGGATCAAAGGCATGACTTATCTCATGGCCGATCACCTGGCCCAGACAGCCGTAACACTCTTCATCGGACATATCCTCCCTGTAGATCGGATCCGCAATGATGCCTGCAAATATGTATATTGAATTCATTTCGGGAGAATAAGCCGCATTCGCCATCAGCGGATTCGCATGATCATGCATGAAGTTCCATTCTCCCCTGTCGACCGCCTGACCCGTATAGGAAGCATCGTGCCGGCTGTTAAAGATTTCTGCCTGCTCAAAATATCCGTATGCCGAATCGCCGGTAAACTCCAGGCTGTCATAATCGGTATACTTCTCGGGATATAAGGAATGGATTTCCATGCAATGAAGCTTCTCTATCGCCCTTTCCTTCATTTCCGCTGAAAGCCAGTCCTCTTCCCCGAGCATATGCTCATAAACATTGATGATATCCTCACACAGCTTTTTGATCTTATTCTTGGTTTCCTCCAGATGATAATATTCCACATAGGCCTTTGTGATGGCATCCGGAAGATATCTGCGCGTTAAGTTGATTGCGTAATAGGTTTCGGACATCTTTCCCGAAGCTCCGTACAACGCATTGTTATACCGGTAAAAGGCTTCAAAAGCCTCCCTGTCCAGCTTGTTCGCGGATAGGATACAGTAATTTACGAGCATATAATCCTTGATCTGTTCAAGATTCTCATCCTTATAAAGACTTCCGAGTTTTGCCGCATAGTCCGGAGTCGTCACCTGATATTGTTCTGCGCCTCCGTATCCTTTTGCATGAAGCAGCTCTTCGATGGGATATGCCTTATAAAGCTTTTTTAAGCCGTCCATATCATAAAGATTGGTGATACTATGAAAATGTTCGGGAGAATTAAGCTCCACAGAGGTAGGAACATCCTCCGCAAGCTGAGTTTCAAATTCGATCGCTCCTTCTAAAACAGCATCGGCTTCTTCTTCGGAAAAGCCTGCCCGGGTAAGCATGTTTTCCGTCAGCTCTTTCGCCGCCTGATAATAAACCTCTCCCATATCGGACCTCTCCTTATATTCGGTGGGATCCATAAGGAGCAGACTATCGTGTATGTCGTCTATCATCACGATATATCTTGTAGAATCAGCAAAATACGTACCATTATATACATCAATCCCCGAAGGCACGAAACAGCTTTTGCCTGTATCACATAAAAATGAGGTCAGCTCATCTGTATCCTTTATATCCATGATCGCAGCTATCTTTTCCCGGGCCGGTTCAAAGCCGGTCTTATCCCTGGCCTCCCAGTCCAGCAGCGCATGATAAAAGGTCTGTGACAGCCCGGCCTCGTGGCTTTGGACTGCTGCGGCTTTGTCATTCATAAATTTTGCGATATTATCCTCGATCCGATCCTCGACCTCAGAGAATGCATTATAGCGAGGCTTTCCCTCCGGGATATCTGTACTCATCAGCCAGTCATAATTCGCAGCCAGATAGAAGTCGTCTTTTACGGAAAGCTCCATGTCCTCTGTCAGATTGGCTTTGATTTCACTATCGATCCACGGACTCCCGCCGGTGGTGATCCTGCTGCTCTCAGATACCTCATTCACGGACGCGGCCGTCCCGGAAGCCGCATCCTCCCCGGCGGGTTCAGCCGGGATCCCGTATGTACATCCTGACAATGCTGCGGTCAAAAGTACCGTTATCAATGATACGGCAGTTATTCTGAATCTGATCATTTAATACCTCCGCTCTGACTATTACGGTTAATAAAGTAACTCCTCCTTCATGAGCCTCAAACGCCGGCAATCGTAAGATAAGTCAACTGTTTATGAAGCACATAAACTCAGATGATTTTAAGATAACATCATAAGATACGCCAAATCAAGAATTTTGAGCAGATATCGGTTCTGTTTTTTCTTTCGGAATTCCTGTCGCATTTTGGGTTTATATACGTGTAAATGACAGGAAGGTTCCATTACTCCGGGAGAACCGGGTCGGATATTTCGGATCATGGCGTCGAAAAAGAGGAGGAAAATAAATGTCAAAGGAAAACTTATTCAAATTTGAAGAGCAGGTGATGAAGGATGAGGAGCTTCAGAAGAAGCTGGAGGAAGCGGCGAAGGCTTACGGCGGAGACAAAACCGATGATAAGGCCGTGTTTGAAGAGGTGATCTGCCCCGTCGCAAAGGAGGCAGGTTTCGAATTTACCTTCGAGGAAGCCGTTGAAGTACGTAAAGAGGGTCAGGATGAAGAGATCGCCATTCAGGATATGAAGGCGGTAGCCGGAGGAGGAACCTCTTTTCATTTTGACTCCTATTATCCGGGCTCTGACTGGGATTTTCTAAGAGAAGTGAATAGGTTGATGAAGGAAAAAGGCCTGAAATTATGAGCTTGTCCGGGGAAAATGTTTTTTACCTGCAGACTGAACACTTAAGGTGAATGCTATGTCAGAGGAATATAACGAAATGGAAAAATTGCTCCGGGATGTGGATTTCACAAAAGGGAGTGATCATAAGAACAGACTTCGGAACAGGCTGTCAGAAGCTACCGGAGATATTCCCGGCTGCAATGAACCGGATCCGGATGAACTGGATCTCGACGGACTCAATCTGGTCAGAGCTGCAGTAAAAAGGGACGAAGGGATCGATATATCGGGAAAAAGCAGAAAAAAATGACCGGCTGACATCGGGAAGCCGGCCACGGCAGATCATAATGGGAACAGGAACAGATGGACAGGATTGTGATCAAGGGCGGAGAGACCCTGTATTCGGACAGCATAAATACGGTTTATGAAGTACATTCGGGAGAAGTACTTGTCTTTCTTGTACCCGTCAAAAACGGCGAAAGCGGAAGAAGGCTCCTTCTGGGCAGCTTTCACCCGGGCGAGAAGCTCCCGGGTTTTGTGCACAGCAGTAAGCTTTACGGCAGCTGGAAGACGCTCCTTACGGCAGTGGACCGTGCGGAGCTCACGATCCATGAGGAAGGGGCATCAGAGGAGCTTCTCTTTGCTTTCGCGGAACGCGCCCGGCTTCCGATGATAAAGCGGAAACGCTTCGAACCCCTTATGGAAACGGGGATAAGAGATGAGGTAAGAGAGCAGTTCGAGGAGTCCGTTATAGAGAAATATAA
>CACZNS010000334.1 GCA_902782575.1 uncultured Lachnospiraceae bacterium
TACGGATCTTGGAGATTTCCTTCACGGAAAGCGTGTCAGGGTTAATTGCTCCCCGGAACCTAAGGACCGGGAGATCCTTAATATTCTCAATAACAAAACCGGTGTGTTAAAGGATGTAAACATCGGAAAGATCGACATCGAATACGAATCTGATGAAGAGTTCCTTGGCAGATTTGCGAAGACCTTTTCCGAAAAGAAACTCAGTGTATCCGAAAGGGAAGGAAAGCTTTATAATACTGATTCGCGCCTTAGGAGCAGGCGTCTTAACGCAGAAGCATTGCAGGGAGGCAGGGAGGAGGTCTTAAATTCCAGGATAGCGGCTCGAAGGAGGATATCCTTAAAGACCCGTATGGCCGCCGGGGAAGATGACTTTATGCAGCTTTCTGCCTTTATGTCCGGAGATCAGAAGGGGGATGAGGCCATGATCGCCGGGTATGCTGATAAAAACCGGCGTTTTGAGCTTTTGGATTCCCTTACAAAAAAGATCCTCGGAATCAATTTTCATATTGATTTCACAACTGATGACAGCTTTGCCTCAAATGCGCGCAGACTGGAGGAAATAAGCAGCAAGGCCATGGCATATGATGCGCTTTTAAGGAATAATCCTGATTATGCTGAAAGACTCAGGGTGGTGAGACCGGGTGAGAGTTCAAATGATTATGAACAGGTTATGAGCAGGTTAAATGAGCTGCTTGCAATTTCGGATTATTACCGTGCGCGAGCAGTTCTCATTACGGATCCGTATTATATAAGTCATTATGATGATGAGCTTTCAGTAAACCATAATGAGAAGTCCACGGAAGATCAGCGCCGGGTAGCAGATGTTCTCAGCCTTACGGGTGAGTGCTTAAGGCGCATTGATTCCAAAACCTTCATCAGCAGATCAAACGCTGACATGGATACGGTACTTAAAAAAATGGAAATGAGGTCACGCCGCAGAGCGTATCTTATGGGAAAGCCGGATCTTAAGAAGGCGGATATATCCTATACAAAGAAAGCGGATAAGGAGATCGCCAGATACTTTGAGAAGATAATGGAGGAGGATAAGAGTCTTGACAGGGCCGGGATCGAAAAGATCATCGCAGGCAGCAAGGAGGAGCATCCCTTCCCCGGAGCGGTACAGTATGAGACAGAGGCTGTAAAAGCGCACCTTGACATGATAAAGAGATATCAGTGCTTCATGAATAATACATATATGGATAAGATTGCAGATGAAAGGAAAAAGAAACTCTGGGATGCGCTGAGGCCGATACTTGCGGGTATGAAGAACTTTGAATTCAAGGATCCGGATACCGGGGAAAGACTCTATATCCAGACGGATCCTCAAAGGGTACTCAATGGCCTGGTCTTCAACTATGGTGCGGATCTTCCGATGGAGGAGGTCATAGAGATCATGGAAGGCTTTAATGTCATTGACACAGAAAGCCTTGATAAAAAAGATCCCGGGGCCATTGCCTATGCAAAGCAAAGATGGCTTGACAGCATGCAAAAGCTTTTTTACCTTGAATACAATGCCGTAAAGCGTTTTGAAAGCACCTACGGTACTCTCCCTGATCAGCTGCCTCCCGGAAGCTTCATGCATTCTCTTGGCAAGTCAAAGGCTATATTCGGCGATCGCACTCTTTTCGGTCAGGATATGGCTGAAATATCAGAAGAAAAGAAATGCCGGCTAGACGGGGAGAATATATCCATGGGTGAGTATCTGGTCAGAAAGGGAATGATAAAGGAGGATGAGCTTTCGGATGCCATAAGCCTTAACGGCGACTTTTACATGAAGGTCAATGCTCTGTACCGGCAGGTTCATTCTCAGGCGGTCGCAGCCTTTGAGGATGATGGGGATGAAAGCAATGCATATTTTCATCAATACGTTTCTTTTATGGATCAACAGTACAAACGCAGAAATTATGAGATAAAGGGACCTTCGATAAACCAGGATGAAGAGAGGAAATACTGGAAGGATGCCTTCCGGGAGGGTGAAAGGACTCTGTATGGAAACAGGGATGCAGAGAATTTCAAAAAGGATCACCTTAATACTTATTCCGAAGCAGAGCTCAGGGAAATAAAGGAGATCCGGAAGAATGAAGCCGGTCTTATCAATTCGTATGAAAATACAGTCAAAGAACGCGCCGGGGTCCTGGCAGACAGGATGAAGCAGCTGTCGGGAAGCACTGTAGACGGGAAGCTTATCGAAAGCCTGATCTTCTTCCATCCTGCCATATTGACAGGGGATGACCCGGATAAGATCCCTGAAAAGGATACGGAGGATTTCATTACATTTGTGAGGGATTTTGCAGGGATCGATGTTCCGGCCGGGGAGAAGGCAAAAAGAAGATCAGAGGCCTATCAGAAGATGACGGGCCGGATGAAGAGTATCATGGGCTCCGGATTTGCTGTGGACAGGCCGGATGCCCTGATAGATGCGAAAACCTACGAAGACAGGGATAAAAAGGTTAATTACAGATCAAGGCTTATAAGGACAGTTGTGACAGAGCAGGTGTCAGATACGATCCAGAAGCTTATGATGGAGGAAGCGGACAAGAGTATCATCGATAAAAAAACATATGAAGCTTTTCGTATACAGCAGAGAGATGCCCTTCCGAACATTATTTTGAAGCATATGAAGATCGGCAGGAGATTTCTGGCACTCAGGGATCTTGGAAACAGAGAGCTCACTGTCCCTGATATCGAGCTGGCAGAGATGGAAAGACTGGTGTCGGATCTTAATTCTGAAAAATATTTTCTCGACGACAGCTTCACGGACTATCGCAGGGGGCTGCTCAAAAAGATGTACGGTATAGATATCGCCTTAAGATCCAAGATCACAGGGGAAGAGGAGAAGAAGGAGGAGGTAAAAACTCAGTCTGAGGCTAAGGCGCAAAAGGAGAAAAAGCCGGAAGAGAAGATAACAGAA
>CACZNS010000335.1 GCA_902782575.1 uncultured Lachnospiraceae bacterium
ACCCCGCTACGCCTACGTTTTCAGATACGCACTCTCGGGCAAGCATTCGTCGCATTAGTCCAGATATTTTGCGACCGTTATACTGGATCCGAAATACTCCTTCATGACCTTCAAATGGGACTGCACCTCGGAAGTCTCCTCAAGTCCCGGCGGGATCACCGCAGCGATCCCCTGATCCTGGCACAGCCCGATCAGCTCCTCATAATAATAGGAGCTGATATCATCGGGCAGGGATGGATCGTTTTCCGCTTTCCAAAGCTCCGGCTCGGATTCATAGGCAGCGTCACGCCCCAGGAAACTGATGTAGTATTTTCCCTCATCCCAGTCCTCATCCCAGTGATACCAGTGCGTATCCCGGTTATACCACAGAATATCCTGCACGATGGCAAACAGCAGGAGAAAGACCGCTATAGACCCTGAAATCCTGATCACATACCGCTTCATGGATCAAAATGCCTGATAGATAAAGGCGGAGCTGTCGTATTCCGAACCGTAGATGCCGAAAATGATGATGAAGAACAGTCCGGCCAGATAGGCGGCATAGCGGAAGACCACATCCTGCTTCAGGATCCATTTGCTGATGCTGATCTTCTTCTCGGCCAGGATGTCGACGAAGAGGACCAGGAAGATACAGAAGATCATCAGATACAGATTCTTATAATCCAGCCCGTATTGCAGCAGAGTCCCGTCGAAAAGCGCAGAGATGTTAAAGCTTCGGAAGGTCCTTGCAAAAAGGGCGAAGGTATGCTCCAGATCCGCCGCTTTAATGAAATACCGGCCGAAGGTCAGGATCACAAAGGTTCTTAACGCCGTCAGGATCCTGTAGGACACAGCCGTTTCTCTGATCATAAGCCGGGTGCGGACGGATTTCCAGACAGGGCCCAAAAGCACGGCAGAGCCCACAAACAGTGCCTGATAGCAGCCGTAGACCACGTAGTTCCAGCCGGTCCCGTGCCAGATCCCCACGATGACGAACACGACCACGGAGGCAGCCGTAGCGGAAAAAGCCCGCTGGAGATACCGGATCGGTATCTTTCTGGACAGCTTCATGACGGTCCGGTTCAGCACAATGGGATAATAGATGTATTTTTCCATAAACTCGCCCAGGGACATGTGCCATCTCTGCCAGTATTCCGTGACGCTCCCGGCCACAAGGGGTGCCCGGAAATTTTCCGCCAGGCTGATCCCCAGGATCGCGGAAACTCCCATCATCACGTCGATCCCTCCGGAAAAATCCGTATAGATCTGAAAGCTGTACAGGATCATCGCGTAAAACACCACCAGACCGCAGGTCTCCTCATCCGCAAGGATCTCGGATACGATGATCCCGATCCTGTCCGCGATCACGATCTTTTTGATATATCCCCAGAGGATGCGCATCAGTCCGGATACCACCCGGCCCTCGTTAAAGGAATGGGCCTCCTTCAGCTGGGGCATGATCTTTTTATAGAGATTGATGGGGCCTTCGATGATCGAGGGGAAATAGAGGATGAACTCCATAAAATCCAGCCAGTTCTTCTCGGCCGGATGCTTTTTATGCCCCACATCCAGGATGTAGGCTATCAGGGATAAGGAATAATATGAGATGCCCAGGGGTACGATGAGCTCTCCGAACTGTATTCCCAGACCGTCAAAGAAATACCAGATATCCGCATACGTTGAGGTAAAGAACTTATAATAGCAAAGATAAGCCACCACCAGAGCGACACCGGCATACATCAGAAGCTTCCCGGCCAGAGTCTTTCCGTTTTCCAGCTTCCGCTCGATCAGACGCCCCATGAAAAATACAGCGGACGCGGCCGTAACGGAGATGAGCAGGGTCCCGACGGAGGACAGGCTGATGATCATCACGCAGGATGCCGCTATGATGATATCCCGCTGAACGCGCCTGAAGCGGTGCGCGCAGAAATAAGCGGTTACCGTGATCAGCACAAACAGGCAGAAGGAAAGTGATTTTAGCTCCAGCTCCATACGGTTTCCTTTCTATGAAAGCTTCGACGCGACCAGAGCACACATCCTGTCGATCGAATTCAGGTTCTCGGGCTCGATATCATCCGCGTCGATCACAATATCAAATTCCTCCATCAGGGAGGTGACGATCTGGATCACATCAAAGGATTCCAGGATCCCGTCGTCGATCAGGCTGTCTTCCGTTTCAAAATCAATATGAGGGCACAGTTCCGTAGCCACCTGCATTACTTTTTCTCTGATCTCATCATTCATTTTCCGTCTCCTCCTATATATTCTTTTCCTATCGCGACCCTGTCGATCTTTCCGTTCAGATTGACAGGCATTTCCTCCAGCTGCTGATACACATTCGGCAGCATATAGCCCGGGAGCTTTTCCTTTAAGAAAGCGATCAGCTCATCCCGGTCCACATCGCCCTCATAAAAGGCCATGATACGGTTTCTGCCGTGGTCATACAGGCAGCAGGCCCTCCGGACTCCGTCAGAGGCCGCAAGCACCGTCTCGATCTCCCCCAGCTCGATCCTGTGGCCCATATGCTTGATCTGGGAATCCTTCCGGGAGACAAAAACGATGTCTCCGTGATCGTCGTAGCGTCCCAGATCCCCTGTCCGGTAGATCCTCTCCCGGTACGCACTCTGAAGCGGATTCTGGACAAACACCCCGTCTGTCTTCTCCGGGTCATTATAATATCCGAGAGCAAGGGATGAACCCCGCACGCAGATCTCCCCGGTGGTGCCGGGCCCGGTGATCAGCCGGTCCTCCTCATCCAGCAGCAGCACCTCCGTATTCATGCAGGCCCTTCCGATGGGGATCGGTTCGGAATCCTCAAACTCCCTGTCGACCTTATAATAGGTGCAGTCCCCGGTGGCCTCCGTCGGTCCGTACAGATTCGCGTATTTCACCTCCGGCAGGGCAGCCTTCCACATATTGTACTGCTTTGTGGGCATCACCTCGCCGAGGAACATGACCTGCTTCAGATATTGAGGCTTTTCCTTTTCAAAGGTCCTGAAATTAACGATCATGCAGAGAGCGGAGGGCACCCAGTCGATGCAGGTGATCCTCTTTTCATTCAGGAAATGCACCAGCTGCTTCGGAAGGGAAAAAAGCTTCTTCGGCACGATGTGCATCGTCGCCCCGCACCGGAGCGTGGCATAGATATCCTTCACAGAGGCGTCAAAATAAAAAGGGGTCTGATTCGCAAACACCTCTTCGGAGGTGAACTCAAAGGTCTCGCACCACCATTCCGTAAAATTGATCACGGATCTTCTGCTGACCAGCACTCCCTTGGGAACTCCGGTGGAGCCGGAGGTAAAGATCGCATAGCAGGGATCCGTATCGATGCAGCGATCCTGCCTTCTCCGGATCCTTTCAAGAGCCGCCCCGTCCGGCGGCTCTACAGAGGCGGTCAGCTTATCCACGTAAACGGGCTTCAGTCCGCTTTTCATCTCCTCCGGAAGCTCGTCGCAGGATCTGGTCAGTACCAGACCGGCATTCAGAGTATCAATGATCAGCTTCACCCTGCTGCCGGGCATGCCGGTATCGATGGGCACATAAAAGGC
>CACZNS010000336.1 GCA_902782575.1 uncultured Lachnospiraceae bacterium
CTGCGACGGCGCGTTTTTCAAGGATAAAACGGTGGCGGTAGCCGGAGGAGGGAATTCCGCCGCGGAGGATGCGATTTTTCTCTCAAGGCTCTGCCGGAAGGTGTGGGTGGTGCACAGACGGGATCAGCTGCGGGCGGACGCTCTGCTGCAGGAAAAGCTTTTCGCGCTTTCGAACGTGGAGTGCATCTGGAATTCCGAGATAAAGGAAGTGCGGGGGGAAGCTGCCGTAAGCAGCGCGGTCTTAAAGAACAGGGTAAGCGGAGATACCTCAGAGCTTCCGCTTGACGGCGTCTTTATCGCTATCGGGACGGAGCCGGCATCGCTCTGGTACAGGGACCGGCTTGAAACGGATGAAAGCGGCTACATTATCGCGGGCGAGGACGGCAGGACGAGCGTGCCGGGAGTGTTTGCGGCCGGGGATGTGCGCACAAAAAAACTCCGCCAGATCGTGACCGCAGTCTCTGACGGAGCCAATGCCGTAAACAGTGCGCAGGAATATCTATTTTCCCACCTGGCTGAATAGTTCGTACATCTTAAGGGCAAACTCCAGAGGATAGAGCTGAACCATAACGCTGTCGATCAGGTTTTCGATATGCATATCGAAGGAGATCTTTACGAAGAGATCGGCAGGATTGTCAAACATCTTTTCAAAGACCTTCACGCTGTTCACATCGATCGTTTCCACGGAGGGAGTGCTGATGTCCACCACCATGTTCAGCATCGAAGAAAGGGATGTGGCACCCGTTCCCATCATCTGGTTCATCGCTTCCGAAACCGCACTTTTCTGAAGCTCTCCCACATCTCCCGTAACGTTCTGGCCGCTGCCGCCCATCATCAGATCCGTCATGACAAGGACGTCATGCTCTTTCAGGATAAAGACGTTGTTTCCGGTGAGGCCCCTGATATAGTGGATATTGACGAAGACACAGGTCTTGTCGTAGTCATCGAGGGACTGGCTCCTTTTGATCACCTCCACGCGGGGTGTGGTGATATCTACCTTGTGATAAACCATCAGGCTCAGGGTCGTTGCGGAATTCCCCATGCTGATATTGGCCATTTCGCCCAGAGTATCGATCTGTTCCGGAGTTAAAGTTGTAACCATAATTCAAGCACCGCCTTTTATAGTCTGCCTACAGGATATTTTCCATTTTAACACATAACGGACGGACAGGAAACGGAAAATTCGGATTTATTTTTGTCCTTTTTTCAAAACCCCTGAGAGTACATGCGGCGGAAAGATTGACGGGGAAACTTTATTACTGTACTATAGTAAAGGTTTAAATCAGCCCTGCTGATGACGGGAGAGTAACAAAAAAGCAGGAAAAACATTGTAACGGAGGAGGAAAGCTATGTCTACACAAATCTGCCTGATTGCGTCAATCGTGATCTACCTTCTGGGTATGATCATTATCGGCGTCGTTTTTTCAAAGGGAAACGATGACACCGGAGACTTTTATCTCGGAGGGAGAAAGCTGGGACCCATCGTCACCGCCATGAGTGCCGAGGCTTCGGATATGAGCAGCTGGCTTCTGCTCGGCATTCCGGGGCTTGCGTATCTGTCCGGTGTGGCGGATCCCGCCTGGACGATCATCGGACTGGCCGTGGGAACCTATCTGAACTGGCTCTTTACCGCAAAGAAGATCCGCAGATATACGGAAAAGGTGGGAGCGATCACGATCCCGGAATATTTTTCCAAACGGTACGGCGACCGCAAGAACGTCCTGACCCTTGTGTCGGCCATCGTGGTGGTGGTATTCTTCATTCCCTACGTGGCATCCGGCTTTGCGGCCTGCGGTAAGCTTTTCAACACGCTCTTCGGCGTAGATTATATGTTTGCCATGGTGGCCAGCGCCATCATCATCGCACTTTACTGTACGCTGGGAGGCTTCAAGGCGGTCTGCACCACCGACCTGATCCAGAGCATCTGCATGACCATCGCCCTGATCATCGTGATCTTCTTCGGGATCACCCAGGCGGGGGGAATGCCCGCGGTGATCGAAAACGCGAAGGGGCTTGCGGGATATTTCAGTCTTACCCAGACGCATAATGCCGCGGATAACACAGCATCCCCTTACGGATTCCTGACGATCTGCTCCACACTGGCCTGGGGCTTGGGCTATTTCGGCATGCCGCATATCCTGGTAAGGTTTATGGCTGCCGGTGATGAGAATAAAATGTCCCTTTCCAGGAGAGTGGCCACGGTATGGGTGGTGATCTCCATGGCGGCGGCGCTCCTGATCGGTATCATCGGCCTGGCCATGAGCTCGGCCGGCGTGATCCCGGTGCTGGAGGGAAGCGGAAACTCGGAGCGTGTCATCATCTACATTGCGGAGCTCATGAGCCGCTACGGGATCTTTCCGGCGATCATAGCGGGTATCATCCTTTCCGGAATCCTGGCGGCCACCATGTCCACGGCGGATTCCCAGCTGCTGGCGTCTGCATCCGCGATCTCCTCGGATCTGCTGCAGACCTTCGGAAAAAAGAAGCTGTCGGATGACAATGCGGTCAAGGTGGCGAAGATAACCGTCGTAATGATCTCGGTGATCTCGGTCTTCATTGCGAGGGATCCGGACAGCTCCGTATTCCAGATCGTATCCTTTGCATGGGCGGGCTTCGGTGCCGCCTTCGGCCCGGTAGTGCTCCTTTCGCTCTTCTGGAGGCGCTCCAACCGGCAGGGAGCTTTGGCCGGCATGATCGCGGGCGGAGTGATGGTCTTTGTCTGGAAATACGTGATCGCGCCTCTGGGAGGTGCGCTTGCGATCTATGAGCTGCTGCCGGCGTTTCTGATCGCTCTGGTGATCGATGTGGTGGTGAGCCTGATCACAGCGGAGCCGGAGAAAGAGGTTCTGGATGTGTTTGATTCCGTAAAATAATGGATCGCATCGGCCGGATGAAAGAGATCAGGGAGCCTCTGCTCTCCTGGTATGATCGATGCGCGAGAGTGCTCCCCTGGAGGAGCGATCCCACCCCGTATCATGTGCTGGTCTCGGAGATCATGCTTCAGCAGACCAGGGTAAATGCCGTGATGGAATATTACCGGCGGTTCCTTGCGGAGCTGCCGGATATCCGCTCTCTGGCCGAGGCGGATGAAGACAGGCTCATGAAGCTCTGGCAGGGCCTGGGCTATTACAGCAGGGCGAGAAACCTGCAAAAGGCGGCCAGGAAGATATGCGGCGAGCTGGGCGGTGAGTTTCCGGATACGGAGGAGAGCATCAAAAAACTGCCGGGTGTGGGAGAATACACGGCGGGAGCCATCGCATCCATCGCCTTTCAGCTCCCGGTCCCAGCGGTGGACGGAAATGTACTGCGTGTCTTCAGCCGGATCCTCCTGGATGAGCGGGATATCATGGATCAGGAGCTGAGGAAGGGTGTCCGGAGGGAACTTAAGGAGGTGGTCCCTGAGGACCGGCCGGGGGACTTCAACCAGGCACTGATGGATCTGGGGGCAACGGTCTGCCTGCCGAACGGAGAGCCGCTCTGCGGGGAATGTCCCGTAAGGGAGCTCTGCCTTGCCTATGAGGCGGGACGCATGCAGGAGCTTCCCGTCCATGCGCCGAAGAAGCCGCGAAAGATCGAAAAGAAAACCGTATATCTGATCCGCTCCCGGGAGGGGATCGCCCTGCATAAAAGGCCGGAAAAGGGGCTGCTGGCGGGACTCTGGGAGCTTCCCAACGAGCCCTTTGACACGGAAGAGTCCCTTTTATCATCCTTTGACACGGAGGAGCTCCGGGAGGGGATCTCCGCAAAGCATATTTTTTCCCATATCGAATGGCATATGAAGCTGAAGCGGGCTGCGGCAAAGACCGGAGCGCTGCCGGCAGACGGGGAGTGGGTCTGGGCCGGACAGGAAGAGCTGCGGGAAAAATACGCCCTGCCCAATGCGTTTGCGGCATTTGAAAAGGAAATAGAGGATGCATATAAATATTTTTCTTGACAAATGTCCGCGTCTCATGTAATATACTTTTTGCACGCAAGAAAGAGCGCGGAGTACTCATTACACAGACTGTGCGTTGCGCGGTATCTGCGATAGTAGCTTAGCTGGTAAAGCGCCACCTTGCCAAGGTGGAGACCGCGGGTTCGAATCCCGTCTATCGCTCGAAAAAAGCCCTGATCATATTGGTGGTCAGGGCTTTCTTTTTGCTCTTCAGGACTCCGGCTTCTCCCGGAGCAGGAACTCCTTATCCTCATCGATCATATGCACCATAAGCTCCGCGATCTCGGGATCAAACTGGCTTCCGCTGCAGCGGAGGATCTCTTCCCGTACCTCGCTCTGACTGCGGGGGAAGGAGTAGGAGCGCTTTGAGGTCATGGCATCATAGGAATCCGCAAGGCAGATGATCCGGGCCTCTTCTGGAATCTCCTTTCCCTTAAGTCCGTCCGGATACCCCGTTCCGTCAAACCGTTCATGATGCCATCTGGCACCCTTGGAGAGCCAGGGGATCTCGTTGATGGTCTTTAATATCTCCCAGCCGATAACGGTATGCTTTTTGATCTCCGCAAATTCATCCTCGGTCAGGCGGCTGTTCTTATTGATGATCTCCTCGGAGATACCGATCTTTCCCACATCGTGAAGAAGCCCCAGTTCATAGATCTCCTCCTGCTCCTTTTCCGTTTTTCCCATCCTCCTTGCAAGCTCCAGGGCGTATTCCGCCACCCGCTCCGAATGGCCGTTGGTATAGTGGTCCTTGGCATCCACCGCCTTGGACAGGGCCAGCATCACCTCCCGGGCAAGCTGCTCCTTCTCCTCCAGAGCCTTTTCCCTGGCCTTTGATTCCTTCAGCTCGGCTGTCATCCGGACCAGCCTCTCGTGCTCCGGCGTCTCCAGAGACAGGAAGATGACCAGGATGCCGAGAGAGGCAAAATAAAAGGTGATCAGGAAATCATTAAAGAAAAGCATCTGAAGCAGGAAAAGCACCGATGCGATGAGGATGGTAACGCTCATGGCGATCAGCTGGTTTTTCCTGTACCGCTCCCGGTGCGTCAGCATATAGATGCTGCCGATGGCAAAAAAGAGGATCGGGAACCCGTAGGCTACGGGGATAAAAAGAGAATGGAGGATATAATTCCCGGCTTCGTCATAGGTGAAGACCCAGCCGGTCAGAGGATTTGTGAGGAGCAGGAAAAGATCGATCCCGTACAGAGCGGCATAAACGATCTTCCTCTGTTTCAGGTCCTCCTGATCCAGGGATGAATAGGCATAGATATAATAAATGAACAGCAGGCCGGAGAGCCCCGCAAGAGCAGAATCCAGGATATTGAAAAAGTAATGCACGGGATTCGGAATGAGAGAGTGGGCACTTGTGACGATGGCGGTCACCACATCCACGATGTTTGTGACCGTTACGGCAAAAGCGAACCTCCGGAAGGCGATGTTCAGTCTTGTCGGATCCGTATATCGTGTTATGAGATAGCAGCAGAGAATGATGTCCATCGGGATCACCGCTGCCTGCAGATAAATATTATAATCAAGCGACATATGAAATACCTCTGCCGCACCGTCTTCAAATGTCCGGGCCCTATGCTCTGTGCGGTGCGGAAAACGGCGGAAATTTCTCCGTTTATATTTAATGTATTGAAATAAAGACAAAAAATCAAGAAAAGTTGGAAAAAAAACGGCATTTTCCTTAACAATTATCATTGGGGATATGATACACTGATACGGTAACATTTCGGATGTTTGGGAAGGGCAGTTCGAGAGTTTGCAAAACAATAGTACGGAGGAAAGGTTACATGGCAAAAACAAAAGATTCAAAACAAAGCGCAGGGAAGATCAGCGTACAGCTTCTCAGGGTGCTGATCCCGATGATCGCCCTGTTCATCATTCTGGTGGCGGTGATCCTTTTCATGAATTCCAGAGCTATCATCACAGAGGAGAGTATGATCAGGCTGGAGGAAGAGTCAAAAGCGAACGCAAATGACATAGCGTCCACCATGTCCAATATCGTAGGATATTTTGACGGACTGGCCGACCTGCTGGAGGCTTCATCCTACGCCGGCAACGATGAGATCAAGGCGGCACTCCAGCCGAGTATGAAAAAGTATCCCGGCATGGTAAACGATGTATATGTCGCTTTCCCGGATAAGACCTTTATCGACGGAGGCGACTGGGTACCGGATGCGGATTACGATCCCACCACCCGGGGCTGGTATCAGGAGGGAAGCAAGCACGCGGACATCGTGCTGGGTGATCCGGGCATCGATATGGATACAAAGGAAGCCGTTGTGAACGGTATCTGCACCGTTAATTTTACGGACGGACGCACCGGTGTACTTTCCACCGATATCTTCTTAAAGAGCATCTCCGCCGCGGTGGGCGGATATACACCTCTGGGCACCGGAGAGAGCATGCTCTTCGCAGCCGGCTCCATCATCGGTACGCCGAATGCGGATTATCTGGGCGCGAGCGCGGCCGATCTTTCGGGCGATGCCTTTGTCCAGGCGGTCTACAGCGGTGTTCAGGCCGGAAAGAGCGGGCAGGTGGACACGATAAAGGGAACGGACGGACAGGACTATTATGTATCGTTTGAAAAAGTGAACGGTACCGAATGGACGCTGGTATCCTATGTGGAAAAGGCGGATGTCTTAAAGGAACTGAACAGGCTTTCCGCGGTAACCGTCATCCTGGTGATCATCATGCTGGTGGTAAGCTCCCTCATCATCCTCTATCTGATCGGGAAGATGATCACCAAGCCGGTGAACGAGCTGACCGGCACCATCACAAAGATCTCGGAAGGCGACTTTACCGTCCGGATCGAAAGGGGCGGCAATAATGAGATCGGCGTCATGAATAATAAGATGTTTGATTATGTGGAAAGGATGCGGAGCACGCTGGGCGAGATGAAGGAAGTGGCCCAGGGGCTTTCCAACGAGGCGGACGCCAGCATGAGCACCGCGGAATCCATGAGCAGGCAGGCGGGAGAGCAGAGCAGCTCCATGGAGCAGATCCGGAATGCCATGGAGGGTGTGGCGAATTCCGTTACCGAGCTTGCCACCGACGCTACCGAGCTTGCCCAGGCTGTCAGTGATATGACCCAGCAGGGCGAGACCACCCAGAGGATCATGGACGATCTGCTCATGAAGGCCAAGAAGGGCCAGGAGGATATGAACAACGTCCAGACCAATATGGACTCCATCTCCGTTTCCATGAATGAAATGAGCAGCGTGGTGGCATCTGTGGACGAGGCGGCCCAGAAGATCAACTCCATCGTAGAGATGATTAATTCCATCTCCTCCCAGACGAACCTGCTGTCCCTGAACGCATCCATTGAAGCGGCAAGAGCCGGAGAAGCAGGAAAGGGCTTCGCGGTGGTGGCCTCCGAGATCGGCAATCTGGCAAACGACAGCGCCAACGCCACAACCGAGATCGGCAATATCATCAAGGACATCACGGAGCAGATCAAAACTCTTTCGAAATGCTCGGAATCCAGTATGGCGGATATCTCTTCCAGCAACGAGGCCGTGAAGGAAACGGGCGGAACCTTTGCGGATATCTTCGAGGCGCTGGATGAGACCGGCAACACCATCAATGACATGGTCACTAAGATGAATAAGGTGAACGATATCGCCACCTCCGTGGCGGCCATCGCAGAGGAGCAGTCGGCAAGCACCGAAGAGGTTACGGCTACGGTGGAGACCGCTTCCGTTATGGCCCAGAGTGTGGCGGACGAAAGCCGCACGGTGGACAGCAGCGCATCCAATGTGGCGGAATCCTCCACACGGATCGGTGGCTTCGTGGACTCCTTTACTCTTTAAGAATCGGTCATTTTCATATCAGGATCCAAAGCGGCCGCGTCCCCGGGAATGTCCGGGCGCGGCCGTTTTTTCCGGCAGGAAAGGAAATCAAGGCGGATACGGTGAAATAAAGAGAGGAATGGTGTAAAATAGGACGGGAAAGGAGATGCCATGGAAAGCGATAAAGAAAGCAGGGTAGCCGCAAGGGGCTATCTGCATGAGGATTTCCGGCTGTTCCACAATACAGACACACTGGGAACGGAGGTGGGGATCCACTTTCATGATTTTTATAAGGTGACCTATGTGAAATACGGAGAAGGCCGGTATATGATCGACGGGAAATTTTACGATATCACGTCGGGAGACATCATCCTTGTGGGGATAAACGTGCCGCATCAGCCCTTCTTCAGGGCCGGAGTGCTGTACGACCGGCATACGCTCTATATCTCCTCCGGGATGCTGGAGGATTTCGATCTCCCGGACGGCAGGATCTATGATCTTTTTTCCTCGGAGAGCGGGAATGTGGTGAGGCCCAAGGCCGAGGACGCGGAACGGTTTACGGCCCTGCTGAAAAAGATAGAGACCGAGACTTCCTCCTCATCCTACGCCGCGCATCTGGCCGCGAGGCTCGGCGTGATGAGCTTTCTGATCGAGACGGGGAGGGTCAGGGAGGATTCCGCGCAGATCGTGCCGCTCCGTCTGTCGGAGGACGATATCATGCTGAAGGTCCTCCGGTTTGTGAACGAGAATCTCTGTGAAAATGTTTCCATAGCGGATGCGGCGGCGCATTTTGAGATGCAGGAGGAGCTCATGCGGAAGGACTTCAGGAGCGCCTTCGGCTGTCCGATGCAGGAATATATCCTGAACCGCAGGCTCACAAGGGCAAGGGAGCTGATCCAGGAGGGCACCGCCCCCGCGGATGCCTGCTATTCCTGCGGCTTTGACAGCTACAGCGGCTTTGCGAAGGCCTATCAGGGCAAGTTCGGCGCCGCTCCGAGAGCCATGTCCGCAGACGCTCCGGGGTACAACGTGCTTTCCGATTTTCTTCCGGAATGAGCTTTGACAGCAGGCTTTGGGCGCATAAATGCCGCCGCGCGGCAGGGGGATATCAATGTATCGTTTCTGTGACCCTGAAGTGTTTATAATAATAAAGGCGTACCCTGCGGATTCCGCGAAGGGGCGCGGCAGGGGAATATGCTGACAGTCTGCGGTGCTATTCGTATCAATAATAGAAACCGCAGAAAAATACGAACCTGTTTACGGAAACAGAAAGGCAAGGGAATATGGATAACAACAGACCGGTCGGAGAAGAAATGATCGGAGGGATGACCCTCCGTAAAAGTGATGTAAAGACCTTTGAATTCAAGGTATCCACCGAAAAGGAAAAAAAGAAGGATAAGGAGCTGGAATCTCAGATCATGTCCGTGGAGGCGGCGGCGCCGTTCCTCTATCAGGACAGGAACAGCAGCCTGCCCGTGCCCCAGGCCTCCTCACCCCAGATGCAGGAGCTCAGCATGAATATGCGGGAGCTGGTGGGGTTCCTTTCCGGGAAGGCACCGGAGATCGTAAATACGGACTCTCTGGAGCAGGGGTGCGAGACGGCGGAGCGGATCTATGACAACATCATCAAAAATGCGGAGCTCTGCCTGCAGAAGCCGGAATGCTACGGCAGGAACGGGGAAACGGAGCGTCAGCTGAAGCGGCTGGTGGAGAGCTGCAGGAAAGAGGCTTCCATCTTCCGCAACAAGGTGGAGGAGTATCAGGCGATGATGCAGCCCTCGGAAACAGGGAAGATCGCTCCCACCGGAAACTGGATGGATATCCTGTGCTATGCGAAATCCCTGGTCTACCAGGTGGGAAATGAAAACGGCTCGACCATCAAGAAGACCGGAGGCGGCAGCATGTACTACCGGATCGAGCGGCAGGGCATGGACAATAAGAACGGCGTCCTTTTCAGAAAGCAGGAGGACGTGCCCTCGGAGAAGACCAAAGAGCTGATCCGTCAGTATTACCGCAATCTTCCGAGAGAAACCAAGCACAGAAAGGAAAGAAGGGAGATCTTTGAAGCCCTCCTTGCGGACCAGAGAGCGGGAAAGATCGGCGAGGTATCCTTTGACAAATTCTATTCAAGCCTGAGAAGGGAGCCCACCCGCAACGTCTACCGGAAGATCACGGCCACGGATACCAAGACGGGGGCTCTGCTGAAGGCCTATCAGCCGGAGCTGGCCCTGAGCTTCTGTGATATGCTGAAGGGAGTTTCCCAGACGATCTTCTACAGGACTCTCGCAAACAGAAACGGCATCGAGGGCGGCAGGAACCTTTCCAACCGTACCGTGGCGGCAAGCCGCTTCGCGGATCTGTTGGACATCGGGGATATGGTGGAGGAGTCAGAAAGCGCCGTGGTCAGAGAGGGCGATAAATACATGAGGGGCAGCACGCTGGAGAACCCGGAGGGGGAATCCGCCTCCGAGCTGGAAAACAGGAGCACCCTCACCGGGCAGCAGGTTTCCTACTCTCCCAGGGCCGTGAGCCAGATCTTCTCCATGCAGATATTCGATCTCCTCTGCGGACGCACCGGGCGCCAGTCGGATTCCGTCCGGCTGAGATCCGAGGAGCAGGGCTCCGGGATCGTGGTAACAGGGCTTAAGGCCACGGAGAACGAAATGGCCTTCGGGACTCTGCGGTATGATGATGTAAGAAACGGCACAGGGACCTTAAGGGCCGCGAACGACATGAACCTGAAGGGCGTGCCGGTGGCTCTGCTGAACAAGATCATGCGCCTGGACGAGTCCGTGATGAAGCATTCCCTCTGCGACATCCTGAACACAAAGGAGCTGGACGCGATGGCGGACAGGCTTCGCGGATTAAAGCGGCGGATCGCCGCCCTGCCCGGGCTTACGATGGATGAGAGAGGAAGATATACCTACACCGGTGCGGAAGGAAGCGATCCGGTGCGGCAGGCGGCCCAGCTGCGGAGGATGAAGGACACTCTGCCGGACGACAAGGGCATGCAGGACGTATCCGGGTTTTATGACCGCTTTCTGGACGGGACTCTGGATAACGGGTTCGGAGAGGAATAAAGACACTGCGGCGGGAGGTACGAGATGAATCTGGACGACAGGCTTGTAAAAGACAAACGGGACCAGAACCGGGAAAGGAACAGAAGGCTTTTCCCGGATGATGATGAAGACGATGAGGAATACCTGATGTATGCCGAGCGGGAGAAGCAGCCCTATTTCAACAAGGATCAGGGTGTTTTCCAGCACACGGACATGAAATCCCTGAACAGCGCACCGAATGTATTTGACGCCACTGCGCTGTTTCATACGAAAACATCGGCAGAGAACGGAGAGAACAGATGACGAAGTACGATGAATCAACAAGGGAAAAGCCGTTTCGGGACTATTCGGAATATATGGAGTATGTCTTTGACTGTGTGAATACCAGCATGGACAAATACATCGAGCATATGAAAACCGTCTTCGCATCCGGCGACGGAGGCTACAAAAACGTGCTGTACCCGGATATCGAGGTGGCCGGCGACGTCTGCCGCCAGAAGATCGAGCTGTTTTATTCCGAGGAAGGAAAGGAAAACAAGGCCCAGAGCGAGGACGAAGCGGAGGATGACGGAGATTTTCTGGGAGACGAGCCGGAGGGAGATGATTTCGACTTCGGAGAGAATGAAAGCGAAGAAGAAGAGGATGATGATGAATCCGATCTCCTGGGTCTCTTAAACGAGTTTGCCTCCCTGTCCGATGCCACGGAGCCGGACGGGGACGATTCCGAGCTGGGCTCCGGCGTGGAGGACGCCATCCGGCAGGAGTCAAACCTGGCCGTGGCGTGGCGCATGCAGCTGATCGAGGACAGGGCAAGGCTCACCATGGAGTCCGGGATACACCTTCCCTTTTATGAATTATGCAGGAAGCTGGAATTCGAGCCGTTTACGGTCTTCTGCTTTGCCTGCGGGATCTTATCCTCCACCCAGACGGATTACGCGGGCGTGTTCCATATCGTCAATGAAAACGCAAACCTCTCCGCGCCGACCATCGAGTCCGCGGCAAAGGTTTATTATGGGAGCGAATTTTCGATCACAAGGGCATACGGCGACATGTCCGCCTGCCTGGAGCAGCTCCTGCCGGTGCTTTCCCTGAACGTGATGGGAAGCATGCCTTTTTCCACCGTCGTTTCCCCGGACAAGCGTGTCATTGACTGCCTCTTCGGACGAAATCCCGAAAAGCTGGATGAAAATTACACGCGCTTCATCGCGATGATGACCAGGGACGGAGAGGAGCTCAATCCCATCATGGCGAACGAGGGAGTGCTGGACGCCATGGAGATATCCTACAACGACGGGGTCCGCATCTTCTATTATTACGGAGACGACGGGAGCGGGAAGAAGTTCTTCGTCAAGAAATTCTGCGAGAAGCATCATCTCAAGGCTATAAGCATAAACTGCAAAAAGCTCTTCAACTACGATTACAGCTTTGTGGAGCGTGCGCTCTGGGCCGTGGCGCGGGAGTGCATCCTTACGAATTCCTGCTGCTGCCTCACGGACCTGACCTACCGGGAAGAGGAGAAGGAAAAGTTCTTCGGCTACATGGATCTGGCCTTTTCCAAGCTGACCGAGAGCAAGGTGCTGGTTTTCGCCATGAGCAAGCTCTACATCGATTTCAGGGAGGTCACCAAGATGACCTTTACGGACCTGGAGCTCCCGACTCCCACCACTACCGAGCGTGTGGCGTGCTGGGAATATTTTTCCAAGCCCTATGATCTGGCGGAGGATGTGGACCTGCTGGAGATGGCCACGAAGTTCCTCTTCACCTCGGGCAAGGTCCACGACGCCCTGGTGAAGGCAAAGGCCCTTTCCACCATGGCCAAGGAGGAAAAGATCTCGAAAGGGAATCTCTTTAAGGGCTGCTACGCGCAGATGAGCTCCGAGCTTTCCCAGAAGGCCACCAGAGTGGAAGCCAAGTTCGGCTTTGAAGACATCGTCATGAACGAGAGCCAGAGAGAGACCATCTCTCATGCTATTGAGCAGATGACCTACAGGAAGCAGGTCTATGAAAACTGGGACTACACGAAGAAATATCCTTACGGCCGCGGCCTTACGGTGCTTCTCTTCGGTGCACCCGGTACCGGTAAATCCATGATGGCGCAGGTTATCGCCCATGAGCTCAATCTGGAGCTGTACAGAGTGGATATCTCCAAGGTCGTGGATAAGTACGTCGGTGAAACGGAGAAATCCCTTTCCATGATCTTCCGGGAAGCCAAGAAGTGCAACGTCGTATTGTTCTTTGACGAGTGCGATACCATCTTTGCGAAGCGTTCCGACGACGGCGGCTCGAACCAGGCCTCCGCAAACAACAAGACAGCCCTGCTGCTTCAGGAAATGGAAGCTTACGACGGGGTCTGCGTGCTGGCCACAAACTACAAGCACAATATCGACCCGGCTTTCTTCCGGCGTATGAAATACATCGTGGAATTCCAGTTCCCGGATCCCGACACCAGAGAGATGCTCTGGCGCACCACGATCCCGAAGAACACGCCGCTGGCGGAGGATGTGGACATCCGGTTTCTGGCAGACAAATTCGAGTTCGTCGGAGGTAATATCAAGAACTGCATCCTGAACGCGGCCTTCCTTGCGGCAGCGGATCCGGAGGCTAACGGCCAGGTACATATGAAGCATTATCTGAACGCCATCAAATATGAGTTCGTCAAGGTCGGAAAGGTGTTCACGAAATCGGACTTCGAGCCTTATGCAGCAGAAGTTGGACTTGCGTAAAGCATGCAGGCATAAGGCCCCTTATGCAGCGGAAGTTGGACTTGCGTAAAGCATGCAGGCATAAGGCCCCTTATGCAGCAGAAGTTGGACTTGCGTAAAACATGCAGGCATAAGGCCCCTTATGCAGCGGAAGTTGGACTTGCGTAAAGCATGCAGGCATAAGGCCCCTTATGCAGCGGAAGTTGGACTCGCTTAAAGCGTTCAGCGTTTTTTACAGAGGTTATGTATGGAATTCAGCATCGTACAACTGATCGGAGATGACAGAAGCACTGACAATCCGGTGGCACGCTATGTGCCGGAAAGTCTTCTGAAACGGAAGGACATGAGTCTGCTGGGTGCCCTGGAGCCGGAGGGACGGCTTGTGGGGGCGCTGGTATTCTGCGTTGAAAACGGCATGATCCGTATCACGAGCCTGCAGGTGGACGAGATCTACCGCAGGGAGGGAGTGGGCACGGCCCTGCTCGATACCATGACAGCCATCGCGGAGGAGCAGCTCGGAAGCTATCCTCTGGAGGCGTATTATCCCGATGATGCGGAGCATGAAGCTTTCACACAGCTGCTGCTGTCCCGCGGAAATTTTCTGATCGATAAGGTTCCCTGCTTTTACCGGATTGAAAAGGAGGGGCAGAAGCCGGGCGGGATGTATGAAAAGCTCCTGCTCAGGGAAGCGAAGGGCGAGCTCTTTTACGAGTTGCCGGAGCGGATCCGGGAGGCCTTTCTGAATAAGCTTCTGGCAAAAGGGATCAACTCCATGCAGATGAGGTGGGATGAGGAGGATTACGACAAGGAACTCTGCTTCTGCAAGAGAAGAGGAGGATCCGTTACGGCAGCGGTATTTATCCGCTCCATCGAGCCGGGGGCCGAGATCGGGTACATCTACGCCGAGTCCGGAAGGGATCTGATGAGCCCCCTTTCCGCGGCACTGCAGGAGGTGGAAAAGCGCTATCCGGACAAGGGCCTCTTCTTCACCAACCTTCATGAAGGAAGCGGAGTGCTGACACAGGGGCTTTTTAAGGATATGGTCCGGAGAGAAAACGTGTGCGTGGCCAGATGGACGGGGGTGGAGCCGAAGACCAGGGCGATCCCGATCCGGTGGGGAAAGCTTTCCAGAGGATGAGACAGATACTGCAGCAGGTAATGTGTTTCAAATAGAGGAGGGAACCAGATGTTACCAGGTCAGGAACAGATAAACCGGCAGATGGAGCAGATCCAGAAACCGGTCCAGGCGGAGCAGCAGCTTCATCAGGATCAGCAAAACCAGCAGATCCAGCATGTTCAGGAGATACAGCAGGTCCAGCAGATCCGGCAGGAACATGAGGTCCGGCAGGAGAATGTCCAGGTGCGCCCAGTGGTGGAGGGAGAACTGCGTCTGAACCAGGGGCAGGTTCCCCAGATGACATTGGAGCAGCTGAGACAAAAAGAGCAGGAGCTGAAGGATAAAGAGCAGGAATTAAAGAACCGGGAGGCGAGGCTTGCCAGAAGAGAAGCTGAGTTCAAAGCGAAAAACCAGATCCAGGAGCGCGAGGGCAGAAGGCTGAGAGACCAGGCCGACAGGCTGGAGCTCAGGGATCAGGATCCCGACTGGGTCGGGATGCAGCAGGAAATGCTGGAAGAGCACAGAGAGAAGGAAGCACGCTATGATGTGAATGCACGCAAGAAAATGCAGAAATCATATCTGGAAAGCCTTGAGCGTGCGAACAGAAAAAAAGAAGAGATGGAGCGTCTCAGCAACATAGCCGGGAAGAAGGGGCTGACGCACAAAAAGGAGCTGGAGCTCAGCGAAGAGATCATCCAGCTGAAATCAAAGGCAAAGTCGGAATACATAGAGGCCACCAGTGAGTCCGATAAACAGCGGGATTATCTGATGAAATGCGAGGAGAGGCGCAAATGGCGCCTGCTGCTCAGGCTCTATCTGCGAATGGGAGAGACCCATAAGGCGGAAAAGGCCAGCGGAATGGTCGACGTGCTGAACGGCGCGATCCTGGAGGAGGATCTGGAAGTCCTCAGGGCGAATGACGAGGAGGAAGTGATCCGCCGCCAAACCACCGACGCTGATATGAATAATGAACAGCAGCAGGAAGCAAATGCCGAGGAACGGCAGGAGCAGGTGCAGGAGCAGCAGGTGCAGGAGCAGCAGCTTGAGATCAATCAGACGGATCAGGCAAACCGGGAGCAGCAGGCGGCGCCGAACGATGACGGACAGGGATTCGAGGATCCGACGGTCAAGTATGCGAATCTGATCGATGGACCGATGAAGGAAGTGTTTGATGAAGTAGAAGGGGATAAAGCCGTAAAGATGATGCATACCGTCCTGATTCACTGCATCATGACGAGGGAGGAGAAGGAGAGCTGGCTCAGGCAGAATCCGGACTACAGGATGCCTTCCGTGGCAGAGCTGAATGAGACCAGGAATCAGATCCTGACGGTCTGGGGCCGGGGCCATGATTATGCGTTTGATCAGGACGGAATCCCGGATATGGCAGACGGTACGACCCCCATTCTGAGGCAGTGGGAGAAGGCCTTAAGCGGCATCATCACAAGCCAGACTGTGGTGGAGCAGGCGAATCAGGGGGAAGAGCAGCAGGAAGAGCAGCAGAACCGGCAGGTGAATCAGGAAGAGCAGCGCAGAGAGCAGGAGGAACGGCGCAGACAGCAGGAGGAGCTGCAGCGGCAGCAGGAAGAGGAACGGAAGAAGGAAGAGCAGAGAAGGCTCGAAGAGGAGCGCAGAAAGGAAGAGGAACGAAGGCTCGAAGAGGAGCGCAGGAAGGAAGAAGAACGAAAGCTCGAAGAGCAGGCGAAGGAAGAGGAAGAGCGGCGTGAGAGAGAAAAAGCAGAAGAGGAAGCCCGCCTGAACGAAGAGATGAAGGATCTGGAGATGAAGGGTCTGAACGATGTCGATGATGACGAGGAGCCGGAAGAGACCGTAGACCAGATGGTCGATCACCTTCAGGAGGAAGTCGATAAGGAAAAGGAAAAGGAAGTGAAGTCCCAGGACGATATCGCCATCGAAGAGCTTGAAAAAGAGATGGAGCAGAAGGGAAGGGAAAAGGAAGAAAGAAAGAACAGCGATTCTTCGGATGATGATGACGATGACTTTTTCGCTAACGTCGAGGATGATCTTTCCTTCCTGGTAAATACGCAGCTGAACGATAATCCGTTCCTGAAGCAGATCTTTCAGGAAAAGGATCAGACCAACGCGGTGGTATACGGGAGATTAAGTGACGAAGATTTTGCAGAATGGATACAGGCGAATAAGAAAACCCATGTATCGCCCACAGCAAAGCAGCTCAGAGCCTATAAAGACACCCTTCTTTCGTATCAGGCCCGTGTGGGCAGAGAGGTGACAAAAGGGAAAATATCCAATAAAGAGGGAAAGAGGCTGTTTGCCATTGCGGATGAGATGACACACAGGCTCGAGATCAATGCCCTGAAGATGGAGCAGGCGGAGCAGGAACAGAAGCGCAGCCTGAAAAAGCAGAAGAAGGAAGAACAGAAGAAGAGGATCGAAGAGTTCGAGGACCTGACGGAAGAGGCCGAAGCGCTTAAGAAAGCAGAGCAGCAGAAGCAGGTCGAGAAATTCGAGGATCTGACGGAGGAGGCCGAAGCGCTTAAGAAGGAGCAGCCGAAGGCAAAGGAAGACAAAAAGGAGAAGAAGGGCAAAAAACGGACCGGTCCCGGCAAGATGATCGACGATGCGGCCGCCCCGTATGAAGAGCAGAGGGAAGAGCTGAAGAAGGCTTTGAAAATGGGAGATGCCGGAATGGACTATCTCGTCGTTTACGGCATGATGAGTGAAAAGCAGCGGGAGCAGTGGTTTAAGGAAACAAAATCCAAGCAGATGGATGCAAAGCTTCTGCTGACCATGAAGAGCAATCTGCTGGATTACTGGAAGAAGACCGTAAAGGGTGCAAAGCTCGATCATAAGATGATCCCGGCGAAATACCAGGATAAGCTCAGCCAGAGCATCAGGACACTGACGGATCAGCTGGATGCCCAGGCCTCGCTCCTGCTCCTTCGTCAGAAGAAGGCCGAGGACGAAGCAAGGGTCAAAAAGGCGAAAGCCGCCACCGGGAAGGCGATCAGGGAGTTTAAGAAGAATCAGAGAACCATCCGGGTAAATAGAAAAAATGAAGCTCCGAAGGTAGAGAAAGGCAAAAAAAAAATAGTCACGCGTAAGCGGGAAGTAAACAGGCAGGCTCAGGAAAACGCGCAGAACCAGGGCGGGCAGGAAGAAGCACAGCAGCAGCTAGAGACGTATAAGAGCTTATGTACCTTCCTGGGAAGCATCACAAAGGACAAAAACGTGGCGGACAGCCTGGTGGCATACACGTTCCTGACAAAGGAGCAGAGGGATAAATGGCTGAAGGCAAAGCCGGGGCGGAAAGTGCTTACCGCAAAGGAACTGCTGGATTACCGGGAAAAGATCGTTAAGAGATGGGAGAGAACCTTAAATCCCGGAAATCTGAATCCGCAGCAGCTTGAGCGTCTGAGAGAGGACAGACTGATCCCGGAGGTGGCCGGGGCCTACGAGGAAGGCGATATGATGCGCCGGATGGCCATTGCTCTCGGGGAGCAGTGGAGGCTGGTGCGGGAATTCCCGAAGCGGAAGGTTAAGAATGATCGGAAATATGAGCTTCAGAGGAGCGGAGATCCGCTGGAGGGTGTCTTTGAGGGATACCCCTATGAGGTGCAGAAGAGAGGCAACGACTGCTGGTCCGTGGCGGCCGCCACGCTCATCAACTATAATCTGAAGCAGGGTGAACAGCCCGTAAATCAGGAGCAGGTCCGCGCCTTCAAGCCGACCTTTAAGATGAGGGCCGGATGGGATGAGAAGGATTTCAACGATGGAAAGGCAGAAATAGAGGCCTTTACCACAAAGAACCAATCTGA
>CACZNS010000337.1 GCA_902782575.1 uncultured Lachnospiraceae bacterium
TCCAGATGATAAAGGGGCGAAGCCCTGCCGATGCTTCCGGGGATCTGCTCCCCCTCCGTCGTGGTGCAGACCAGAAGGGCTGTCTCCGTCTGTCCGTAGCCTTCGCGTATCGTAAGACCGGTAAGCTCCCGGAACCGTTCGGAAACCTCCTTCGGCATGGCTTCCCCGGCGGTCGTCACATAATGCAGCTGCGACAGATCGTATCGGGTGATATCCTGAAGGATCAGATATTTGTAAACGGTGGGGGGAGCGCAGAAGGTGTTTACCCGCTCCTGCTCCAGAAGCCTCAGCATATCGGCGGCATAAAACTGCTCATAATCATACACCATGATCGCGGCGCCCAGAAACCACTGTCCGTAAAGCTTCCCCCAGGCGGTCTTTGCCCAGCCGGAATCCGCCACCGTCAGATGCAGTCCCTTTTCCTTTACCCCGTGCCAGTTCTTTGCGGTGAAGATATGAGCCAGCGGATAGGAATAATCATGGATCACGGCCTTGGGAGCGCCGTTTGTGCCGGAGGTGAAATAGTAGAGCATGGGATCCGAGACCCTGGTGGAAACCCTGTCAAAGGAGGACTCCGCGTCCCGGAGCAGAGCCTCAAAGCTTTTCTTTTCCTTATAACGGTCTCCCACGACGATCATCGCCGTCTGCAGATCCGTCAGAGCCTCCTCGACCTTGCCGCAGATATCCTCCGAATTTACGCATATCACGGCCTTTGCGCCGGAGATCCTTACCCGGTCCGTGATATCCTCCGCAGAGATCATGTGGGAGGTGGGAACGGCCACCGCCCCCAGCTTATGGAGGGCGAGCATGCAGATCCAGAATTCATACCGCCGCTTTAAGAGCAGCAGGGCACAGTCTCCTTTTCCGATCCCCAGTCCCCGAAGGGCATTGGCGGCCTGATCGGAGAGCTTTTTCATATCCGAAAAGGTAAAGCGCGTGATCCTGCCCTCCGCGCTCTTATGCAGAAGAGCCGTCCTCTCCGGCGCCTCTTCCGCCAGTCTGTCCATCACGTCATAGGCGAAATTGAACTCCTCCGGACAGGAAAGCTTTACATCCGTTATCTTTCCGCTGCCATCCCTGATCTCTTTATAATAATCCTCATAAATCATGTTCTAATAACCTACTTTTCTGAATTTCCTGTAGCGCTGGGAGACAAGGGTCTCCACGGAAAGCCCCTGCAGCTCCCTTATCTGCTCCGCGATCCTTTTTTCAAGCTCCGGGATCTCATCGCATCTTACCACCCTGTCGATGAGCCCCAGCTCGTAAAGCCGGGCGGCGGTAAGCCCCAGGGCCTCTGCCGCCGCGTCCGCCCTCTCCGGGGTTTTCCATAAGATATTGGCGCAGCTCTCCGGAGAGACCACGCTGAAATAGGCATCCTCCAGCATCCAGATCCTGTCGGCATGGCTCAGGGCCAGAGCCCCTCCGCTTCCGCCCTCTCCGATCACGATGGACAGGATCGGGGTTTTCAGATCGGACATCTCCGCCAGACACTCGGCGATGGCCCTTCCCTGGCCCCTCTCCTCGGCATTTATCCCGCAATAGGCCCCGGCAGTGTCCACAAAACATATCACAGGCCTTTGAAACTTCTCTGCCTGCTTCATCAGACGCAGCGCCTTCCTGTAGCCCTCCGGCATGGCACTGCCGAAGTTGTGCTCGATCCGCTCCTCCGTGCTCTTTCCCTTTTCGATGCCGATCACCGTCACCGCCGTATCTCCGATCCTTCCGATGCCGGCTATGACGGCCCTGTCCTCTCCGAAGAGCCTGTCGCCGTGAAGCTCCGTGAAATCCTTTACCGTAAGGCCAATGAAATCCACGGAAGTAAACCGCAGCTCCGATCTGGCGGCCTTTACAATATCATAATCCTTCATTCCCTGTGATCACCTCTGTGCGTTATCTTCCTCCGGACGGCTCCCCCGTCCGCTGCCATCCGCGCGGCTTTATGAGCCTGTCCGCATATCCTTCTGTCAGAATCCGTGCAGCTTTAAGAGCCTGTCCAGATATTCCTTCTGCTCCTGCCTTGGGACGATGGCGTCGATGAAGCCGCATTCCAGCACTCTCTCGGCCTTCTGAAATCCCTCCGGGAGCTTCTGGTTCAGGGTCTTTTCGATCACTCTCGGCCCGGCGAAGCCGACCCTGGCCCCGGGCTCCGCCAGGGTGATATCACCCAGCATGGCAAAGGAAGCATCCACCCCGCCCGTTGTGGGGTTTGTAAGGAGCACGATATACAGATTGCCCTGATTGTCATGGCGCTTCACCGCCGCGGAGATCTTTGACATCTGCATCAGGGATACCATTCCCTCCTGCATCCTGGCTCCTCCGGAGACCGTCACCCCGATCACCGGCAGATGCCTGTCCGTGGCATATTCAAAGAGCCTTGTGATCTTCTCTCCCACCACGGCTCCCATGGAACCCATCATGAAATTCCCGTCCATGGCGAAGATGCAGACCCTGCTTCCCCCAATGGAGGCCTCCCCGCAGATGACCCCTTCGGTCTCCCGGCTTTTTTCCTTCGCGGCGGAAAGCTTCTCCTCGTATCCCGGAAAGCCCAGTATGTTTCTGGACTCCATTTCCCTGTCCATCTCCATGAAGCTTCTTTTATCCGTAAGCATCAGGATCCTTCTGCGGGCCCTTACCTGAAAATAATGTCCGCATTCCGGGCAGATGAAGCTGTTCTTTCTGATCCTTGCCACCGACACCGGCTTTGCGCATTTCCTGCAGATCACCCTTCTGCTCTTCAGCAGGTTTCCGGTATTTTCAAGCTCATTATTCGCTTTCAGAAACAGTCCTTTTAGTTCCATAATTATTATAACACCTTTCGACAGATCCCCGTATCGTAGCTGCCCATCACGAATCTGCCGTCCTCCATGAATTTCATGTGCATTTCCCGGTTATTCTCCACTCCCAGCAGCACAAACTCGGAAAGAGCGCTCTTCATCTTCCGGATGGCTCCGTCCCTCGTGTCGGAGCAGACGATAAGCTTCCCCAGCATGGAATCGTAGAAGGGCGTGATCTCATAGCTCTGATACAGTGCGGAATCAAACCGCACATCGACGCCCCCCGGGACATGGAGCATTTCCACCGTCCCCGTAGAGGGAGTAAAATCCTTCGGATCCTCCGCGCAGATCCTGCATTCGATGGCATGTCTCCTGCATCCGATGTCCTTCTGCTCAAAGGGAAGCTCCACTCCGGCTGCCGTCCGGATCTGCCACTCCACGATGTCGATCCCGCAGACCATCTCGGTAACGGAATGCTCCACCTGCAGCCTGGTATTCATCTCCATGAAATAAAAGCTGCCGCCCTTTACCAGAAATTCCACGGTTCCCACGGTCACATAGCCCACGTACCCGGCAAGCCTCCTTGCGGCCTCATGCATTTCGGAGCGCAGCTCATCGGAAAGCAGCGGAGCCGGGCACTCCTCGATGAGCTTCTGGTTCTTTCTCTGCACGGAGCAGTCCCTGTCCCCCAGGATCAGGATCTTTCCCTTACTGTCCGCAAGGATCTGAACCTCCACATGCTTTACGTTTTCCAGATATTTCTCCATAAATACGGCATCATCGCCGAAGGAGCTCTTTGCTTCCTTTTTCACCTGATCGTAGGCAGGGATCAGCTCCTTTTCCTCCCTGACCACGCGGATTCCCTTTCCGCCCCCTCCGGCCCTGGCCTTCAGGATCACCGGATAGCCGATCCTTTCCGCGTTCTGCCGGGCATCCTCACCGTCTGTCAGGATGCCGCTTCCCGGCACAACGGGGACGCCGGCGCTCACCGCGATGGATCTTGCGACCTCCTTCTGCCCCATTTTTCGCAGGATCTCCTCCCCGGGACCGATGAGTACGATGCCGTTTTCCCGGCATCTTGCGGCAAATTCCGGATTTTCGGAGAGCATGCCGTATCCCGGATGGATCGCCTCCGTTCCGGTCTTTTTCGCCACCGTCAGGATGCCGTCCATGTTCAGGTAGCTGTCCTTTACCATGGGGCCGCCGATGCAGTAGCTCTCATCCGCCATTTCCACATGAAGGGCATTCCGGTCGGCCGTGGAATAAATAGCGACCGTTTGGATCCCCATCTCCTTGCAGGCCCTTATGACCCGCACCGCCACCTCTGATCTGTTCGCTATCAGGATCTTGGACAACATTTCAGCTTTTCTCCAATATGGCAAATGAAAAATCACCGCTCATGCATTTTTTTCCGTCAACCGTAAGCTCGCCGTGGAGCAGATACATGGGATGGCTCTCCTTTAAGAGCCTGGTATCGATCCGGATCGTATCTCCCGGCTTTATCATTCCCCGAAACCTGACCTTGTCAAGGCCCGTGTAGACCGGGGTGGCCCCCTCCATCTTTCCCGCGAACATGACGCAGGCTGACTGAGCCATCATCTCACACTGTATCACGCCCGGGACGATGGGATTCCCCGGGAAATGCCCCTGCAGAAAAAACTCGTCGCCCCTTACCGTATAATAGCCCGTAGCCGAGCCGTCCTCGTTCAGGCTCACCTCATCCACAAGGAGCATGGGCTCTCTGTGGGGAAGGATCTTTTTGATTTCTTCTCTGTTCATAAGCCTCCTTAAGAATCGTCACGGATCGATCATAAAAAGAACCTGATCATACTCCACCAGATCCCCCTCCGCGGCAAATACCCCTGTCACGGTGCCGCTTACGGGAGCCTTTACTTCATTCATCATCTTCATGGCCTCAAGGATGCATAACACATCGCCCTCCTCGACCCTGTCCCCTTCTCTGACCGCCTTTTTATCCTCCGACGCGCCGTAAAACACCCCAAGCAGCGGAGCCTTTACCTCATATCCTCCGCCGGCCCTGCTCTCCGGCTCCTTTTCCGGCTCCGCCTCCGGCTCTTTTTCCGGGAAGGACGGAGCGGCCGCCGCGGGACCCTGCCCGGGAAGGCTCTCCTTTTTCATCTTCAGCTTAAAATCACCCTCCCTTACCTCCAGCTCCGTAAGGGAAAGCCTCTCAAACATTTCCGTATATTCTTTTAAGGAACCCGTCATCTCTTTACCTCACTGCTCCTGTGCCTCATAACGTTTCAACGCGATGCAGGCATTATGTCCGCCGAATCCCAGGGAGGTGCTCAGGGCATAGGCGATATCCGCCTCTGCCGCCTTGTTTACCGTATAATCCAGGTCGCAGTCCGGATCCGCCTCCCTGTAGTTGATGGTGGGAGGAATGATGCCGTGCTTCAGCGCCAGGGCGGAAGCGATGGCCTCCACCGCGCCGGTAGCGCCCATCATATGTCCAGTCATGGATTTGGTGGAGCTGATATGGAGGTCATAGGCCTTTTTCCCGAAGACCTCCTTGATAGCCTTTGTCTCCATGGCATCGTTCAGATGAGTGCCGGTGCCGTGGGCATTGATATAGATCTCCTCCGTGCCCTCTATTCCGGCCTCCTTCATGGCGCTCCGGATCGCCCTCACCGCTCCGTCTCCCTCCGGATCCGGGGCCGTGATATGATACGCATCCGCGGTATTTCCATAGCCAACCACCTCCGCGAGGATTTCGGCACCGCGTTTTTTCGCATGCTCATATTCCTCAAGGAGCAGGATCCCGGCGCCTTCTCCCATCACAAAGCCCGCTCTCCTCTTATCAAAGGGAAGGCTTCCCTCCGAAGGGTCCTCCGCAAGGTTCAGGGCCTGGCAGTTGATAAAGCCCGCCATGGCCAGCTCATTGATGGAAGCCTCGCTCCCGCCGGCAATGATGGCATCCGCATACCCGTGCTTTATGGCCCTGTAGGCCTCCCCCAGGGTGTGAGTGGATGTGGCGCAGGCCGTTACCACGGGAAGGGTCGGCCCCTTTGCGCCAAACCGGATGGAAACGGCTCCCGCGGCCATATTGCTGATCATCATCGGCACGAAGAAGGGGGAAACCATGTCCGGACCTTTTTCCCTCAGCTTATCCTCCTCGCGGATCGTGGTGGCGATCCCGCCGATCCCGGAGCCGATATATACCCCGAAGCGCTCTTTATCCATCCCGGACTCCAGGATCCCGCTCTGCTCCACCGCCTGCTTTGCAGCCGCCATGGCATATTGCATATAAAGATCCGATTTTCTGATCTCCTGCATGCTTCCGTAATAATCCTTCGGATTAAAATCCTTCACCTCCGCATCCAGGCTGACCTTAAGGCCCGATGCGTCAAAGCGCCTGATCTTATCGATCCCGCATACCCCGTTCTTCAGATTTTCCCAAAAGGTATCCGTGTCATTTCCCACAGGCGAGATCACGCCTGTTCCGGTTACAGCTACTCTATACATACATTCCTCCATCTACCTTGATCACTTCCCCCGTTATATAGGACGACATATCGCTTCCCAGAAACAGAGCCAGGCCGGCCACATCCCCGGGGCTTCCGAGTCTGGACAGGGGAATGGCTTTCTTCATTTCCTCCGTCTGCGCTTCGCTTAAGGCTGCCGTCATATCCGTTGTGATATAGCCGGGAGCGATGGCGTTACACCTGATATTTTTCCTGCCGTACTCTTTGGCAACGGATTTTGTAAATCCCACGATCCCGGCCTTGGAGGCGGCATAAACGGTCTGACCCTTGTTTCCCATAAGCCCCACCACAGAGCTTATGTTTATGATGCTCCCGCCGTGCTGCTTCACGAAGCTTCTGATAAAAGCCCTGGTGACAAACATGCAGCCCTTCAGATTCACGTCGATCACATCATCGATATCCTCGTTCTTAAGGCCTGCCAGCAGATTGTCCCGGGTGATCCCCGCGTTATTTACGAGGATGTCCGCCGAGCCGAAGTCCGAGAGGATCTCCCGGGCGGTGCTCTCCGCCTGCTCCGGATCCCGGATGTTGCAGACATAGAGTCCGGCCCTGACCCCGAGTTCCGAAAGCTCCTTTACGGTTTCGGAGGCCTCTTCGCTCTCTCTTGTGGCAATGATGGCGATATCCGCGCCGTTTTCGGCGAATTTCAGGGCTATCGCTTTTCCGATCCCTCTGCTTCCGCCTGTTATGACGGCCTTCTTTCCTTTAAGCATCTTTCTTAAGCACCTCCATAGCCTTCTTCAGGGACTCCGTATCCGATACGTTTAGGATCCCGGCCCCCTCCACTGTCCTTTTTACAAACCCCGAGAGTGCTTTTCCCGGCCCGCACTCAATGAAGGTATCCACTCCGCTTTCCGCCATATGGATCAGGGTATCCGCCCATTGCACGCTGCTGCAGATCTGGGCGGAAACGGTCCCGATCATCTCCTCCCTGCTTCCCGCATAGGGCATTGCGGTCTTATTGGCATACAGGGGGATCACGGGCTGCTTCAGGTCGTAGCCCCCCTCTCTTAAGAGCTCTTCCTTCAGGCCCTTTGCCGCAGCCTCCATATAGGGGGTATGAAACGCTCCCCCCACCTTCAGCTCCACGAACCTCGCCTTCAGCTCCGTAAGCTTTCCGATGAACTGTTCTGTCTTTTCTGCCTCACCGGATACAACGGTCTGGCCGGGGCAGTTGTAATTGACCGGATAGACCCCGTATTCCCTGCAGAGCTCCTGAAGGACATCATTCTCCATGCGCATCACGGCCACCATTTTTCCGTTTACCCGGTCGGCGGCCTCCTGCATGAGCTTTCCCCTTTTGCACACCAGCCTGAAAGCCTCCGGCCCGGTAAGGATCCCCGAAGCGGCAAGGCCGACGATCTCCCCCAGAGAAAAGCCCGCAGCCGCATCCGGCTCTATGCCGTTCTTTTTCAGGGCGATGGCTCCGGCCAGATCCGCCAGAAACAGGCAGGGCTGGGTGTTTTCCGTTTTTTTCAGCTCCTCCTCCGAGCCGGAAAACATCTGATCCAGAGTTCCCGGACGGATCGCCTCGCATTCCTCATAAAAATCATGTACCTCGGGGATGCTCTCATACAGATCCCTTGTCATGCCGGGATACTGGCTTCCCTGACCGGGAAATAAAAAAGCGGTTTTTCCCATATTGTATGTTATTCCTTTCCGAGAAGGGCAAATGCATCCCTGCAGATACCCGTGATGATCTCCTCACATGTGCCTTCCGAATTCACGAGTCCCGCGATCTGGCCGCACATGCAGGAGCCTGTCTTTACATCTCCCTCCACGGCGGCTCTCCTTAAGGCACCGGCTCCCATCCTCTCAAGCTCTTCGGGAGTGGTGGCGGGATCCTGCTCCTTTGCCTGAAACTCCCTGGTCATGCGGTTCTTCAGCGCTCTTACGGGATGTCCCAGGCTCTTTCCGGTAACGATCGTATCCCTGTCCTTTGCCTTCAGGACCTTTTCCTTATAATTCGGATGGACATTGCACTCCTTTGCCGTCAGAAACCTTGTACCCATCTGCACGGCCTCCGCCCCCAGCATAAATGCGGCAGCCATGCCCCTTCCGTCCGCGATGCCTCCGGCGGCGACCACCGGTATGGAGACCGCATCCTTCACCTGGGGCACGAGAGCCATGGTTGTGGTATCTCCCACATGGCCTCCGGACTCACAGCCCTCCGCCACAACGGCAACCGCTCCCATCCTCTCCGCCATAACGGCCAGGGCGACGCTTGCCACAACGCAGATCACCTTTACCCCCGCTCCCTTCAGCTGCTCCATGTACTTTGCGGGGTTTCCGGCGCCTGTGGTGACCACTCCGACCCCCTCTTCGCATACCGCCTGTACGGCTTCCTCAATGAAGGGACTCATCAGCATCAGGTTCACCCCGAAGGGCTTATCCGTGAGCGTCTTTGCTTTTCTGATCTGCTCCTTAAGCTGCTCTCCGTTGGAATTCATGGCCGCGATCAGTCCGAGGCCTCCCGCGTTTGATACGGCAGCCGCCAGCTCCGCGTCCGCCACCCAGGCCATTCCTCCCTGGATCACGGGATAGCGGATCCCAAGCATTTCACAAATCCGGTTTGTACTCATTCCTCTTTCCTCTCAAATGATCCGTTCCGCCTTCCTTAAGGAAAGCGCCTGACTTACTGCTGCTCGATCAGCTCTGTCAGCTTATCAATGGTGGTGATCTCCTGTGAAAGCTCGATCTTGCAGTCCAGCTCCTCCTGCATCTGCATCACAAGCTCCATGATGTCAAGAGAATCCAGACCGATCTCCGTGAAGGTTGCCGACGAAGAGATCTCTGATTCATCCTTGTCCAGATATTCCGCGATGATACGAATGATTGTTCCTTTTACGTCCTTCATAATGTTCTCCTTTTGCAGATTAATGTTGTTTTTTATCAATACTCTGCTACAATAATCTTGGGGGCAACCCCCAGGTCAATAGTCAATTTTCTTATTTTCAGAGGAGCTTTTCAATGACGGATTTTCAGGAATATAAGGATAACGAAGATGAACACTCCCTTACGGTGGGCCAGTTTGCAAAGCTTTGCGGCACCACCAGAGACACCTTAAGGCATTATTACGAGCAGGATATCATCCGGCCGAAGATCGACAGGAACAACGGATATCATTATTACTCCGCTTCCCAGATCAGCTCCTTCTTTTTCATCTCCACCATGCGGCAGGCCGGCTGCAGCATCCCGGAGATCCGGGAGATCATACACAGCTCCTCAAGGGAGTCCATCGAAAGGATGACAAACGCCAGGATCCAGGCCATGCAGCGGGAGCTTTACCGGATCAATAAGAACATCAGCGCCCTCCACCTGGGCATGTGGATCCTGGGGGAATTCAGCAGGCATAAGCCCGGGAAGCCCTATATCACGGAGATGCCGCAGCTCAGCATCAGCAGGACCCCCATCCGGGACAAGGACCATGCCCATCATACCGCGGATATCGCGGAGGACATCTCCGCCCACCTGAACCGATCCGTGGATAAGGGCCTTCTGACCTCCTTCCCCACCGGGGTTTCCATATCCTATGAGGATCTGATCCGGAAGCATTACGTGTACAACAACATCATAAGCCTCTCCTTCCTTCCCGCGGATCATATCGAGACCTTCCCCGCCGAGGGGACAAGTGCCGTATGCTGCCATCAGGACAACCGGGAAAAGGATTTTGAAAAAACCTATCAGCGGATCAGCGCCTACATAAAAAAGAACAGACTGAACGTCTGCTCCGATCTGTATGTGATCAGCCTTATCAACCTCTATAATAAGGAGAAGGAACATACCTATTATAAATATCTGTTTATCTATGTGGAGCCGGAGCGGTAGTTTCCGTTACGGCTCTCCTCTTTCCTGCGCATAAGGGACGGGGCAGTGCTTCTGCCCCTCCCCCATTCCGGGCACTTCAAGCGGGAAATTCGCGAAGACGGTTTCCCATCCTTTACTCTGCAATGTACCATTCATCATCATACTCATCATAATAATAGTATTCATCGGATTCTTCATCGTAAAAATAGGTTTCGCCCGTTTCATCGTCGTAGAGATAGACGCCCCCGTCCTCATAAAGGTACCATAGTTCTTCCTCGTAATCGTATTCCCAGTCCCCGGAAGCCTCTTCTCCGCCGCAGGAGCCCCAGCCTTCCTCATAGCACTCCCAGCCGCCCCAGGAATCCTCAAACTCGCTGTAATCATAATAGCTTCCGCTTCCCTCGGCATCCACAAAGTTTTTCAGCCAGTCGATATAGCCGCTGTCAAAGCCGCATCTGGAATAAACCTTCTCCAGCTTCGCGTAAAATTCCGGATCTCCGTAGGGAAGAGAGACCGAAAGCCCGGTCAGCTCGTTTTTGTCAGAGGTATGTCCGAAATACGCCACACAGGCCTTCAGCGCAGAGCGCAGATTGTCCGTGGTCTCCCCTTCCTTCCCGACGCTTTCCACGATGGAGAGCATATCACTCACATAATAATCTCTCATTGTGACATCGCTTCCGTCATCCTCCCAGTAATCGAAAGCGTCTTCGAAGAAGCCCCTGCCCCTGGCTTTGTGAAGCCTGCTGTAGTTTTCTCCCAAAAGCTGCTCGGAATTCTGATAAGCATACTCCACCCATTTATTCAGCAGCTCCGGAACGGCTCTCTCATTTACCATGATCATGGTAGCGGAGTCTCCGGCTTCGTAATCCTCTTCATTTGCTTTGATCGAAGCGTCGATGATCTTTTTCCCGAGAAGAGGTGTGGAGATCCCCGGATCCTTTTCAAGGCTTCGCATCCAGTCCTCATAGGACCAGCCCATCCCGGACTCAAAATCCTCGGATAATACGGCATATTTGCAAAAGGGGGCGAGAATATAGCAGGTTTCCACATTGGCCATGATGCAGCAGTCCATGCCGATGAGATCAAAGCGGATATCGGAATGCTCCGAAAGGGCATCCCGCATCTCATCAAGAGTCAGGGAAGCCTCCTCGCTCTGCCATTCGTCGTAGCCGAAGCCATACACCGGCCCTCCGCCGTGATCCCACAGAAGCAGCATATATCTGTCCGCCGGAAAATGCTCCTTCCCGTAGCCGATAAAATCCGAGAGGGTTTTTGAGACGGTGCAGTCCAGCTGCCCGAGATCATCCTGAAGGAGCTTCAGCTCCCCGTCCCTGATCTCGTAGATCTGTGAGGTTTTTGAAGAAATGCCGTAATCCTGCCACCTTTTTGTCCCCATGGTCTGGATCAGGACATTTACCTTCTCTCCGATCCCCGATCCGATCATCTCCGCGATATCAGCCGTGGCCTCACCGGCCTCACTCTCAAGGTCGGAGCCGTTCATATAGATCATGACGGTGGCCGAGCGGGCATCGCTTCCGACGCTTACCGGCTCGATCCCGGAGTCATCCTTTCCGCTTTTCTCTTTTCCCGGGGTTCCGACTCCCTCCTCCGTTTCGGATTCCTGGTATTCCTCATCCCAGTCGTCCTCACAGCCCCCGAGCAGGAAGGCCGAAAGAAGAAGTGCCGCAAGCACCGCCGCCCAGCTTTTTTTCATATCCTGCAGATCCATTATTCCGTGTAGCCGTCCAAAACCCGCTTCGTATCTTCAAATCCGGCTCCGTCCATCATTTCTCCGATCACGTGTCCTTCCTTATCCACAAAAAAGGTGGAAGGGACATATTGAAAGGAGTAGGTGATCTCATAAATATCATCGCTGGTGACCAGATTCATGAATTCCGCTCCCGCATCCCCAAGGATCTCCTTTGCATCCTGCGCATTGCTGTCGATCCCGTCGTATACATCGCAGACGATGCCCACGAGATTGATGTTTGCGGGAAGGTTCTTATAAAAATCGGCATAATCCTTCATCTCCTGAAGGCAGCCCCCGCAGAACGTCCCCCATACATGCACCACCGTGATATCATAATCCGAAAAGATATCCTGGCTGACCTCCTTATTATCAAGGGTCACCGTCTTAAACTTTAAGGTTTTGCCGGATAGCTCAGACTCCGGGATCGTTACCTTTACCGTTTCCTTCTCACTCCCGTCCTTTGCTTCGCCCTCCTGCACCTCATCCGCCTTTTCGCTGTCTCGGTCCGTCTCCTCTTCTTTTTCTTTGCTGTCGCGGTCTGCCTCTTCCTCTTTGGCTTCCTTTTCCTCTTCGGACTCTTCGCCTCTTGCGGCCTCCTCCCCATTTTGGATCTCCTCCCGATCCTCATCGAGCGACTCTTCCTCTTCCACTTCCGCAATAAATTCCTCTATGGCCTCCTCCGAACAGGCCTCCAGGGTAAACAAAAGCCCTGTCAGCATAACCAGAACGACCGTTTTTATAAACTTTCCTATCAGCATACGTTCTCCTTCATCTCCTGCGCGGCTTATCCGGCCGCTGCAAAAAAGCCTGTTTTGAAAAATCATAGCATATCCTGAAATCATTATCAACATCTGACAACAGCCCGGGCGCTGTGGCGGGAGCCTATAAAGGAAGCCTATAACCCACGATAGGAAATATGGATTGGACACGGCCGGGACATTCTGTCATACTGGAAACATCCTTCTATGCCGGAATGTCAAAGGCATGGCAGTTTATCAGTCGGGATCAAAAAATATGAGCAAAGGAGAAGAAAGGCATGGCAGATTACAGATTATGGGACGCGTTAAAGGAAGCAAGGAAATACAAGTGGATAGAGCTCTCCCATTCACTCAATAATGACAGTCCTTATTGGTCGGGGATCCCCGAAGGTTCGGTGGAGCTTGCGAAAACGGTCTGGGACTGGGGGAAGCCCGAGCTGGAATGCCTGATCCAGACCTTTAAGTTTCCGGGACAGTTCGGCACCCATATCGATTTCCCCGGGCATTTCGCCAAAGGAAAGGACCTTTCCGAAAAATACGATGTGCAGGATCTCATCTTCCCTCTCGCGGTGGTCGATATCTCCGAGAAGGCTAAGCAGAACGCGAGATACGCGGTTACCGTGGAGGATATCAAGGAGTATGAAAAAGAATACGGGCAGATCCCGGACGGAGCCTTCGTGGCCTTAAGGAGCGACTGGTATAAGAAGTGGCCGGACATCGACGCGGTATCCGGGATCGACTCCGAGGGCAGGGAAAACGCTCCCGGATGGTCCCTGGAAGCCCTGGAATATATCTATAAGGTAAGGAATGCCGCGGCAAACGGGCACGAGACACTGGATACGGATTCCTCCGCCGTTGCGGAGGAGCATCAGGACCTCGCCTGCGAACGGTATGTTTTGGAAAACGAAAAGCTCCAGGTCGAGCTGCTGGCAAATCTGGATAAGGTAGCCCCGGCAGGAGCCGTGATCATCGTTTCTTATCCGCGGATCGAAGGGGCGACCGGCCTTCCCGCAAGGGTGTGGGCTGTTACCGAGTGATGCGTCGCCTTCCGCTTCACCGGCGGCAGCATCAGGAGACACCGGTCAGCTTTGTGAGCGTCTCCAGCTGGGCCTTTTCCAGCACGATCAGAAGCCTGCAGGTCGGGCTCAGCTTTTCGGACGGTGGGATCAGCTCCCATTTCTTTCCCGCATCCTCCTGCCTGGCCACGATGTTGATCTGATAATGCTTCCTCAGGTTCAGCTCCGCCGGTGAGCGGCCGATCCAGTTCGGATGCGGTTTTATCTCGATCATGATCAGGTTGTCATCCACCTGAAAATAGTCGAGGACCGTATCCGACGCCAGGATCCTGGCCGACCTGAGGCCGTTTTCCTCCTCCGGGATCACCACCTTGTCGGCTCCGATCTTTTTCAGGATGGCCGACATACGCTCGGAGGAGCTCTTGGCCACAACATGCGGCACATTCTGCTCCTTCGAAACCGCCACAGCCATGATGCTCGCCGCAAGGCTTCTTCCCATGGAGCTCACAACGATGTCCATGCTCCGCAGATCCAGGGAAGAGATCTCCTCTTCGTTTGCGAGATCGATACAGACCGCCTCCGTGCAGAAATCCGAGATCTCCTTAACCTTTTCCGCATCCTTATCCGCAGCCAGCACATCCGCTCCCATATCATACAGGGCTTTTGCCAGGCTCATACCGTATTTTCCAAGCCCCAGTACCGCTATGGATTTTTTCATTCTTATCCTGCCCTCCTTCTCTTTCCTCTATCCGATAAAGAAACGCCCTTCCGGATTCCTTATCTCCTTCTTCTTATTATTGATCCCGGCCAGAAAAAGAGCCATCGAGATCGGCGCGATCCTTCCCAGATACATGGCGGCCGTGACGATCAGCTTCCCGGCCGTATTCAGGTTTGGCGTGACATCTCGGGTGAGCCCCACGGTAGCGGAGGCGCTCACGATCTCAAACAGCGCATCCTGCACGCTTACGGGATTGGACGCCATCAGGAGCAGGGTCAGGCAGAGAGCAGTTACCATGCTGATGCTGACGATAACGGTGGCCTTTCTCATCTGCTCCGCCGAGACCGATCTGTGAAAGACTCCGGCATTTTCCTCTCCCCGCAGATAGGAGATCACATTTAAGACCGCAAGGTAAAAGGTGGTGGTCTTCACCCCTCCCGCGGTCCCGATGGGAGAGCCTCCGATAAACATGATCAGATACGCGAAGACGCAGGAGATGTCCGTGAGCCCCGCCTGGGAAAAGGTGCAGAAGCCGGCCGTCCGGTAGGTCACGGATTCAAACAGGCTGTTTACTATCTTCGCTCCCGGGCTCATGCTCCCGATCGTGTCCGGGTTGTGATACTCCACAAGCAGGATCTCCGCCGCTCCGAAGAGGATCAGGAATGCGGTCAGGCTAAGCGCCAGCTTGGTATGCTCGGAAAACCTTGAAACGATCTGCCCCGGGGAAAAGTGTTTCTTCAGACCTTCTTTTATTTTTTCCGCGGTATCAAACCATACCACAAAGCCTCCGCCCCCGATGATGATGAGCATCATCGTCACCGTCAGTACGAAGGTGCTGTCCTGATAGGCTTCCAGGCTGTTCTCCCCCATGATATCCATCCCGGCATTGCAGAAGGCCGATACGGAATTAAAAAGCGCCACCCAGCTCCCGCGCAGGATCCCGTATCTGGGGATGAACTTCACGGAATACAGCACCGCACCGAGAAGCTCGATGATCAGGGTGGCTTTGAGGATCCGGATCAGAAAGCGGATCACCCCCGAGGTGGTATCCAGATTAAGGGAATCCTTCAGCATGATCCTGTCGCCCAGGGTAAATTTCTTTTGCGCGGCGATCATGAACACCGACAGAACGGCTATGATCCCCAGCCCGCCCATTTGTATTAATATCACTATAACAATATGTCCGAAGAGACTCCAGTAATTCCCGGTATCCACCACCGTAAGCCCCGTAACGCAGATGGAGGTGGTAGCGGTAAAAAGCGCATCCACGAAGGGCGTCCTGCTGCCGTCAGCGGAAGATGCCGGAAGCATAAGGAAAAGGGCTCCCAGCAGGATCGCAGCCAGAAAGCTGACCGGTATCATCTGCACAGACGAAAAAAACCGTTTTTTCATAAACCGGTCCATCAGATGATCAGCCCGTGAAGAGAATCCAGAATGGTCTCCATTTCCGTATAGCTGTTTTCAAAGCCCAGTATCCTTTCGGCTTTTTCCATGGAGACGTTGGGGGAGCGGTCGATATGCTCCGCTGAAACAGCCGCTTCCTCCGGGCTTAGACCCTTCAGAAACTCCTCATAGCTCACATATCCGATCTTTGGCTTCTTTCCGAAATAATCATACAGGCCTTCCGCGTATTCCTTCAGGGAGATGGGCTTTTTGCAGGCTATATTAAAGCTTTCTCCCCGGGCTTTTTCGTTCCCGATGACGCAGCGTATGATCCCTGCGATATCAAGGGAATGGACATGCTGCAGGGTCGCCCCGCCGTCCTCCGGAAGGATGATCTCCTCTCCCGCCTTCACAGCCTCAAACACCCGAAGGTCTCTGTTTCCGGTGGGTCCCACCGGTATCCATCCCCTTCCGCAGATATGCCCCGGGTGGATGATCGTAACATTCAGGCCGTTTTCAACGCTCTGTTCTAATAAATATCGCTCAATCATCGCCTTGTTTTTCCCGTAATCATCCTCTGCCAGTCTGGGGGATGTCTCATCGACTCTTCCCTTCTGTATCCCGTAGATCCAGATGCTCCCCACAGAGATCAGCTGTATCTCATCCTTTCTTTTATCCGCAAGGATCCTTTCGCAGATATATTCCGCATCCTCCATCGTATACGGGATCAGGTCGCAGATCACATCCGCACCGTCGCTTAAAGCCGCATCAACAGCGCTCTTTCTCTCCATTCGCTTCAGTCCGACTGACGCAAACCCGTCTGCATGGACCGGGTACGGACTCTGCTCCCCCCTGTGATAGCCCGTTACCCCGAATCCCTCCTTTACGAGAAAAGGGCACAGATACGATCCGATATGACCTGTCGCTCCGATGACATGTATCTTTTTCGCATTCCCTGCTTCCATTTTCCGCTCCTTTCTGCTGTATCCGTACCTCCCGCATTGCCGCGGATCTATGCTTCGGTATCCGTTTTCTTAACGAATCTATGAATCCGTTGATCCTGGTATAACGGTTCTTAAATACCTGGACCAATTGCTTGCCTGCTTATCCCGATAGCACGCATCTGAAAGCCTCGACGGTCTCCA
>CACZNS010000338.1 GCA_902782575.1 uncultured Lachnospiraceae bacterium
ACTGGCTGAAAAGCATCACCATATGGAGATCCCCGTTCGCAAGCCGCTCGAAAAGGATCAGGGAGCTGACCTCGTTGTCCTTCATCATCACGTTGCTCATATCTCCGGCATAATCCTCCTTTTCCTCGGAGATCAGGTCATAATATCCGCCGGGCTCCGCCGCCTTCGCCGCGCGCACCGCTTCCACGAATACCTCCTCGGGGACATCCCTTACGGAGATCACCTTGTCCGGCCTCTTAAAGGCCTCGAGCTCACGAGCCGCCAGCTCTTCCTTATCCATGGCCCGGATCCGTACCCGGAAATCCTCCTTGGTAACGATCATCTCCGGTCTGTCGATCACTTCAAACTGAAATCCCCAGGAGGCAAAAAAAGCCACCGCCTCATCATATTCCCCGCCCAGGGGAACATCGCAGATGACCCCCTCCGCGGGGCTGTCCTCCAGCGCGTCGGAAAGCGCCTGCATCAGCTCGTTCGCATAGCCCTTAAGCCGCTCAGCCTCCGTTACGTAGAGCCACCTGAGCACGATGGCGGAGGTCCGCTCGCTGCCGAAGGAGATCCCGTCCTCCTCCGAAAAAAGGAGCACACCCGCCGGCACCTTCTCCTCCCTTGCAGGGTCCTCTCCGGACTCTGCCAGGGCTCCCAGGCAGAACCATTCCCCGCTCGTCACAAACGCCTTCTGCTCCGCCGGGATAAGCGGCAGGAACTGCTCCAGCTCTTTCTCTCTTACCCAGATCACCATGATCAACCGCTCCTTCTTTATCAGTAATTACACGCCTGCCGTGCAGCAGCATTATATGCTGCCGCATTTATGCGCGGCGCGGATACGCATAAAAATTGATCGATTACGTTCAAAATCACACGCCAAGTTTTTCGGAAAAATCAGTCATGACCTCGGAGATCTTGATCTGCTGAGGGCACACCTGCTCACAGCTCCTGCAGTGCAGGCAGGCCGAGGGCTTTTTATCATCCGGCATCCCCGCAAGGGCCATGGGCGCGATAAAGGCCATTCCCCCGTCATTGCTCGTCATCAGATGCTCGTTGTAGAGCGAGAGCAGGGTCGGGATGTCGAGGGCCATCGGGCAGTGGCTTACGCAGTAGTGGCAGGCCGTACAGGGCACCGCCCGCACGGAGAGGATCCGCTCCGCGATGTCCGCCAGAGCCTTCTGCTCATCCTTCGTAAGAGGCTTCTCCGTTTCAAAGGTCTGAAGGTTCTGCCGCAGCTGCTCTTCGTCAGACATACCGGACAGGATGACCGTGACCTCCGGCAGGGTCTCTAAGAAGCGGAAGGCCCAGGCCACCGTTTCTTCCTCGGGCCTTAACGCCTTAAGCTCGCTCTCATAGGGCTCCCCGAGCTTTGCGAGCCTCCCTCCCCGCACCGGCTCCATCACCCATACCGGGATCCCGTATTCCTTCAGAAGCTCCACCTTCGCCTTCGCGTCCTGGAAGGTCCAGTCCAGATAATTAATCTGCAGCTGGCAGAACTCCATGTCCTTTCCGTAGGCTTCCAGGAAGCGCTTCAGAACGTCCATCTGCCCGTGGCAGGAGAAGCCCAGATGGCGGATCCTTCCGTTCCTCTTCTGCTCCATCAGATATTCATAGATCCCGAACTGCGGGTCCAGATACGGATTGATGTTCATCTCGCACACGTTATGGAAGAGATAAAAATCAAAATAGTCCGTCTGCAGCTTCTCCAGCTGCTTTTCAAAGATCTCCTTCACCTTCGGCATGTTGGAGAGGTCATAGCCCGGGAATTTGGTCGCAAGATAAAACTTCTCCCTCGGGTATTTCTTAAGCGCCCGCCCCATCACCAGCTCGGAGTTGCCGTTATGATACCCCCAGGCCGTATCGTAGTAATTAACGCCCTTTTCCATGGCAAGGTCCACCATTTTCTCCGCCGCCGGCTCGTCGATCACCGCGTCGTCTCCTCCGATCACCGGCAGGCGCATAGCGCCGAAGCCCAGCAGAGAAAGCTCAAGGTCCTGAAATTTTCTGTAGATCATAGCGTTTCTCCATTTCTTTTTGATTGAAAACACCTACTATTGTAAACGAATAAAGTAATTACGGCAATTATTTTTGTGATTCTTCATTGTCTGATGATCCATTTTCCGTTTTACGAGTTCCTTCCCTTGTGACCATTCCACTTTCGCGCAATCTGGTTAGTGCGTATCGAACCCCGCTCTTTGATAATCCGGTGACATTCATCATATCCTCAAGTGTACTTTCCGGCTTTTGTTGAATTAATGCAAGGATTTTTTCTTCCGTGTCGTTATTTATGTTAATGTCACTTTTTGTGTTACCTGAACACAGGACTTATCGGGGCTCCTTCTTTTCTCCCTGCACTTCCCTCTTTGCCTGCTCCAACTCCTCCATGCGGATCATCTCGTCTTTGGCATCATCGAGTCCGAGGTGCGTGTAGACATTCATCGTAACCCCTATATCCGAGTGACCCATGAGGTACTGCAGGGTCTTGGGATTCATCCCGGACTTGGCCATATTCGTGCGGTAGCTATGGCGGCAGATGTGGGGAGTGACATTCGGCATCTGCGCCTTGTAGATTTCGTCGTAGCGATGCACCATCCCCTAATTTTACTTGACAGAATTGCGCATGCCATACAGTATTTGTAGTGATTAAGTTCCAGATACTCGTGAGGACTGGGACCGCGGGAGGACCTGAGGGCCCTCCTTTAATTTTATGTAATAAAAGAGGTTTTTCGTAATATGAGCAAACCGTATTTGACATATGCACAACAGATTCAGAAATTGATCAATGACAAAGCTCTTATAATATAAGGACACAGCTTATGCTGAGCGTGTGCTCACGGACATCGGGTATTTTTCTTTTATAGGCGGATATAAGAGTCCGTTTATTGATCCCATGTCTTACGCTGTTTCGAAATGTATGTGCTCATAATGAGAGATTATTCAGCCATAGAATAGTACAACGTGAATTCCCTGACACCCCTTTGCATAGAAGAAAAGTGCCGAGAAGAGGGATCTTCCTCGTTCTCGACACTATTTCTTTTGTCCTTGGCTTAACTAATACGCCTGCCGTGCCGCAGGACAGGATGAGGGCGCATAGCGGGCCTTATCATATGACGGAAGCTCAAAGCGAACAGAGTCGAACCCATTTTCTGTCGGTCTCTCAAAATGGACAAATACCTTGTTTCCATCAAGTAATTCCGAATGGACTATTTCGGTATCGTCCGGAAGCTCCCGATCCTCCCGCCTTCAGGATCAGGTCGCAGCACTCCCTTACCCCGCAGGACGTAAAGTAAAGCTCTTCCATGGGGATCCATCGGCTTTTAAAAAGCTCCGTCCTCTCTTCCCCGTTACGGCTTTGGATCCGCCGAAGCTGCTCCTCAGGTTCGATGTCAAGAAAGACCCTCAGATCGTAGAGCTCCCTGAGCCTCGGGTGGCAGGTATACGAGCCCTCCACCACGGTAAGGGGGGACTCCGGCACGGACACGCTCTCTCCCAGCTCCATCACGCTGCAGTCAAACATCCGGTAGGAAAACTCCTTTCCCGTCTTCAGGCCGGGAAGCACCTCTTCAACAAAGCGCTCATGATCCACGTTTCCTCCGGGCTCCTCATAGCGCTCCCTGCTCCTCTGCTCCGGCCTTAAATAAAAATGATCCATATGAACGATGCCGCAGCCGGTCCTCTCCCGTAAAAGCTCCGCCACCGTGGATTTGCCGGCTGCGCATCTGCCCTCCAGCGCAACGAGCATCTTAAGCCCTCCGCCCGGCGCTTCGGCTCTTCTTTTTTCCGCTTCCGCAAGGATCCTTCCCGCGATCTCCTCCGATGTCATCTATCTTACACCTTCTTCGGAATGTAGGTGGAGCGCATGGCGCGGCTGTATTCCTTGTCGTTTTCTCCCAGGAGCACGCCCTTGGTCTGGCCCACGGACCTCACATCCTGATAATTGTACGGAGCGCTGTAGGTCTTTTTCTTTTCATCATAAGCAAGCCCCTGCGCCTTGTATCTCTCCGTCATCTCCTCCGGCGTACCGAGCTTTGAAAACCAGCTCATCTCCACGCTTCCGTCTGCCGGGATAAAGGCGGTCACATCCGCCTCCAGCTCCTCATCCCCGTTTGAGGGGTTCAGGTAGCGGAGCCTGTTTCCGTTGATCCCGATGACGGTGTTGTAGTGGCCGCCCCTTCCTCTCTGGGTCAGGACCGACACGTAATTTCCGGTATCCAGCACCTGCTTCAGCTTCTTTAAGAAGAAGGCACAGGCCTTATTGAGCTCCGCTCCCTCCGCCTCCACATCCTCTGATTTGAGCGAGGCGCCCGGGATATAGATCTTGTGCTGGACCACATCCTTCCGCTTATCGATGAAGAAATCCCCCACCTCGAAGATGTTCCCCACCAGGGTCTTGCCGGCGCCGGCGTAGCCCTTCAGGTCCGCCACATCCTCGTCGTACCGCTCCTTTGTCTGCTCGAAGCCCATCCCGCTGACCTTCTTAAAGGACTTCACCTTCGGCTCATAGCCTCTTAAGTCGGTCTGCTTATAAAACTTCACCTTCCCGCCCTTCTTCGCGTTCAGGGCGTTGAACTGGTTGAACATGGCGGTGCCGGACACGGCCCAGCAGTTGTTTTTGGTCATCCGCTCGTATTTGAAATCCGCAGCCCGCTTTACTCTCACCTGATAGAAGGGAAGCCCAAGGGAGATCGCTTTCTTTGCGATCTCCTGAGAAAGCTCTTCCTTCCTCATAAGCTCCGCCAGCTTCGCCTCTTCCTCCGTCAGAACGTTTTCCTCATCCTTTTCACGGATAAGCTTCTCCGCTTCCTTCTCTATCTGCTTCTCCGCTTCCTTCTCTATCTGCTTCTCCGCCTGCTTCCCGTCTCCGTCCTGCTTTTTCTCCCGGTTGAGGCTCACGAGCTTATCCCGGGTCTCCTCAAAGTCCTTCCGGCTCCGGGCATTGTCCTCCTCCAGCGTGTCCTCATCATAGCGGTCCAGCACCTGTACCTCAAATATGATGTCCTCACCCGCCAAGGGATCGCTGTAGAAATTATCCACTTTGCCGAGCCCGTAGTGCTCCATAAAGCTTCGGATCAGGACGTCCACCTCCTTCAGCTGTTCGTTCCTCTCCAGGATCCTGCGCTTTTCCTCCTCGGGAACGGAGTTCAGCAGCTCCGGATAAAGCTTCAGGAAGCTCTTCAGAATGACATGGGCCCGATGGTATTCGATGAACTCATCGATATGCTCCACTATGTAATCATCCTTCATGGTTTTCTCATCAAACTCAATGGAAAGCAGCCTGCCCGTATAATCCTTTACCATGCCCCTGATCTCGTCGGTATCCGTACTCTCTCCGTCTCGCTTTGCGTAGTAGATCTTCCGGTAAAGAGCATCGGACTGCAGGATCCTTTCCTGGTTCTGCCGAATCCGGTGGCGGATCGTGGCTGTTTTCAAGATCTTCTGCTCATCGTATAACGGACGGTCATCCCGGAAGTCCTGGATATCCTCCTCGTCGGGAGCATCGGTATGCCTCGGCACAGCGTAGCGTGACTCTTCTCTCTTCACTTCTTCGGCGGAAGCCTCCTGCTCCTTCTCTTCGGAAGCCTCCTGCTTCCGCTCCTCGGCGGCCTCCTGCTTCTGCTCTTCGTGAGCCTCCTGCTCCTTCTTCTCTTCGGCGGCCACCTGTTCCTTCTCCACAGGAGCCTCCTGCTCTTTCTCTTCGGAGACCTCCTGCTCCTTCTCCACAGAAGCCTCCTGCTCCTTTTCGTCCGAGACTTCCCGCACCTCTTCGGCGGCAGCCTCCTGCGGGGCGGGTTCGTCTTCCTCTTCCTCGCCGGACCGCTCCAGCACGAAATTGGCAAGGATCATGCCGTAGTCCTCTGAAAGCCCCTTCTCCTTAAAGTAATTCTCCGCCTCCTTCGATACCGGGCCGCCTTCCCCGCTGACCATGCGGAAGAGCTCCTGGTATTTCTCAAGATTCAGGGTTTTGTCATATGCTGCTTTCCCTTCTCTGGCAAGATCCCTTTCCTCATCCAGCAGATTCCTCTCCAGCCTCTTTTGGGTTTCCGGATTATAGTTTGGATTCCCCTCCATCTGGTACTCTAACTCTCTCTTCAGATGAATCTTCGTGTGCTCAATTTTCTCCGCATGCTTTTTGATCGCAGTGAGGTTCTTTTCCGTTTCATCCGCATCCTCCTGATACTTTCCGATGAATTTGAAAAAGTATGGCCGGCAGCTCTCATAAAGCTTTTTATCCTTCTGAAGACGCTCCTCGATGCCCTTGAAGTCAAACTGCTCCCGGTTGTAAGCTCCTCCCCTTCCTTTTTCCTGATTCGCCGCAAAGGCCCTGCCGTAACCCAAATAAGCCAGGTTTTTGTCTTTCGCCGCTTCCTTCAGATCTGTCAGCGCGTCTTCAAACTTCTTCTTTTTTGCCTCCTTATCCTTCTCGGAAAGCTTCCTGATATTGTCGACTTCATGCCTGACCGTCTTCCACCGCCTGAAGCCGCGCATCTCGTTGACCGCGTTATACTCCAGACGGATCTGATGTTTGTCCATAAAGGCCTCGAGCATCCGGCTTACCTTTCTGCTGTATTCATTTCTTCCCATGATCTCCAATCGCTGTTTTATCGGGATGGTATCCAGGATATCCGGCTTCCTGCCGGTGATATACTGCAGCATAAAATGAGCCCTTTCATACTCCATAAGCTCATCGAAATGCTCTGCGACATAGGCTTCATTCAGCGTGATCTGATCGAAGTTTACGGAAAGAAGCCTGTCGATATAAGCCTGCACCTTCCCCTTCAGCTCCTCGGGTTTGATATATTCGGGATCCTTATCGTATCCATAATAAAAGATCTCGAAAAGCGCATCCGTTCCCATAAGCCTTTCCCGGTTGCTGTTCACACGCTCCGTGGCCGTAGCGTACAGTTTCAGCTCATTCTTCGTCATCCATTCGGCATCATCGGCCAGAAGCGCTATCCTGCTCTCCGAGACCTTCTCCGCGACTCTTTCCGGCGCATTCGAAGAGATCCCTTCCTTTTCCGTACAGAATGTCTTAAGCTGTTTCCTCTTCTCATCTGTAAGATTGTGCTCCGCTCCTGCCGCGATGGACATGATGCTGCTGTAGAGCCCGATATTCTGCCCCTTCTTCTGCACCCTGCCGGCCAGGCGCCCAAATCTCAGGAGCTGCCCGTCCCGCTCCCTGCTTCCTATCTCCTTTTCCCGGGCAGCGGCGTTTCGGTAATCCGCCTGATATACCTCCATGTTGGCCTTCCAGAACGTGCATTGCTGCCGGAAGGCCTTCACATAGTCAGGGCCCTTCTGCTGCCCGCCGGCCGCATTGGGCTCAAAGAGCTTTCCGTAGGTGGCATCGTATCCGTTCTGCTCCAGATAGCATTGAAACAGCATCAGGCTGTTCCGTGACGAAGCATTGTTCACCTTCTTCATCAGGCTCTCCTGCTGCTCCTTTGTGAAGGCGTTTCCTGTATAGAAATAAAGCTTATACTGATAATAATTATGGAAATTATGAAGCAGGCGGACGGCTTCGGTCCTCTCCTGCACATGCGCCTTAAAATATTCCTCCGTCATTTTTTCGGGGCTCAGATCCAGCTTCAGGATCTTGTCTCCGAACATCTTTAAGACGGCGTTTACCCTCACCGGATCCCCGGAGAGATAATCCTCAAGGAGCTGCTGGTTCCTCTTCGCATTCTCCTCATACCCGGGAAGCGGCCGTCCGAAGACATCCCGTCTCACCGGCTCGCAGAGCTCCGCAAAGCAGCGGAAATCCTCTCCATCCCCTGCTCCCGCTTTTTCAAAATATTCCCGGAAGGCCTTTTCCTGGGCGGGGGTGAAATTGTCGACCTGCGGATCCACGGCCCGGTGGATGAGGAGTCCTCTCCTTGCCAGCTCCTCTATGGCCTGCTCGATATCATCCGCTTCTCCGATGCCCAGAAGCCTTCGAAGCTCCTCTTCCTCCTGCGCTGCCTGCTCCGGATCCGTCCCCGGCTCCGGCGGATATCCGTAGGAGCGCATCAGCTTCTTCTTTTCCACGCGGAAGGCAGCCTCATCCACCTCTTTGATGTCCAGATACGCGCTAAAGCCGTTTGCCTCCGCAAAAATCAGGGCTTCATCGCTCAGCTTATCCTTCCTTCCGTAGAAGAACTCCTTCAGCTCCTTTGCAAGCGGAAGCCTTTCTGTCCAGGGATTCACGGAATCCTGCACATCCCGGTAATCATCCGTAAGCTCTGCGAGCTTATTGATCAGTTCCCGTTTTTGCTGTTTTAATTCTTCTCTCTTTGCCTCGTTCTTTTCCGTGATCAGCTGCTCGTTGACCTCATCCATCTCATCGTCCAGAGGCTTCCTTAAGCTTTCGAAGGCTTCCTTTCTGCGCCTGAATTCGATCTCCCGGCTCCTGATCCCTGCTTCAAAGCCCGCGGTCTTTCTTATAAGCTCCGGCTTTTCCTTCTGAAGCTTTTCAAAGGTCTCAAGGGACTGCTGCGCCTCGGTAAACATCTCCTCCGCTGTCATCTTCATCGCTGCCTCGGACTGCTTCCGCATATTTGCCTGATAGTCGGCAAGCGCCTGCTTATCCGACCGGTCAAGCTCCGGAGGGAGCCTGAGCTCTTCGCCGTCGAGGGTCATCCCAAGGGTGGCTGCGTAGGAGTTCAGCGCCTGGTCCAAAAGCTCCGGAAGGGTACTCTCCGTATATCTGAGCCGCAGTTCATCCCTCTCCGCCTCCGTAAAGGCATCACTTTCCAGAAAGCCGGCATTCTCTCCGGAGATCATCCGAAAGCCCTGCAGCAGGCGGTTCTGCTCCAAAAGCTCTCCGAAATGGGCGCCGATATACTCCGGTGTGAGCATTTCCCGGGTAATATCCTTATAAGCCAGGATCTCCTTAACCTTCCGTTTCAGATATTCACCGCGCTGCGCTCCTCCCGCGGTATAATCCTCGATGTCCCGCTGGTTCTGATAATATGCTTCCCTGTACTGCCGCCGCACGGTGCCGTTTGCGTCCCATTCCACATAGCGCAGGGTCTTCTTAAAGAAGCGGATGACGGTATCGTCGTTCCCCTTTATCCCCAGGGCATTCTTAAGCACATTGCCCTGCTTCATCGTAAGGAGGTTTTTCTGCAGCCTGACCGTATCTGCCAGTCTGATCCGCCTCTCAAGCTGAGCCTCATCATTCCCGTCAAGGCCTGACTCCTCCATTTTTTTCGCCTGGGCGGCGCGGATGTTTTTCGCAAACAATCTGTTTTTATCCGCTTTCTTCATGTGCCCTTCGTAGACGGCTCTGAAGTCTTCATTCTCCGCGTAGCTGCCTCCCGCCCCCTCCAGGGGAACGAACATGGTAAAGAACAGCTCCTGCACATATTCCGAAACGGTGCAGTTGGAAAGCTTCCCGTCTGACGGAAGCATCTCATCCTTGAATACCAGGCCGGTGGCATCCTGCGTATACCGCTTTAAGAAAGCCTTTACCTCCGGATAGTCCTCTTCCCCGGAGGCATCATCCGAAGCCTTCTTCTTTCTGCTGCCGTCCAGCAGATCGAGGAGTTTCTTTGCCTTCCCCTTAAGCCTCTCGTCCTTCATCATAACGCCCGTCACCGGGATATTATTCTTCTCATCCGCGCATTTGATCTCGGTGGAAAATCCCTCCATCACGCTGCAGTAGCTGTCCAGCTTGCTGTACTCCTCGTCCGTAAGCTCCTTTCCGTAGTTACGCAGCACCGTAAAGATTGCCGAATGCTCCATACCGCAGTGTATCTTCGCCCGTCTTTCCCAGTAATCCTCACAGGTTTCAAAGTCCTCTTCCGGGCTGAAGCGGAGTTTGTCGTAGTTCTCCGGGTCTGTGTTCAGGGCGAAGTCCAGCCAGCGCCTGATCCCCTTCTCATAGATCGTATTTCTCGTCTCCTCGGTGGTCTTTTCCGTGGGGATATACCAGGCAGCCAGGCAGATATATAAGAACTCATCATCCTTCAGGTATTTCGAATCCGGATCCAGAAACATGGTCATGAACCTGTTCTGCGCTGCCGGCTTAAGGTGATTCTTCTCCGCGTATTCCTTTGTGCGTTCCTGCATGGCAGCGACCTTTTCCTGCCATTTACGGTCGATCTCCCGGAACCTGTCCCTCTTTGCCACGATCTGGCCGTACTGGCGCCGCTTTTCCAGGTATTTTTCCTTCGAAAGCTTTGCCGGAGGCCGGTACGCTCCCTGTGCTTCTCCCCTTTCCTGCTTTTCGATCCAGTCGTTTAAGGCCAGGGCCTCCTCGATGCACTCCAGCTCCGCCCTGAATTTCACGGGCGTAAGAAGCTCCTCATGCTTTTCCCTGAGGAAGAATTCCACCGTGGATTTCGAAAGGGACGCCGCGTCTCCCCCGAGGAAATTCAGATACTGCTTATAATTGTCGATATGGTGGGCGCAGAGCTGAAGCTTGGAATTCAGGGTCTTCATAGTACTCTCCAGCTCTCCCGTGGGATCCCCCGCCGCCTTTGCCCGGGTGAGGACCTCCTTCAGCTCGGCGGAAAGCTGCTGACGCACGGATACGGTATTCTTTATCTCCTCAAGGGCTGTATTTACGTATTCCCCGAAGATCTTCCCGGTCTCCGTCCCTTCCCCGAAGCGCTTTTCCAGATCCTTCGTCATGTCATCGGCTTCATTTAAGAAGCTGCTTTCCGCAAGCTTCTCCGCAAGCCTCAGGTCCTTCTGCAGGAAGGCCTTCTGCA
>CACZNS010000339.1 GCA_902782575.1 uncultured Lachnospiraceae bacterium
CCGCCCCGCATTCCCCAGTAGGGCATCCGCCTGTATGCCTTATCATATCTTCCCCAGCCGGCAAGCCCGTGCACAAACACAAATATCTTTTTCATTCCAAGTCTCTTCCGAATTGTTGTAGCGAACCGCTCCGGTAAAAAACCTCACGGCTCTGAATTATCATTATAACTTATTTCAGCCCAAACATCAAAAAAACCGAGTTTAAAAACAGCGGCTGCCTCTAAAAGCAGCCGCTGCCATGCTTTCGTATTTTATTTCCCGAAGAACGCCCTGATCCTGTTCAGCAGCTTATTGTCCTTCAGCTTAAAGCCCGCATATTCCGGAGCCCCCTTATACTCGGCGTAGGAACCCTTTTTCTCGCTTAAAAGCCTGTGCTCCTCTCCGCCTTCATCCACCCCGTAGAGCTCATATTTTTCAAAGGGGCAGTATAAACGGACCGTCTGCACATTGCCTGCCCTGTCCCCGCTGATCTCTACGGTATATTCTACCGTCTGCTCATCCGGGATCGAAACCTCCGCGGAAAGGGAATCCTTTCTTGTAAAATTCCCGGATACGTAAGCCAGCGGATATTCCGTTTCCGGATACAGCTCCTCACTTTTCAGGGTCTTCTGCACATAACTGATCTCGCCCTTCACCGGAAGGGGAGCCGTAAGGATCTCTCCATCGGAAAATACCGGCCACTGGACATATTCCTCCTCTTCGATATCCGGCACATCCGGGAAAGGAACGGTGGAAAGGGGCGTTCCGTACGGCAGCCTCACGGTTCCGACGATCTCTGTCTCCTCTTCCTCCGGATCATCGGTAATAAATACGATCAGCACATTCTTAAAGCCCGGAGAAGCGGAACTGTCAGACACCATCTTCTGATAGGTAACGGGCTCCGCCACACCGGCCATGCTCATGTTATCGATCCCCGCCACATTCTCATTCACATACCGGTTGCCGGAGATGACCTCCAGATGCTGCATGTGGGTATCCTTCTCCGCATCGATCTGGCCGGCGATGGATCCGGACCGGTTCACGGAGGATTCAAAAACGGGGATCGCAGAGCAGCCCGTAATGGTCGTCCCGAAGCCCGCTATGCCGCCCACATAGGAGGCCGCGTCAAGGTATGCCATGGCGCTGGAATTCCGTATGATGGAAAAGGACTGTCCCGCGATGCCTCCCGCATAGCTTCCTCCCGTGGAGGTCACCGGCCCGAAGCTCTCGCAGTCGGATACGATGCCGTTTCCCATATAACCGACGATCCCTCCCGCGCCGTCTTTCTTGCTTTCTATCAGGGAATCATTTTTACATTTCAGGATAACGTTTCTCAGCATGTATTTATCCGAAAAACCTCCCTCCAGATTCCCGGCCGCATTCTCCTCCGGGTCCTCCGAGTCGGTAAACATGGATCCCGCAATGCCTCCGATATCGATATCTCCCTTTACGGAGCCTTTGTTTGCGCAGTTATCCACCCTTCCCAGCTCGATCGCCTCGATATCCTCATCCGAAACGTCCCGCACCAGCTCGTCCGTCTCTCCTCTGGTGATATCGCCCAGACGGTCGAGTTCGTCGGAAATGATGTGAAAGACCACGTTGACCTGATCGTTTACATTACAAAGATCCTCCGTCAGCACATCGGAGGTATTTCCGCTGTGGTCGGCCAGCGCGGAGAGCGTATCCGTCATGGCGTCCAGATTTACGCGCAGGAGCTCTCTCTCAAAATCAAATTCACTTCCAAGCCTGGGCACGGTGGGCTTCGGCATTCCGTTCACATGCTCGATCACCTCTGTCGCATGATCGATGCTGTCATCGATGGAATCCGACAGCTCACCCATACGGTTATACAGCTTTTTGGCATCCTTCTTTGTATCCGAAGCCGCCTCTACGGATTCGGGAACCACTACGGTAAGGATGTCCTTTACGGCATCGAAGCGGTCCGGCAGGTTCTTAAGCCTCCTGTCCTTCAGCTCCTCCATGGCATCCTCAAGCTCCTGCTTTTCCTCCGGCGAGAGCCTGTCGACCACATTGGAATCGTCCAGCAGATTTTTAATGCTCTTTGCGGTATCGCTGAAATTGTCGGTCGCCTCATCCAGATCCTCCAGGATCCCCGGCAGGGCATCCGAAAGATAATCCACTCTCGCCTGAAGCGAGTCCGCGGCATCCCCCACTCTGTTCAGATAATCCTTTCCGGTGGTAGTGAGGGCGTCTCCCGCCTGTACCGCATTCTTGGTAAAGGCGGAAAGATTCTTCATATCGGCGCTCACAAGATCGGAGGAGGCATGGGCATCATCCAGCGAGGTCTGCACCAGATCATGGAGCTTATCCACCGCTTCCGGCAGAGTCTCCAGATCCTCAAGGGTAAGGTACGGCTCCATCTGCCCTACGATACCGCCGATATCCTTCCGTCCGTATACGTTTCCGCTGTTTTCGCAGAAGGAGATAAAGCCTGCCTGCCTGCCGACGATCCCGCCCACGTTGTAGCCTGTGTGCTCATAGCCGATCTCACCGCTGTTTTTGCTCTGAAATACCGCTCCTGCGGAATAACCGGCCAGACCGCCCGTATCCGTTCCCTTTATCTTCTTAAAGGTTTCCTCACTGTCCAGATGATATCCTCCAGAGAGGATCACGGAAAATTTATCGGCTGTGGGATCCACCTTATCGGATTCCTCCACCCACTCGATCGTATTGTTCACGGGGCCCTGATTATCAGAGTAGGCTACCACGCCGTAGTTTTTGCCGCAGATCCCGCCGGTAAAATAGTAGCCGGTGACCGCTGCCCTGTTTTCACAGGCCATGATGGTACCGGGCACCTCATTAATGGCCGCGATCCCGCCGGTGATGTTCCTGCCCTTTAGTTTTCCGTCAAATACACAGTCCGAGATCACTCCCTCATTGACTCCGCAGATCCCTCCGTTGATCAGGGAATTGTCGGAGACGGTCACCGAAGCGTTCACGATGAGATTCCGGATCACCGCTCCCTGCTTCACATAGCGGAAAAGCCCCGATGAGTATTCGTCCTTTTCATAGCTCAGACCGCTGATCTGATGATTCTTACCGTCAAAGGTTCCGAAAAAGGCAGGAACGGAAATACCGCTGTACCCGCTCAGATCGATATCCTTCGTAAGAACAAAGGTCTTATCCTTTGTATAATCCTCCACCTTGGAATTTGCCGCAAGCTCGGCAAAGTCATCCGCCGAGTCGATCTTTATGATGACATTCGCGCTCGCCGGAGACAGGATCGTGGCCTGGAGCATGGTATCCTCATCAAAGGAGGGCGCATATTCACTCTGGATCACCCGTGCCTCACCGGCGCAGATATTGATCATATCTATGGTATCCGCATATACGTCTGCGGGGCAGGATGCGTTCATAAGCAGGACTGCCGATAAAAGGACCGGCAGCTTCTTTAATCCGCTGTGTCTCATATGATCATGCATTTTCACCGGTACCTCCTTCCTCTTTCTTTCCTTCTTCCCGATCCGCAGGCTCCGGAGGATCCGCGCTCTCCTCATCGGGAGGGCCGGCGGCTTCCTTCGCTTCCTCCTCTTCAGCCTTTTCCATCTTTCCCGTGGCCAGAAGGATGTTCGCATTTCCGCGGAGGATACCCCGCATTTCTCCAACGAAACGTCCGTTGATATTGCCCTCTACCACGCCGTCGATCCGGATCAGTCCGCTCTCATGGCTTAAGGTCAGAGGAACGGAAACCTTGAAGGAGGTCTTGTCGATGATCTTTTCACCGAGAAGCAGGATCTGGGGCAGCACGAACATGACGAGGAAAATGGAGATAATGGTCCCGCGTCCCAGGGCCTGGCCGATGCCGCAGATCGAATAATCCGAGCTCATGTTTCCGATCAGGATCCCGGCCAGAGCCAGGATCGTGCCCGATGTGATTATGGTGGGAAAGGCAAAGTTCATGGTCTCTATGATGGCATCCTTTTTGGACATCCTGTCCTTAAGCTCCATAAAACGCCCCGAGATAACGATGGCATAGTCAATATTGGCACCCATCTGGATGGAGCTTACGATCAGGTAGCCCAGGAAGAATACATTCTGCTGCATGATGACGGGGAAGGAAAAGTTGATCCAGATGGCGCCCTGGATCACAAGGATCAGCAGTACAGGCATTCCCACGGACATAAAGGTGAAAAGCAGTACGGCCAGCACGGCCAGGATGGATACAACATTTACCACCGTATTGTCCCTTGCAAAGGTGGTCTTCAGATCCATCTGGGAGGTGGACTCGCCTGCCACCAGAACCTCTCCTTCGTAATATCTGTGGGCGATATCATGCATCTTTTGCAGAAACGCGAAGGTCTCTTCCCCTTCCTCCGGAAGGTTCAGATACACCAGCATGCGGGAATAATTCTCTCCCTCCAGCTGGTTTCTCGCAAGCTTCATCTTCTCATGGGCATCCTCAATGTCTGCCTTCGCGTCCTCGTCGAGGGACACATAGCCCTTGTCCACCTCATCAAAAAGGAACATCATAAGGTCGATCAGCGGGATGGAATACTCCGTGGGGTTCAGGATATGTCCATATTCCTCGTCATCCACGGCATAGGCCGCAAAAAGGAGCTCCGCTGCCTCATAGTCCAGATCCATCAGCTCCGAGAACTGCCTTGCGGTAAGCCTGTCGGTCAGCATATAGCCGTCCATCGCTTCGGTGCTTGCAAGCGCCGTGACACTCTCCACCTCCGGGCATTTTTCCAGATCATGCAGAAGCCTGGCCTCGGTTTCATAATTGACCTTCGGTATCACAAGAGCGGCAAAATTCTCCTCTCCGAAGGTTTCCTCGATCATCTCGTCCGCGATCTGGATCTCGTTTTTCACCGGGGTGGTGAGAGTGGAAAATCCGTATACATACGGGCATTTATTTGAGATCAGAAAAGCGCCCACAAGAACCACCGCAAATACGGGCGGAACGATAAGGCGGGTGAAATATGCGATCTTTCCCACGAAAGGGATATCCGGAACGAAATTCTTATGTCTGGTCTTATCCATGGCTTTTCCGAAAAGCATGATGAGACCCGGCATCAGCGTAAACACGGCGAGGAGGGAAAGGAGGACCGCCTTGATCAGGCAGACTGCCATATCCGGTCCTATACCGTACTGCATGAAGCTCATGGCGATGAGTCCGCCCATGGTGGTAAGAGAGGAGGAAAAGATCTCGGGGATCGCCTTGCTTAAGGCGATGATGTCCGCTTCCCTGACAGGCAGGGTCTGATGCTCTTCCTTATAACGGTTGCAGAAGATAACCGCATAGTCGATGGACAGCGCAAGCTGCAGGACTATCGTGACGGAATCCGACACAAAGGATATGGTGCCCAGGAGATAATTGGTCCCGGAAGCCAAAATGGCGGACGAGACGAAGGTCAAAAGCAGGACCGGTACCTCCGCCCAGGTCTGGGAGGTAAAAAGGAGCACTGCAACCACCAGTACCGCCACCACCAGGGAAACCGTGGTCATTTCCTTATTGATGATCTCGGCTGTCTGATCCCCCATCGTGGTGGAAACATACAGATCGTAGCCCGCAAGCTCCGCCTTGATCTCATCCAGAGCTTCCAGGGCTTTGTCATCGTCCTCGGGATATTTGAAGGTGATGTTGTACAGAGCGGAATAATTGTTGTAATGGTCATTGGTATTATCAAACTCCAGCATGGAGACGTCGTCTCTGTCCTCCAGACGCTCGGACAGCTCCTTTGCCGTGTCATAATCGATATTGGTGACCATGACCTTTGCCGTACCGTAGGTCACGAATTCCTTCTCCATCAGATCAAGGCCCTGCCTTGTTTCGGTCTCCTCCGACAGATATTTCGACAGATCGTTTTCCACACTGACCCATCCCGATGAGATCAAACAAAAAACAATGGCGATCCCAAAAAGCAGAAAAACAAGATTGCGTCTGTCCACGATGAATGTGGCGACCTTGATCATAAAAGAGTTGTTTGTTTCTTTCGTTTCCATCCGGATGCTCTCTTTCTGTCGGTATTTGCCGTAAAACAGGCATAAATTCAAAGTGCATTACGTATTTTAACATATACGTTCCGCCATCATATATTTCAATATTTTATATTAGTATTTGTGATTTTTATGATATACAAGATATGGACAGAAAATTTTTTTTCGGATATCCCAACCACAAAATGGGGCATTTTCCTCCCGGTCATTTTTTTCGGGAGATCACCGGAAAGATCGCGCAGACAAAAGGACAGGTATCCGCACGGCGGATACCTGTCCTGCATCACTCAATATCTGTAACGTTTATCTTCTCTTAAAACTCGACTGTTTCCGGCTCTGCCGTAAAGGAGCTGAAGACAGCCTTCGCATTCTTCATATAGTACATCTGCATGCTGTCATCATCGGCATTGTAAAGAGCCTTAAGGGAAGGCATTTTGTTCAGCATCTTCACCTTGACATCGTGGTCATTATCCTCCACAAGCTCTGCGGAGATCCGAAGCCAGGTGTCTCCCATGCAGGCGCAGATCTCCACGAAAGGATTTGCGGCGATCTGCTTTGCCACATCCTTCTTCGGACCGGTCTGGATATACAGCTTTTCCTTGTCCAGAAGGATCGTCCCGAAGGGTCTTACCCTCGGCTTGTCTCCATCCGTCGTGGCAAGATAGTATGTACCCGCGTCGTTCAGGTAATAGTAGACCTTCATAATACCTTCGGCGCTTTCTCTCTTCTCAAGCTCCTGCATCATGAGGGCTGCGTTCAGCTTCAGATATTCAGCCAGATCTGCCAGGGAAATGCCCAGCTCTCTATTCAGAAAATTCTCTGCGAGGATCAGATCCGCCACCTTCACGCCGAGCTTGATAAAGCCCAGCTCCACCTCTCCTCCGAAGGCGACCACCTGCTCTTCACTGTCATCATCCACCAGGCATACCGTATCCGGGATCCCGTTTCCGTCAAAGTCATGCAGGTAAAGATTGTACTCCCCGCTTCCGCTCAGGTCGAAGGCGATGGTATCGATCTTCCTTCCCACGGAATCACTGGAAAAGGCCACATCCGCTTTCCCGTCGCCGTCCAGATCCAGCTCGATGTCTCTCCAGCCGCTTCTGACCAGCATCTTGCTGAGTTCCGGATCGTTTTTGATACGCTTCTTGGCCTGCCTGATGCTTACTCTTTTTGCTTCCATGATCCTTAAACCTCCTTAATGATATATATCAGATACTCCTGCATACTCTTACTTTTTCTCAAGCATTCGTTTTACCGTATAGATCCCGAGTACAATGGAAAAGACGATACCGAATACCGCCACGATGGGAACTCCCCCCTCCGTCTTCGGCTGGATATCCGCCGTGGCGAGAATACAGGAGCCGAAAAACATTACGCAGGCAAACAATGCATAAACAACATACCGCACGGTGCTGTCCGCCCAGTGAAGCAGCTCATCATACCCGGTGAGCTCCAGATTCACCTTCATCCGTCCCTTTACGAGATTACTCAGCGTATCAAAGGCCAGCACGGGGATCCTGGCGGCCTTTTTCCCAAGCTCCAGCGCGTCTTTGCCGGCGCTGATCAGTGTCTGCCCCACATCAAAGCTTTCCTTCGCGCGTTCCATCAGCTTCTTGGATATGATCTCAAACAGGTTCAGCTCCGGGCAGAGCTCCTCGATCACACCCTCGATGGTCGCGATGGAGCGCACCAGCATCGTAAATCTTCCGGGCAGCGTGATATGGTGCTTGTCAGCCATGACCACAACCTCGTCAAACAGTACGGTCATGTCCAGATCGGACACGCTTGTCACGTTCATGTACTTGCTCATGAAAGCGTCCAGATCCTCCATCAGCTTGTTCCGGTTTGTCTTCGCGGAAGCCGCTCCCAGAGACATCATCGCGTTCACAAAGGAGTCCACATCCTGCGTGATCAGGGCAAGCACAAACTGCTGGATAACGCCGATATCTCCCTTGGTCAGACGACCGATCATTCCAAAGTCGATCCAATAGGGTTTCTTATTGCTGACCATGATATTGCCCTGATGGGGATCCGCATGGAAGGAACCCACATCCAGCACCTGGTGGGCATAGTTGTCGATGATGGCATGACCGATCTCCATCAGATCGCACCCCTCGGCCTCAAGCTTCTCTTTTTTCGAAATGGAGCAGCCGTCCACAAAGGTCATGGTAAAAATGCGCTGGGTGGTCAGCTCCTCGATCACCGTGGGACAGGAGATCACCTCCTCGTCTTCGATACAGTTTTCCTTGAAGTAACGGGTATTTTCAGCCTCAACCCTGAAGTCCAGCTCTTCATTCGTAACCTTTTCCAGCTCCTCGATCACCGAAAGGAGATCGACCATATCATCCTGGTCGTTCTTCCCCTCCGAGATGATGTTCATGCCCTTTGCCAGAGACTTCAGCAGGATGAAATCCTTCTGCATCAGCTCCGCGATGAAAGGCCGCTGAACCTTCGTTACGACCTTCGTTCCGTCCTTTAAAACCCCGTAATGGGCCTGTCCGATGGAGGCTGAGCCGATGGGCTTATCCTTGAATTCGCTGTAGATCTCATCGATCTTTTTCCCTGTTTCCTGCTCGATGACCGCCCTTGCCAGCTGCGGATCCAGCTCCTTCACGTTCTGCCTGAGCTTTTCCAGCTCCCTGCAGTAGCTTTCGGGAAGCAGGTCCACACGGCTGGACATGATCTGACCGATCTTGACATAGGTAGGCCCCAGATCCTCGAGGGTCGTTCTGAACTCCTCCGGTGTAAAGCCGTCCGCATAAAAATTGTGTGCGGCAAACACCGCAAAGATCTCGGCGGACCGGCGCTTTTCCTTCTTTTTTACACTCTTTACTTCATCCTTCATCAGCTCCTTCATTTCCTCATTCTGAAGGAGCGGGCTCTGCATGAGCTCATCCATCCGCTGGTTCAGCTCATTCAGCTTGTTCTGCATCTGCTCCAGTTCCTGCTTATTGACTGCTTCCGAATTCTTTTTTATATTATCCATAATTCCTTCGTCCCCCTGCCTTTATTCCGCTCTGTGCGGCCAGATCCAGATCAGCTTCATGCCATCCACCGCTGCCGATACCAGAAGCATTATCCCTATTGCGAGAAAAAGCTTGTGAGTGGTTTCCCACCAGGGATTGAAGATCAGGATGATCCCGAACACGACCAGGAGCGCGCAAAGGACGATGAGGACCTCCCAGCCCTTCCGCTCCGACCGCTTCGCATAGGTCATCGCGTTAAAAATACCGTAGGCTCCGTCCAGGATCAGGAAAATGCCGAAGAGCAGTCCCAGTACGATCAGGATATCGTGTCTGTAAAACAAAATGCACAGCCCCGCGATCTCCATGATCAGCGCAACCGTAAAATAGATATAGCGGATCAGGGATTTATTGCTTGCGATGAACTCAAGCACCCATACGGACCCGGTAATGATCAGGATATATCCGAGTACCGAGGTCAGGGTCAGCTCATAGCGCTCCGGGCAAATGATCATCACGATCCCCACCGCCATCAGCACGATCGACAACATGATCGACTGCCGCTTCAGATTTTCAACCGTTTGAAATATCATACCTTTTTACCTCCTCTGCTACGACACACTGCCTGTAAGATGCGATTCAGCTTTCATGAAAATACGCTTTTATTCTCGTCTTTATGTTTTCCCGTATATTATCCCGGTACAGGGTATAGTCCATCATATGCAGGCTTCCGGTCCAGAAGGGACTCTCCGGACCCGGCACGTCAAGGGAAGCTTTTACGCCGGCCATTGTGCTACAGACCACGACCTCCTTTTCAGATCAAGCTGTGCGTCAGCAATTTCCCTATGATATTTAGTCACAATATACCTTTTCTGCATAAAAATCAAGAACCGTACTCGACCGACTCCTGCGGAAGGCAGGGGGAGTCCCGCGGAACGCGGGATTTTTGCGGACAATTACCGATTTCGTCCGCAAAGAGTCATGTATAATGGATACATGAGTCTTCCACCCGTTACCCTAAAGCATATCGGCACTGAACGTTGTGCCGGGAAATAAAGAACTTCAGGGAGGATACCGTTATGAAAAAAAGTATGATGGACAGGTTTTTAGTATGCTGAAAATAACCTTTTTCGGAACAACAACCCTATTGTTTGATGACGGCAGGGATCAGATCCTTTTTGACGCGCATTTTACCAGACCCTCTATTGCGCAATATCTTATTGGCGCGAAGGTGAAAACAAATACCGGGCTGTGTGATAAGCTCATCGGTCTTCACCATATAGACAGACTGCGGGCCGTTTTTATCTCACATACACACCATGACCATGTTATGGATGCTCCGTATGTTGCCGGCAGGTGCAAGGCGGTAATCTACGGCAGCAGCTCCGCAAAAAATGTCGCGGTCGGCGGAGGGATTCCGGAAGATAAAAACTGGGACAATTTCTTTGCTTCCCTGGAAAAACCGGTTCGGAAAATGCCGGCACTGATCGAAAAGACAGATGTTGTTTTCTTTAAACTGGCAAGGTATTGCGAAGCGCATGCCGTAAACTGCCTGATCCAGTATCCCTGCACGAGCATCGAGATTTAAGAAGGTATTTTCATATTTCAAAAACCACTGATAGCTGCGACTATTCCTTTTTCTGCCTGAACATTCGGGAAAACGCCCGCCTGAGAGCAGCGGAGTGGCTCAAAAAAATCAATTCATCCCTCCGGCAGTCTGCAGGTAAGAAAAGTTGCGCTGTCAGCGGAGTTGATGTTATATTAACTATAATAAGCGGCCGGATGACAATCGCGTAAGCACGATCACGGCCGGCACAAGAACTAAGGAGGAAAAAATGTCAGAAAATGTTGTTACCGTATTATTCAAGGTCGAAAGCGAAGCCTTTCAGGCTGCTACTGAGCTGAAGAATGCTCCGGCATCAGACGATTATGTGCTCTCGCAGGTAGCCCTCGTAAAAAAGCAGAACGGAATAGTAACCCCCTGTGACGGCTTTGACAGCGGTGCCGTTACCTCGGATGATACCTTAAACGGTCTTCTGATCGGGAGCCTGGTGGGCATCCTCGGCGGACCGCTGGGTGTGCTTCTGGGAGGAACCTACGGTGCGCTGATCGGAAGCACCGTGGACGCGGGAGATGCCCTGGACGGCGCTTCCCTGATCGAGCAGGTCTGCGGAAAGCTTACGAACGGCGACATCGCTTTGATCGCACTGGCTCAGGAGTCAAATGAAGATGCCCTTAATGCAAAGCTCTCCAAATTTGACGTGACCATCATCCGCCACGATGCCGCTGTGGTAGCCGTGGAGGTAGAGGAAGCCGTCAAAGTTGCAAAGGAGCTGGAGCGTGAGGCAAAGAGGCAGCTGAAGGCCGAAAAGAAGGAAGAGCGCTCAAAGAAGATCGAGGAGAAGCGCTCCGAGCTGAAGGCAAATTTCGAGTCCTTCAAAAGCAAGTTCAAATCCTGAAACACAAAAAACCGGCCGGCTTTGGGAAACACTCTCAAAGCCGGTTTTTTTACGATAAACAAAAAGAAGGCAGACATGAAGACGGAACAGATCAGGCTTGCGCTGGAGATCGCCCGCGCCAGATCCATCAGCAGAGCCGCGGCATCACTTTTTATTTCCCAGCCGACTGCGAGCAATCTGCTGAAATCACTGGAAAATGAGATCGGATACCCTATTTTTGTGCGCAAAAAAAGTGGTTTGATCTTAACCGAAAAAGGATCCGGATTTATCGAGCAGGCCCTGCAGATCGAACGGTCCCTTAATGTGATCTCGCAGATCCGTCATGAAGACCTCCGGAAGAATTTCCGGGTTCTTTCTTTTCATCTGGATCTTTCCGAGCTGGCTTTTGAGAAGCTGTGTGAAAAATATCATTCCGAAGGCTGCACGGCCTCTCTGGAATACCAGACGATCCGCAATCCCTCGGAGGCGGTCAGGATGGTTACGGATGAAACCTGCGACCTTGCGGTTCTGATCTGTCTGAAGAAAGCCTTTGCCTCCTGCAGGGAAAGCCTTTCGGAAAAGCCCTTAAAGATCGTGCCTCTTGGAAGGCTGCAGATGCAGCTTTCCTGCAGTAAGGGACATCCGATCCTGGAAAACGGCTCCGTCGATCCCGACCTGCTTCGCAGATATCCGGGCTTCAGCGTGATCCCGAATTCAGCTTCGGATCCCTACATCGCCGATCCTCTCTCCATGCTTATAAAGCAGAGCCTGAATGCCCATATCATCACCCCTCCCGGGCCGGTCCGCTACAGGCTTCTCAGGAAAACAAACGGGTACCTGATAAGTCCCCCGCTGTCTGCGGAGATCAGGGAGGAATACGGTCTGGATTCCCTTGCCATCGATCATTCCGATATAACGGTATTTGCGATGTACCGGAAGGACACAAAGAAAAAAACGATCGTTGACGAGTACCTTATGTACTGCCGATCGTTTCTTTCCTGACTTCAGTCTGTCTGACTGTCCGCTTTTAAGCGGCCCGCATCATGCAGCCGCTTTCAGACTGTATTTTTCCTCCAGCTCATCATATTCCTCTATTGCATTCTCAAACAGCGAGATCAGATCTTCTTCGGAGATAAGCCCGTCTTCGTTGGTCTCCACCCCTTCAAAGCTCAGCACGTACTGAAGCGGCGGGTTATCCGGAGACAGGACATCGGCGTTCCGGATCTGGTCCACACTTCGATAGACAAGGCTTACACGGTACCACACCTGATCCTCTTCATCACGCAGCCGCTCAAACATCAGCTTCACACCGATGGGGGTTTTTGTCTCGATACTCTCCGGAAGCTCATAGGGCTCTACGCCGAGAGCGGTAAGAGTTCCGAGAACGGTGCAGTCATGAGCACAGAAAAAGCTGAGCTTCCTGTCCTTATTCCCAAGCTCGCTCCGAAGCTCCTTAAGCAGAGGATTCGTGATGTTTTTTGCAACAAACGGTACACCGTGGCGCAGGGTCAGATATGTCGTAAGGAACTCTCCGATGGTTTTCCAATCCTCTTCGGTAAGCTCATGACCGAAGGCAGCCTTCAGCCGGTCCGGCTCTTCATAATACTGGAGGATAAGGGCATCCGCCACCTGGCTTGCGGTCTTCACGGCTCCCGTCACATCCGGCTCCTTTCCCTCCTCCATCTTATAGGAAGAGAGATCCTTAAGCAAATCTCCGTACTTTCCGCTTTGATAGATCTTGCTGTCTTTCATATCCACCGTCTTCATGATCAGGGCGATGGCATCCGCCGTATCCTTCCTGATGCCTTCAAATCCGGCATCGCCGCCGACTTTCCCCACCTCTTCGAGCGCATCTTCGGCATATTCGTCGGAGTAAAAATTCAGCACAGGCGCCATAAAGTCCTTCGTACCGTAAGCATCTCCCGGGTGCTCGACGACCACGTCCGAAAGCGGGAGCAGACCGGAGGCAAAGAATCTGGCCGTTGCACGGCAGCGCTGCTTATCCCTGGCGTTGAAGCGGATCTCCCCCTTGCCCGGGACGGCGTTTTCGGAGATCAGTCCTTCGCTGTCAAGCCATTTTCTGAAATACTGTCCCATATTCGTCTCAAGGATCCCGCCCTTTACGGTAAGCTCACTGGCTGGTGCCGTCCAGCTGATCCATTGGTGGGGGGTTAATTCCTGAGGAACGGAACCGTTGCTCGCAAGGGGTGCCCGGATATTATGACGGCTTAAGATGACCACCTGCTCCAGGGTATAGCCGTCCATACCCGTAAACACGTCTGCCTCCTCCGTCTTATCCGAAGAAACGGATCCTTTCTCCTTTTCCCCGTAATATTCTTCCAGCAGTCCAAAGAGCTTTCCCAGGATCTCCACATAATCCGTTTCCTTCCGATCCGGAAAAGTCTCTCCCTGCCCATTCGCCCATACGGTCGCCGTACACATGGAAAGAGCCAGTACCATCGCCGTCAGAACCTTGAAAAACCGTTTCATAAATCATCCTCCTTTTGTCTTTTTTTATTTCCGCCCTACAGCATAGGGGCAATGACCCTTAAGATACTGTCGATCAGCAGATGAAGCTTTCCGTTATCGATGTTATCCGACGTCCTTTCCCGGCATTCCTTCAGCGTATCCAGATAATCCTGCTTCAGTGTACCGATGATATCCGACTTGTAGAACAGGGAATTGCATTCAAAATGCAGGAAGAGGCTCCGGTAATCCAGATTCACCGTTCCGATCCCCGCCACCTTGTCATCGGCGATCACCGCCTTTGCATGGACAAAGCCCGGCGTGTATTCGTATATCTTTACACCGGCCTTCAGCAGATCCCGGTAATAGCTTCTGGAGAGCCTGTAGACCATCTTTTTATCCGGGATCCCCGGCATGATGATCCGTACGTCCACTCCTCTCTCCGCCGCCCGGATAAATGCATCGAACAGCGCATCCCCCAGCATCAGATACGGCGTATAGAACCATACATAGTCCGTTGCCATGGACAGCAGCTCCGTAAACATCACATTGCTGGTATGCTCATCCCTGACGGGAGAATCATAGTACGGAAGGATATACCCGTTTCCGGCCCCCTCCGCTTCCGGCCCCTTTCCGGCGAGAGCCGGAGCCACCTCTTCTTTTCCGATCCTGTCCTTGGAAAAGGCGTTCCAGAATTCCGCGAACATATAGGTATAGCTTGCCACTCCGCCTCCGGTGATCCTGAAGCCGATATCCTTCCATCTTCCGTAGACTTCCTTTTCATTTATATATTCATCCGCCAGATTAACTCCCCCGCTGTAGGCGATCCTGCCGTCGATCACCATGATCTTCCGGTGATCCCGGTTGTTCAGCTGTGTGGTGAGAAACAGCAGCGGATTAAAGGCGATGCATTTGATCCCCTTTTTCGAAAGCCCGTGGACATCCACCATGGAATATGTGCCGATGCTCCCAAGATCATCATACATTACCCGCACATCCACTCCCGCGGCTGCCCTTTCGGCAAGGATATCCGTCATGGTATCCCAGAATTTCCCTCTCTGGATGATGAAATATTCAATATAGATATATTTTTCCGCGCTCTTCAGATCCTCGCACATGTCGGCAAACATATCCTCACCGAAGGGATAATAGCGGGCGCTGCCGTTTTTCAGGACCGGGAAGCCCGTGCTCTCGGATATGTGCCGGAAGGACTGTCCGAGTCTCAGATCCTCCTTTTCGATCTCTCCCGACAGATCCTTTTCCCTGGCATATTCCCTTACCGAAAAGAACTCGGCGGATTTCTTCAGTTTTTTCTTCAGCTTCCTTCCCGTATGCTTGTTTCCGAGGAAGGTATACATCAGGGCGCCCAGAACAGGCATCGCCAGCAGGACGATGACCCAGAGAAGCTTGTATGAGCTTTCATCCCGTTTTGAGATCAGATTCAGGATAAACAGTACGGCAAGGGTCGTAAACAGAGCGCTGATCAGGTCCGTCAGATGTCCTTTCATGACCTTATCCAGACCGCCCAGGATCAGATAGTACCAGTAGATCTGAAGGGCTACGGCCGGTACTACAGCAAGAATACGTCCCAGTATTTTTTTGATCATTGATTCTCCTCCCCATCATCGAGACATTTCCGAATATCATGATGTCAGGGTCAAAATCCCCTTTGACCACAACACGTAAATCATACCACATTTTAAGCGACAAGTCTCATTTCACGGCGGATAATTTTACCCGCGAAAATTGATATCCGCCGGAACCTGCCCCGGCGGTACAAAAAGCTTCCTACGGCATGAAAGAGGACTTGTTCTCAAAATACCGTCATGTTATAGTAAAAAGTACAGTGACGGCGGGTTTGGACAGCCGCTGCGGCACGACTCCGGGAGGTTTTTAATGAGAGCAGAGATCACGGACATATCAGAGCTGATATTTTTGGTACTTACGTTCCTTTTTATGGTGGGAAGCATGATCGGATGGGTCATCGAGCTTTTCTTCAGAAGATTTATTTCCAGCAACAATCCGGAACGAAAATGGATCAATCCGGGATTCCTCACAGGACCCTGTCTCCCTCTGTACGGCTTTGGTCTCGTCGGACTCTTTGTCATGTCGCTCCTCCCCTATGTGGGGCAGGATCCCGAAACGGTACACACCCCTTTGCAGATCGTTCTGACCATCCTCGCGATGGGTGTGATGATGACCGTGATCGAATATATCGCCGGCCTGATCTTTATTAAGGGAATGAAGATCAAGCTCTGGGATTATTCCAATGAGCCCTTTAATCTGCAGGGGATCATCTGTCTGAGGTTTTCCATCATCTGGACCGTCCTGGCAGCGGCCTATTATTTCCTTCTTCAGCCCCATGTGATCCGCCTTGTGGAATGGTTCGGCGACAATATCGCCTTCACCTTCGTCGTCGGCATGTTTTACGGCATCTTAGTGGTCGACCTCTGCTACTCCTTCAATCTTTCCGGAAGGATCAGGGAATTTGCGGTTGAAAACGATGTGGTGATCAAATACGAGAATCTTAAGCAGGAGATCCGCTCCGACACGGATAAATTCAAAAAGAACTGGCGTTTCCTTCTTCCCTTCAATGCAGACCGGTCGCTTCATGAGACTATGAAGGAAAGGCTCGAAAAGATCAGGGCAAAATAAATGGAAACGGAAGAAAACCGAAGCAGAAAACTGAAACCCGTATTTTCACCCCTCGGGATCTGGGCTTTCTCCATCGGCACAAGTATCGGCTGGGGATCCTTTATCGTGACCTGCAACGCCTATCTGCTGAAATCCGGGATCATGGGAACGATCCTCGGACTGCTGGCGGGGATGGCTGTCATTCTGGTCATCACCTGGAACCTTCAGTATATGATCACGAATTCGCCCGGTGCCGGCGGGGTATATACCTTTGTGAGGCAGGTCAGCGGCGGGGATCTTGGTTTTATTACTTTCTGGTTTATACTTCTGACTTATCTTGCCGTCCTCTGGGCCAATATCACCTCCCTTCCTCTTTTCTCCAGATTTTTCCTCGGCGATCTGTTCCAATTCGGATTTCATTACAGGATCTTCGGATATGAGGTATGGTTTGGCGAGGCGCTGCTCTCCATGGGCGCCGTTCTGCTCATCGCGCTGCTGTGTTCCCGAAGCTCCCGGATCCCCGACCGGATCATGGCCGGAGCGGCGCTCTTATTCACACTCTGCTTTTCAGTCTGTGCCGTTCTCGTCATGCTCAGGCATGAAAGCGGCTTCAGCTATTCGCCCCATTTCCTGGATGATGCGGCGCCCTTTTCCCAGGTCGTCCGCATAGCGGTGATATCTCCCTGGGCCTTCATAGGCTTTGAGAACATTTCCCATTTTTCCGAAGAATACGCTTTTCCGGTCAGAAAGGTACGAAGGATCCTTCTCTGCTCGGTGGTTCTGACCACCCTGCTCTATATCTTTGTATCCCTTCTCTCCGTTTCGGCTTATCCTCCGGAATACGACAGCTGGTTTTCCTATCTGAGCGACATGGGAAGCCTGGACGGGATCCGGGCTGTCCCCGCCTTTTATGCCGCGGAGTATTACCTGGGAAACGCAGGGGTGGCTGTGCTGCTCCTGGCGCTCTTTGGCGTAATCCTTACCAGCCTGATCGGAAACTTGATGGCTTTAAGCCGCCTGCTCTTTGCGGTGAGCCGGGAGAATGAGGCTCCCCGGGTACTGGGAGAGCTCAACCGGTACGGGATCCCGGGCAGGGCTGTCCGGACCGTGGCCCTTATCTCTCTCTTCATCCCCCTGCTTGGCCGGACCGCCATCGGCTGGATCGTGGATGTTACCACACTGGGAGCCACCATCATATACGGACTGATCTCTTTTGCCGTCCACAGGCATGCCTCACGCAGCGGCAGACTCGCGCAGAAACGGGTCGCCCTGGCGGGCATCGTCCTGATGATCCTCTTTCTGCTGCTCCTGCTGATCCCGGGTTTGCTTCCCTTCTATGCGATGGAAACGGAATCCTATGTGCTCTTTGTGATATGGTCGGTGCTGGGACTGTCTTATTTCAGGCAGCTGATCCGCAGGGATCATAAAAATCAATACGGGCAGCGCATCATCGTATGGGTCCTTCTCCTGCTGCTGATCCAGTTCGCTTCCATGATGTGGGTCTCAAGGGAAACGGAGAAGGCTGCTTACCGTTCGGCGGAGCAGATCTTTGCATATCATGAGAGCCATCCTCAGGATGATTCGATCTATACGGTAAGAGAGGACCGTCTTGCCTTTCTTGATTCGCAGGCGAAGCAGATCAGCAGCACCAATATCCTGTTTTCCGTGGTTTCCCTGGGGCTCTTCATCCTTACAACGGGCATCATCCTGAATAATTACCGGGAGACCCGCCAGCTCGGAGAGAGGCTTTCCGAGGCGGAGGAAAAGGCACGGACTGCCCAGAAGATCGCGGAGCTCAAGCACTCCATCAGCTCCCTCCTGGACAATATGCCCGGCCTCAACTTTACGAAGGATGCGGACACGGGAGTTTATCTTGCCTGCAATCAGGCCTTCGCGGAATATGCGCATAAGGAAAATCCGGAGAGCGTGGTCGGCCATACCGATGAGGAGCTCTTTGATCCGGAGACTGCCGCTCATTTTGCGGAAGACGACCGCATGGCCCTTTCCATGGACGAGCCGTATTACTTCTATGAAGATATCCATGACGGGGAGGGGAACCGCAGGCA
>CACZNS010000340.1 GCA_902782575.1 uncultured Lachnospiraceae bacterium
CCTTCGGCGTGAACATGCTGGCGGTCTGCGGCGGAAGGCCCGAAACCCTTGGCCTGAAGGATACCCTTGCGGCCCATACCGCCTTTCTCTTTGACCTTAATACCAGGAAATACACCAACCTTCTGGGCAAGGAGGAGGCGAAGAGGGAGATCCAGGAGGGGCTGATCAAAGCCTGCGACGTGATCGACCTGATCGTGGAGATCTTAAGAGGCTCCGCAAAACGGGAGCAGGCGATGGACTGTCTCGTAAACGGCAACACGGAGGGGATCCGGTTTAAATCAAAATTATCCGAACGGGACGCGGCCCTGCTTCGCTTCACCGAAAAACAGGCCGCGGCGATCCTCGATATGCGTCTGGTCCGTCTCATCGGGCTGGAGATCAATGCGCTGAAAAAGGAATACGGGGAGACCGTAAAAAATATCGCGGAATATAAGGATATCCTCGAAAATCCCCGCTCCATGTCAAAGCGGATCATCCGGGATCTGGATGAGATCGAAAAGAAATACGGGCAGGAGAGGAAAACGGAGATCGACAATGTGAGTGCCGCGGTCTTTACCGAAAAGCCCATCGTGGAAACGGACGTGATGTTCGTGATGGACCGCTTCGGCTATGCTAAGACCATCGATGTGAGCACCTACGAGCGGAACAGGGAGACCATCGAAAACGATGACGGTGCCTTCCGGTACTGCTTTACGGTGAAGAATACCGGCAGGGCCGGGATCTTTACGAACACGGGCCAGCTGCACATCCTGAAGATCCGGGATCTGCCGCTGGGAAAGCTCCGTGACAAGGGGATCCCCATCGACAATTTAAGCAACTTCGACAGCGCGAAGGAAAACTTCGTGATGGTGGCAAATCTGGAGGAGGTGGTCAGAAGCCGTCTGCTGTTTGTGTCGAAGAAGGCGATGATGAAATTTGTGCCGGGAGCGGAGTTTGATGTGAGCAGCAAGCGCACGGTTTCCGCCACCTCCCTGGGAGAGGGGGACGAGCTCTTTATGATCCGGGTCTATAACGAAGAGACCGACCGCCAGATCCTGCTGCAGAGCTCGGGAGGCTTCTTCATCCGCTTTGCGCTGGAGGAGGTCCCGGAGAAGAAGAAGGGGGCTGTGGGCGTGCGAGGCATGAAGCTGCAGCCGGAGGATACGCTGGAGGCGGTCTACTTCATGAACTACGCGGATGAGCGGACCATCGAATACAGGGGCAGGCAGATGGCTCTTACCCATATCAAGCTCACGAAGCGGGACAGCAAGGGGACCAAGGTCAGGATCTGACATGATAAAAGCGGTTTTCTGTATTTATGGTTTGGTTATATCGGTCCCTCTGATGGCCGCCCTGTCGCTGGTTCTGATCCAGCCGGGCAGGAGGATCTCCGGCTTCAGAAGGGCTCTTTCCGGGCTGGCCGCAGCGGCGTTCAGTATTTCCGCCGCGGCAGCCTGTCTTTTGTTCCGCTTCGGAACTCAGGGCCTTTTAAGCCTTCCGGACCGGATCCGAAACGGCGGGATCCTGTATCAGGATATTTATTATCTGGCTCTCACGGGGGCGGTCTATACCTTGATCTCCATCCTCTGGGGCTATTATCTGAAGCGGCTCCTTGCGGACGAGCCTCCGGGTCTTTGCAGGCTGCAGGAGAATCTCATCGCTCTTTCCGCGATCCTTGCCATCGCTTTTCTGGCTCTGGGCTTTGTGGTATCCGACCGTTCCAAGGCCGGCATCCGGATCCGGGAGCTCCACGGAGACGGCAGTCTGAAGGAGGCGAACGGTTCTCTTACGACCCTGGACTATATCACGCTGGAAAACACCGGCACCACGGCTGTGGATCTGGAGGAGCTGTACCTTTCGGATAAGGAGGATGAGCTGCAGAAGCTCTCCCTGAAGGGCTTTGCCCTGAATGCGGGCCAGTCCTTTTCCATGCTGCTGGACGATACCTCCCCCTTCAAGGTGGGGGACGGGGAAACGGTGTATCTTTCGGATCAGAGCGGGAAGATCCTGGATTTTCTTCTCTACGCACCCAATGCGCATATCACCCTGGCGGAGCCGGTGCTTTCTGCGGAGAGCGGATTTTATCCGGAGGAATTTGAGCTTTCCCTTCTTCCCGGGGAGGAAGAGGAAGGAGCGGTGATCCGCTATACTCTCGACGGGAGCCGGCCCACGGAGGAATCCGCTCCATACACGGAGCCCATCCGGGTCTATGACAGGAAGGGCGAGGAGGCTCCCTGCCTCAGTGTCAAAAATGTAAATTATGATCTGAGCGGACACGGGTTTGAGCTGTCCGAAACGGAGAGAGCCTTCGTGGTGCGCGCCGCCGCCTTTGACGGGGAAGGGCACAGGAGCGGCATCGTAAACGGCGTCTATTTTGTCGGCCCCTCCTCCCGCAGGAATGAAAAGATCCTTTCCCTGACCGCGGACTTTGACGAGCTTTTCGGACCGGACGGGATCTGCGTCACGGGGCCCGCCTATGATGCCTGGTATACCTCGGGGCAGGAGGGAAGCGCGCCCGATGTGAATTTCATGCAGTCCGGGCGGGAATGGGAGATCGGCGGAAATGTGCAGTACTTTGACCGGGGCAGATATGCCGGAGGCCAGGATGTGGGGATCAGGGTCTTCGGAGGCACCTCCAGAGAACTCAGCCTGAAGCCCTTTGCCCTGTATTCCAGAAAGATGTACAGCGGCTCCGACAGCTTTGGTCTGGATCTCTTCGGCACAGGGCGCCCGGTGCATTCCATCGCCCTCAGGGACGGGATGACGGATGCGATCCTGCAGAAGCTTGCGGGAGGCAGGGACGTGGCTTCCCAGGCCCACACAAAGGTTTCTGTTTTCCTGAACGGAGAATTCTGGTATGATACCTATGCCTGCGAAAAATATAATCCGGCATATTTTTATGAGCATAAAGGGATCGCCGAAAACAATATCATCATCGTAAAGGACGGCATGCTGGATACCGGCGAGCCCGGGGATGAGGAGCTCTATCAGGACATCTACCGTTATCTGGCGGAGCACGATCTCGGAGAACCGGAAAATTATGAGGAGTTCTCCCGGATCATCGATGTGCAGAGCTATATCGACTATGCCTGCGCCAATATCTACGGCTGCAACCTGGATCAGAACGAGAATACGAACCGTCAGCTCTACCGGGCGAGGAAGCCTGTGGGAGACGGGGAGAACGACGGCCGGTGGCGCTGGGCTCTCTACGACATGGACCTCCTGGGAGGGATCGTGGAAGAGGATACGGAGATCTACGGCGCCGAGGAAGCAGCGGCCATCAATCCCTTTACCGCAAGACTCTCGGACAGAGCGGTAAGCTTTGAGGAGCAGACCCTCTTCCGGGCCCTGATGCAGAATGAAATGTTCCGTTATCAGTTTTATCAGACCTTTCTGGATATGATGGAAACGGACTTTGCCCCCGGGCGGGTGCAGGAAGCTCTCTCGGAGTTTGGCACAAGCGACGGACTGGAAGAATTTTTTGAAAAAAGAACAGAGTATATGACGCAGTTTCTCAATGAAGAATTAGGGATCGGAGAATGATGGATCAGATCAGAAAAATCCTTCCGTTTTTTTTGGGCCTTCTTCTTCTGACCGTCCCGGTGATGTATGCACTGGGGCAGCAGAAGAGCGCGGAGACCCCGGCCCTTCCGGAAACGGATCAGGGCATTATGCTGTTTGAGGCTTATTATGAGCCGACGGAGGAGGATACGGACACGGATGAGAGCGATGCCGTTCTCCTTACGGAGGAAATGCTTGAGGAAGAGGGAGAGCTTTCCGAAGGGACCTATCTTTTGAAGGGCACCTATCATAAGACCATCGTCATCGATGCCCATGATAAGATCACCCATCTGATCCTGGACCAGGCGGATATCCGGACCAATGACGGCCCGGGGCTTTTTGTCCGCTCCGCTGCCAAGGTGGTGATCACCGTAAAGGAGGGGACGGAAAATGCCATCTCCGACTGCGCCTATTATTCGGATAAGACCATCCCGGCAGCCATCTTTTCCTATGCGGATCTCTCCCTGAACGGCACGGGAAGCCTGACGGTCACCGGCTTCATGAAGGATGCCATCTATACCGGCGGGGTGTTTAAGGCCTTTGATGGAACCCTCCGGCTGAAAGCCAAGAGGAACGCGCTGCACGCGGATGACGGCATGCTCCTGAGGCTCTCCTCCCTGAGCGCGGAGGCCGAGAGAGACGGCCTGAAGACAGGGGTGCACAGGAGGACCGGAAAGGGCGTGATCTTCATCGCCGGAGGGGAGAATAAGATCATAGCCGGAAATACCGCGATCCTCTCCGGGAAGGATCTGTATGTCACCACCTGCAGGCTGAGCCTGAATGCGGTGGTGAGCGATACGGAGATCGCGGGAGTGAAATACATCGAGGAAGGCTGCCTATGAATCAGGCAGGCTACAGACATGAGGATAAATACCTGATCGATCCTCTCCAGACGGAGATCCTGAAGGAGAGGGCGGAGGCTGTCCTTCAGAGGGACATCCACACCGGAGCAAACGGCACATACCGGATCCGGAGCCTTTATTTTGACGACAGGTGCAATAAATGTTATCTTGAAACGGAAAACGGCAGCGATCCCAGAGCCAAATTCAGGATCCGCATCTATAATGACGATCCCGGCATGATCCGCCTGGAAAAAAAGATCAAGACCAGAGGGCTCACCAGAAAGCTTTCGGCCGTTCTTACCCGGGAGGAATGCGGGGAGCTCATGGCCGGGAGGAGCCCGGAGCTTTCCGGAGAGGAGGATCCGGCCAAAAAGGAGCTGCTTACGGAGCTGGCCGCGGCGGAGCTGAGACCCGCCGTGATCATAGGCTATGAAAGACTGCCCTTTACCTATGCTCCGTTCAATATCCGCTTCACCATCGACACAAAGCTCTGGTATTCCGAAGCGACGGAGAGCTTTCTGGAGGAGATCCCGCATTTTAAGACTCCCGCCCGGATGGAGGCGGCTTTTTCGGGGATCATGGAGCTGAAATGGGACGATTACCTGCCCTCCTTCATCACGGAGTATCTTGCTTTGGAAACCTTGCAGTTAAGCCGTTTTTCAAAATATCATTACTGCAGGGCGCAGACGATGTGAGGACTGACAGGCTGCGGGAAGCGGGTCATAAAGGCGGAGAGGGGCGGCAGGGGATCCGCCGGAAACGGTCTTTCTCAGACAGATCGCGGGAGGCGTCCCGGGCCGGTACCGTTTATCTTACAGATCATAAGGGATAAGGAGAAGCTGAAAAATGGGTTTTTACGAACTGATCAGAAAAGCAATGTTTGAGGGATACGCGTCGGAGCCGATATCCGCATCCACCATCATTTTTTGCATCTTTTTCACGGCCGTGCTGGGAGCGTATATCTTCATCGTTTACCGGAGGGTCAACAGCACCTCCTTCTACAACCGCAATTTCAATGTCTCCCTTGTGGCCATTGCCGTGATCACGGCGGCGATCATCCTGACGATCCAGTCCAACATCGTGGTCTCTCTGGGAATGGTGGGAGCTCTTTCCATCGTAAGGTTCCGTACCGCGGTGAAGGATCCGCTGGATCTGGTCTTTCTCTTCTGGTCCATCAGCGCCGGGATCATCTGCGGAGCCGGCTTTGCTCTTATCGCGATGCTGGCATCCCTTGTGCTCACGGTGATCATCGTCGTGCTCATGAACGTGAAGCAGGGAAAGAACGTCACGCTGATGGTGGTAAATGCCAAAAGCTATGAAGCGGAGCGGATCATCATGGATATCGTCAAGAACAACAGCTCTTATTCCCATATCAGATCGCAGAATGCGGATGAGCACGGCATGAACATGACGATAGAGCTCAGGATCCGGGAGCGGGAGAGGCTTCTGCACGAGCTGATGCAGGAGGATTTCGTTACCTCGGTCTCCTTTGTGGATCATACGGAGAATACGCTGATCTGAGGGTGAGCGGGATACGGTAGTTATCGGGAGACGGCCATGAGAGTCATAGCGGGAAGCGCGCGCAGATTACAACTGAAGAGCCTGAAGGGAAACGACACCCGGCCCACCCTGGACCGGTATAAAGAGACGCTTTTCAATACGATCCAGATGTATGTCCCGGACTGTCTGTTTCTGGACGTTTTTGCGGGCTGCGGGGGCATCGGCATCGAGGCGCTGTCCAGAGGCGCCGGGAAATGCTTCTTTATCGAAAACAACCGCAAGGCCGTGGAGGTCATCCGGGAGAATCTGGAGATCACGCATTTTACGGACCGGGCGGAGGTGCTGACGGCGGATGCGGTGACGGGGATGCAACAGCTGGAGCGCAAGGGCCCCTTCGATGTGATCTTTCTGGATCCGCCCTACAATAAGGGCCTTGAGAGGAGCGCTCTTTCCTATCTTTCCCACTCAAAGCTTGCGGGGGAGGATACGCTGATCATCGTGGAAGCCTCCAACGATACGGAGTTTGATTTCGTGGAGGAGCTGGGCTTTAAGCTCACCAAAGCGAAGCAGTACAGGACCAACCGCCATCTGTTTTTTGTCAGGGCGTGAGGCGGACGGATAACGGAAAACAAAGCCGGGGGCTTTTTGGGATCCTTCGGCAGCTGAAGAAGACAAGGAGAAGCAGAAATGGCACACGCGGTATATCCGGGCAGTTTTGACCCCGTTACGAACGGTCATATCGACATCATTCACCGGGCGGCTCATATTTTCGATACGCTGACGGTCAGCGTCCTGAGCAACAAAGCAAAAAGTCCGTTGTTTTCTACCGACGAACGTGTTAATATGTTAAAGGATGTATGTCAGGATCTGCCCAATGTAAAGGTCGATTCTTTTTCGGGTCTGCTTGCCGATTATGTCAAGAAAAACGGCTATGATGTGGTGATCCGCGGTCTCCGTGCGATCACGGACTTTGAATACGAGCTGCAGATGGCGCAGACAAACCGAAAGATGGCTCCGGAGGCGGATACGGTATTCCTGACCACCAGTCTGGAATATGCATATCTCTCATCCACGACGGTCCGCGAGGTGGCGGCATTCGGGGGCGATATCAGCCTGTTTGTGCCGGATCGGATCGCAGACCAGATATATGAAAAGTTTCGGAAAGGATAATGATCGGTTATGGCGGGGAAGTACGAACAGACGATAGATGATATCTACGAGCTGCTGGATAACTGCAAATATGCAGCCTTCAGCAACAAGGAAAGCATTGTCGTAAATAAGGAAGACATCTACGAGCTTCTTGAAGAGCTGCGTTCCCGTACACCGGAGGAGATCCGGATGTATTCCAAGATGATCGTCAATCAGGAAGCGATCCTGGAGAAGGCGCGGGAAAAGGGAGACCAGATCATTGCGAAGGCCCAGGCGTATCAGAACGAAATGGTCAATGAAAACGAGATCATGCAGCAGGCCTATGCACAGGCAAATGAGATCGTGACTCAGGCCCGGATCAACGCACAGGAGCTTCTGACCAGCGCTACGACGGACGCAAACAACTACCAGATGAGCGCGGTGCAGTATACGGACGACGCTCTGGCAAGCCTGCAGGAGATCATCAACCGGGCCATCACCAGCGCGGAGGACCGCTACAGCGAGCTGATCAATTCCCTGAACGATGCCATGAACCGTGTGACAGCCAACCGTGCGCAGCTGTCCAGGCAGGTGGACGCGGACATCCCCGTCACGGGCATGATGGGCCAGACCGCAACGATCCCCATCGAGCCGAATATGGGCGATGCGGTTCCGGAGGTGCAGGCACCGGTGCAGAATCCCGAGGAAGCCGTTCCGCAGGCGAGACCGCCGATCAAGCCCAGGTCTGACGACGGGATCGATATCCTGTAGGACGTTAACTGTACTATAACTGTCAATCACGAGGGAGGGCGCCGCTCTCCCTTAAATTTACCGATAAAGGAGAAAACAGAATGGGGGTATTAAACGGACTGGAGCCGGCAAAGGTCTTCGCGTTTTTTGAGGAGATCAGCGCCATCCCGAGAGGGTCGGGAAACACAAAGGGGATATCGGACTATCTCACCGCCTTTGCGAAGGAGCGTTCTCTGGAGGTGATCCGGGACGACCTGGGAAATGTAGTGATCAAAATGCCGGGGACCGGAGGCTTTGAAGCATCGGAGCCCGTGATGATCCAGGGGCATATGGATATGGTCTGTGAGAAGGACTCCCAGACCAGGCACGATTTCCTTACGGATCCGCTGAAGCTTGCCGTGATGGACGATACGGTCTTTGCCAGAGGGACGACCCTGGGAGCGGACGACGGGATCGCCGTGGCCTATGCCCTGGCTTTGATGGATTCGAAGGAGATCCCTCATCCGCCGTTAGAATGTCTCTTCACCGTCGATGAGGAGGTGGGGATGGAAGGAGCGAAGGGTCTGGATTATTCCGTACTGAAGGCGAAGAAGGTCATCAACCTGGATTCGGAGGACGAGGGCGTCTTCTTTATCAGCTGCGCCGGCGGCAGGAGAGGAACCCTGACCCTCCCGATGAAATGGAGAGAGCACAGCGGGACAAAATACAAGATCGTCGTCAGCGGTCTGGTGGGAGGCCATTCCGGGGAGATGATCGACCAGTACCGGGCAAACGCGAACATCATCATGGGAAGGCTCCTTCATTATCTGGAAGGAAAGATCGATTTCAAGATCGCAAGGCTTTCCGGCGGCCTGATGGACAATGCCATTCCCAGGGAGGCCGGATGCCATGTGCATATCCCGGCGGAGGAGATCAAAACCCTGGAGACCCTGATCTCGGAATTTGAAAAGATCATCCGGAATGAATACCGTGTGAACGAAAAGAACCTGATGATCTACTGCGAGAGCCGGGAAGAGGCAAAAGAGCCGGTCCTTAAGAAAAAGAGCCAGCGCAGGCTGATCTGCCTGCTGAACATGATCCCGGACGGCGTGCAGAAGATGTGCATGGAGGAGAATCAGAAGGATCTGGTCCAGACCTCCTTAAACTTCGGCATCATGCGGCTGAACGAAGAGGAATTTTTTGTGGAAGCGGCCCTTCGAAGCTCCGTTTCCTCGGAGAAGGAATTCCTTTCCGAAAAGCTCAGGATGCTGATCGAAACCCTCGGCGGCAGATATGAATACAAGGGGGATTACCCGGCCTGGGAATACAACGAGAATTCGGAGCTCCTTCCGAAGCTTGTGCAGACCTATAAGCGGCTGAACGGCAGCGAGCCCGTGGTAAAGGGGATCCATGCGGGGCTTGAGTGCGGGATCATCTATCAGGCAATGAAGCCGGTGGATATCGTTTCCTTCGGCCCGCAGATCAACGGAGCCCATACCCCTCATGAAAAGCTCTCTGTGGAATCCACACAACGGACCTGGGAGCTTCTGCTGGAATTCTTAAAGGAACTGAAGTGAACCATGAAGCTGACACATTCTATTTTTGACGGGATCCGCGCAGTCATCTTTGACATGGACGGGACATTGATCGACTCCATGTGGGTCTGGCGGGACGTGGACGATGAGTTCCTTAAGGATCGGGGATTTTCAAACGACAAACAGCATGAATTCGGGATCGAGGGCATGTCCTTTGAAGAGACGGCGGTCTATTTCAAGGAATTCTATCATCTGCCGGAATCCGTGGAGGAGATCATGGATCACTGGAATCAGATGGCCTATGACCGCTATGCAAACGATGTCCCGTACAAGAAGGGAGCCAAGGAGCTGCTGAAGGCCTGCAGGGAAGCGGGACTCAAGACCGCCATCGCCACCAGCAACATCCGGACTCTGGCGGAGGCCACCGGACGCCGCCTGGGCTTTGACCGGTACATTGACGTGATGGTCACCGCGGCGGAGGTGAAAAAGGGGAAGCCTTCCCCGGACATTTATCTGAAGGCTGCGGAAAAGCTTTCCGTAAGCCCCGGGGAGTGTCTGGTCTTCGAGGATCTCTGCCAGGGGATCCGCGCCGGCAGGGCAGCCGGAATGAGGGTCTGCGCGGTGGCGGATGTGTACTCCGAGGAACAGGAAGATACGAAGCGGGAGCTGTCCGACTGCTTCGTTCAGGATTATCTGGAATTATTATGAAGAAGCCCGAAAAGGGAAAATACGGATATCTGAACAGGATGCGGCGATACACCTTTCTCAAGGCGGTGATGCTGCTGATCTTTGCTTTCGCCATCTTCCTCTTCGGAAAGCTCCGTTATCCGGCATATTCCACGATGTTCGGGATCACGGCCGTGGTGGTCTGCATCCCGGCAGCCATGACCGTTGTCTCCTTCGTGATGTTTGTGCTGCATAAAACGGGCCCTGTGAGGATATACGACACCTGCGAGGAGCTGCGGGGGACGGTGCCGGCATTTTACGATTCCGTCATCACCACCACCCAGAAGAGCTACGGGGTCAATGTTTTTATCTGCGCCAACGGAACCCTGGCGGGATATTCGGAGGATCCGAAGATGGATACGGGAGTCGTGGAGAAGCATATCCGGGAGATGGCGGCGAAAAATGATTTTAAGAGCCCGGGGGTAAAGATCTTTACGGATTTCTCCCGGTTTCAGGGTAGGCTGTCGAAGCTTGCCTCGGATTACGGGGAAGAAGAGCCGGAGGATAAGCGCCTCCTTGCTCTGATCGCAAACCTTTCTCTATGAAGGAATACAGGATAACGGAACGGGAAGAAGGACTGACCCTGCTCAAATATTCCCTCAGGATCCTGAAGGAGGCAAAGCAGGGACTGGTCCGGAAATTCCTGAGAAACAAGAATATCGAGCTGAACGGAAGAAAGGCGGACGGCACCGAGAGGCTGCAGGCAGGAGACAGCGTCCGGTTTTTTCTTTCGGATCAGACCTTTGAGCAGCTGAGCTCCGGGCCGGTGAGGGAGACGGAGCCGGAAAAAGGAGAGACGCTGGACCCGAAGAGGATCCTCTATGAGGATGCCGACTACCTGTTTTACAATAAGCCGGCGGGCTTGAGGACCCAGAGCGACGGGAGCGGGAAGCCCTCCTTAAACAGCCTTCTGCTCCGGTATGTGCCGCATGATGAGGTATGCAGGCCCTCTGTCTGCAACCGGCTGGATGTGAATACGAGCGGCATCGTCCTTTGCGCGAAGAGCATCCGCGGGCTTCAGACCCTGGATTCCGCGATCCGGGACAGAAGGATCGAAAAGCATTATCTGGCGGTCTGCCACGGGCGCTTCCGGCAGGAAGGGAGGCTTACCGCGTATCTGAAAAAGGACCGCAGGGCAAACCGGGCGGAGGTCTTATCGGAGCCTTCGGAGCGGGCGGAGCGGATCGTCACGGAGTTTCAGGTGCTTGCTTCCTCGGATCAGGCCTCGCTGATATCGGCAGGGCTGATCACCGGAAAGCCGCATCAGATCCGGGCCCATCTTTCCTTCCTCGGCCATCCCCTGTACGGAGACGGGAAATACGGGGCGGGACGGGACGGCTGCAAGCGGCAGATGCTTCACTGCCATGAAAACATATTTCCGGAAGACATCTTAAAGGGCATGAAGGTGAGGGCAGAGCTCCCGGAGGATCTGAAGGGCCTTCTGAAAAAGCTGGGGCTTCCGGCAAAGGAGCTTTGAGCGGATATGGGTACATGGAATTCAAGGGGCTTAAGGGGCTCGGCTCTGGAAGAGCTCATAAACCGTACCAATGAAAAATATGAGCAGAATCATCTGGCGCTGATCCAGAAGATCCCGACACCCATCACCCCTCTGGAATTTGACAAAGAGACGAGGCTCATCAAAAAGGCCTATTTTGACCAGAAGAGCACCGTGGACTATATCGGGGCGGTGCAGGGGATCCCGGTATGCTTCGATGCCAAGGAATGCGCGATGGATACCTTTGCCCTCCAGAACATTCACGAGCATCAGGTGTTTTTCATGCGGGAGTTTGAACGGCAGGGAGGCGTGGCCTTTTTCCTGCTGGATTTTACGGCTCAAAATATCTTATATTACCTGACCTTCCGCCAGCTGGAGCTGTTCTGGAAGAGAAAAGAGGAGGGCGGACGCAAAAGCTTTCGCTTTGAGGAGCTGGATGAGCGGTATATCATGGAGCCGAAGCCGGGGATCCTGGTGCCGTATCTGGACTATATCCAGCTCGACCTTGACAATCGGGAAAAGGATTCGCTATAATCAGCTGGAATTTATTTCACTACCATAGTAGCACGTTAAAGGACTAAAGTGAATGCCCGTACCGCGCATCCCGCCGCGGCACGGCAGGGGAATGATCTATGAAAAACAGACTGCTGCATACGCCGGACGGAGTAAGGGATTCCTACGGCGATGAATACGAAAGGAAGCTCAGGCTGCAGATCGAGCTTCACGATGTGCTGAGGCGCTTCGGCTATCACGATATCGAGACACCTTCCTTTGAATTCTTCGATATCTTTGCGAATGAGATCGGCACCACGCCTTCAAACGAGCTGTACAAATTCTTCGATCAGGACAACAACACCCTGGTGCTGCGCTCGGACTTCACACCCGGGATCGCCAGGGCGGCTGCCAAATATTTTGTGGACGAAACGGACATCGTAAAGCTCTCTTACATGGGAAACGTGTTTGCGAACTCCTCCAGATACCGGGGCAAGCTCAGGGAAGAGACTGAGATCGGCGCGGAATTCATGGGAGACGATTC